>CAYPEL010000252.1:0-2503 GCA_964409635.1 uncultured Gammaproteobacteria bacterium | reverse complement strand
TTTCCTCGTACTCCATATCGTAGCGGCAATCCAGTAATCTTACCCCGCCTGATTTTATTTTTTGCTGTGCCTGCGCTGCAGTCACTTCTTCGACCATCGAAGGGCGCACCAGCTCCTCAAATTTCTGCCGTGATAAAACTCGCAGCCGGCCCGGTGTCAGCATCCGCACGGTGGCATTGCGGTAGCCTTCCTGCAGCAGGGCTTCCTCACCAAAACTGTCACCGGCGCCCATGTTGTCCACGATCCCGGTTTCATCGGTAAAGGGGTCAGTGCGTATCACCTCGGCTTCACCTTCATCGATCAGGTAATAACGATCACCTTTATCACCTTCCTGGATAACAGTATCACCGGCTGCATAGTTAACGGTTTCCATATTGCTTAGCACCTGCCGGGCTTGCTCCGGTGGCATGTAATGAAAAATACCTACCTGACGCACCAGCTGTGCAACCTCGGTAAACTCTTCCCCTGGCTGCTTGTCAAACTGTTGGCTCCAACCGAGTAACTCATCGATTCTATCCGCATCAATCAGCAGGAAACGGCTGTCGGTCAATGCCCGTACTCGCAATCGATTGGAAGCTGCGGTCAGTAACGCCGGGTGACTGCCGTCCCCATCAGGTGTGAGTACCCAGGTGTGGCTTTTGTCACGCCCCTCTGCAGTCCGCCAGATGCGTTGCGCTTCCAGCTCGCCTTCCAGGATGACCAGGTGTTGGTTCAAATGGTCTCCAGGCTGGAAAATAATATCGCCCGCTACGGCTGATTGCGGCGGTTTTTTTTCTAGCAGCGCCACTAGGGTGTTGACCGGTATTGGACCAAAAAATGGCATGGATCGTAGTTGTTTCGCGAGGGTTTCCACCGCTGTTGCTCCTTCACCGAGGCCTGCATAACCTTGCAGTGCTGTCGTTGCCCCTGCATAGGGGTGCAGGATATGTTTCATCGTGTGCTGCTTGTTTTTGAGAATAATACAGTCTCTAAATTGGCCTTCAAACAATCCGGAGCGCTGCAGCATGGCTTCAATGCCAGGACGGGTGACAAATAGATAGGCCTGGTGTCCAGTCTCTTTCCAGCGCCTGACCAGCTGCCCCAGCCAATCGGCGCCGGGCATATCCAGATAAGTCAGATGATCGGTATTGATCAGCAGGATATGGCGTCCATTTTCTTTGCCAACCGGTAACGTTAGACGGTTTTCAACTTGTGATAATGAACCGAAAAAAAGGTTACCATCTATTGTTACGGCGTTTACCTGCCTGCCATCCCGCGCAGCGTAACTACGCATCTTTACATTGGGCCGCGATGTTTTCCAAAGATAGGTCGCCAGTGATAGCAACACGCCTGTTAGTACACCGGCGTTCAGGCCAAAAATCAGTGCGGAGGAAAACGCACAATAAACGATCACGGCTTCTTCCCGTATAGCCAGCGCTCGTTTAATAGATTTAATATCAAACATGCCAATGGCTACCAACACCAGGCTGGCGGCTATCGCCGGCAGCGGTATGGCGGCGAGTACCGGGCTGCCGGCATAGGCTAGAACGGCTAGCAGGCAGGATGCATAAACCAGTGCCATCGGTGTTCTTGCCCCGGCCTGCAAATGCGCTGCGCTGCGATTAAAGGAACCTGACCCTGCAAAGGCTGACACAAAGGGTGCAGCGCAGTTGGCCATGCCCTGGCCTACGATATCCTGTTGTATATCAATTTTCTGCCCGGATTTATGCGCTAGCGTGCGGGCAATCACTACGGTTTGCATCAGTCCCAGGAAGCTGATTGCCAGTGCGCTGCCCACTAGTTGGCTGAACAGACCGGTCGGCATGGAAGTAAAAGGCGGTAAAGAGAACGGCAGGTACGGCAAAGTTAACTGACCCAATACCGGCACAGCTTCTGCCTGTGCGGGAAAAAAATAGTCCAGTGCCAGTAGCGCAAAAATTCCGCTGAGCATAGCAATCAGCATGGCATAACGCCGCCACAGCCAGCCGGCCAGCAAGCCAGCCATCAGCGTAACCAGACCGATACCTGCACTGGTGGGGTTCACTGAATCAATTCTCTGTACCAGCCCGGCAAGTGTTTCCGGAAAAGATAAACCAGTGGGCAAAGCTACACCTAGTAGTGACACCGTTGCTGATACAATCATGATTAAGGCCACTGCCTGGACAATCGCGACCAGCACCGTGCTGGAAATAAAATCCAGGATAACGCCTACTCCTACCACTCCGACCAGTAACTGGATCAGACCTACCAGCAAAGTCAGTAACAGCACCAAGCCGATATATTCCTGACTGCCTGTTAACGCCAGAGGTGCAACACTGATAGCCAGTAGCATACAGACTGCGGTATTGGGTCCTGACACGGTATGCCATGACGATCCCCAAAAAATGGCCACGACGACTGGAATGATGCTCGCATAGATACCGTATTCAGGTGGCATACCGGCGAGTGTCGCCAAAGCAATAGCCTGCGGCAGGGCCAGCACAGCACCGACCAGACCCGCTTCGAGATCCGGCCGTAAATTCCG
>CAYPEL010000251.1:0-2553 GCA_964409635.1 uncultured Gammaproteobacteria bacterium | reverse complement strand
GATGATGTACCCAATAATATCAATGTCATTATTGAAATTCCGTCTCACAGCGATCCCGTCAAATATGAAGTCGACAAGGAAACCGGCGCCATGTACGTCGACCGCTTCATGAATACAGCCATGCACTACCCTTGTAATTATGGTTATGTACCGCACACTTTATCGGACGACGGCGATCCGGTCGACGTACTAGTATTGACGCCTGTGCCGCTGATCAGTGGCTCGGTGGTGCGCTGCCGCCCAGTTGGCGTTTTAAAAATGACCGATGAATCCGGTGATGATGCAAAGATACTGGCAGTGCCTATCGACAAACTCTGTAAAGTCTACCGGGCTGTTCAAGACTTTCGGGATTTATCCGGCATGATGCTGGAGCAGATCGCCCATTTTTTCGAACACTATAAAGATCTCGACGAAGGCAAATGGGTACGCGTCGAAGGTTGGGCCGGTATCGACGAAGCCAAGCGGGAAATCCTTAACAGTGTTGAGATGTATAAAAGCGCACCGGAAAAACCGGCTTTTTGATATTTCTATAGCGGCTGGCACACCTACTAATGAAAATTTGCATCGTATCAGACAGCCATGATAACCGGCTGTTACTGGAATCAGCTTGCCGCGCTGCCAAAGCAGAAGGCGCGGAAGCCATCCTGCATTGTGGTGATGTGGTTGCACCCAGCACTTTAAATGTCCTGAAACCATTGGGTTTGCCGATCCATGTGATTTACGGGAACAATAGCGGTGACCTGTACATGATGGGGCGCATCGCTAACAAACCTGGCAGCGGAGTAAAATTCTACGGCCAGGATGCCGGTATCAAGCTAGCCGGTAAGCGTATCTTTCTGGTTCACTACCCGCACTATGCACACGCCATGGCCACAACCGGCGACTGGGATCTGGTGTGTTGCGGCCATGACCATACGGCACAAATTGAACCTGTCGATAATATTAAAGGCGGTATCACTCAGGTTGTAAATCCTGGCACGGTAGGTGGTGTGGCTGCACCTGCGACTTATATTATGGGCGACCTGGAAACCATGAGCTTCGAAATACACGAAGTACAACTGGATAACGCAAAAGCTTCATAAACAGCCATTCCAGCATTCACACCTGTAGGAGCGGCTTTAGCCACGATCAATCGCAACATGTAACTCATCGCTACTAAAGCCGCGCCTATCCGCTCAACTGGGTGTGTTTTTCTCAATCCAGCGACTGCCATCCCGCAACTGTTCTTTTTTCCAGAACGGCGCATTGGATTTTAGTTCTTCCATCAAATACCGGCTGGCTTCAAACGCCGCCTTGCGATGTTGCGACCACACGGCAACCAGCACTATCGGATCGTCCGGCGCCAACTCACCCACCCGGTGGATAATCAAAACATCCAGCAACTCCCACCGCTGTTCTGCCGCTGTAGACAAGCCGGATAAATATTTTTCAGTCATGGCTGGATAATGTTCGAGCGTCATCTTCTGTACATCCTGACCCTCATTCATATCACGCATAGTGCCAACAAACACCGCCGTCGCACCGTATTTGCCGGCTGACATGTACGCGCGCTGATGAGCCTCGACCTCACGCCAAGGATCAAACGCTTGCCGGGCAATACTGACTGTCATATCAACCGCCGGTGACCGGTGGGAAAAAAGCAACTTCATCGCCTTGCTCAACCCGTTGATCCAATTTGCTGTATTCCTGGTTCCGCGCCACCAGAATATGCGCCGGCAACGGCTCACCGGGAACTGCAACTTCCCAGGCATGCTGAATCGTAGCGGGTTGGGGCAGGCGAATGTGTGTCTCGCTACAACCCAACTGCTCCCGCAGCGCAGCAAAAAAAAGCACCTTAATCTGAATATCATCCGCCATGGCATTACCCGTCATTACGCGACACCGCTATACTAAGTTTCCAGTGGGATTTTACCACGCTGACAAACATAAGCCCCATGACCAAACTGACACATTTTAATAGCCACGGCGATGCCCACATGGTTGACGTAGGGGGTAAGCAATCCACGCACCGCATCGCGGTAGCCGAAGGCTGCATCAGCATGCAACCGGAAACCCTGCGCCTGAT
Organism: uncultured Gammaproteobacteria bacterium; assembly: GCA_964409635.1. GTDB lineage: Bacteria > Pseudomonadota > Gammaproteobacteria > DSM-19610 > DSM-19610 > CAYPEL01. The sequence continues at coordinate 488 of CAYPEL010000251.1, read as the reverse complement.
TGAATTGGGCAACCACAAAAAAGGTGATGTGATCGGTATAGCACGCATCGCCGGTATCATGGCGGCGAAGCGTACGGCTGAACTCATCCCGTTGTGCCACCCACTGGCATTGAGCCGCATTGACCTGGAATTCACCACAGCCAGCCAACCCGCGTCGGTTAGTTGCCGGGCGAGCGTCGAAACCCATGGGCCGACCGGTGTAGAGATGGAAGCACTGACCGCCGTGCAGGTCGCCTTACTGACTATCTATGACATGAGCAAAGCGGTTGACCGCGGCATGACAATTGAAACGGTGAGGTTGATTGAAAAAAAAGGCGGCAAATCCGGCCATTGGCAGCGGTAGGTGTGGAACTATTCGCCCCTGCCAGGCAGTACGTTGCTTATGCGGCGCGCGATTTACAGACCATCGGCAGCAGGGATGCTGCCGCTGAGCGCACAGGGATGTTTCACAGCGAGTCTGTAAATCGCGCGCCGCATAAGCAACGTAC
>CAYPEL010000250.1:0-2556 GCA_964409635.1 uncultured Gammaproteobacteria bacterium | reverse complement strand
GCTCAACGGCAGCATCCCTGCTGCCGATGGTCTGTAAACAGCGTGTCGCATAATCAATGTACTGTTTGGTACAACCCCCACTATTTTTTACCAGAGCGATAAACAGCGATTGATATATCTGCAGTGACTTCAGCCAAGGATCAACAGGGCCTGGATGCCCGTCCCGTTACTTCATTAAAAGGCGTTGGCCCTCGCGTTGCTGAACGTCTTGCTGTGCTGGATATCCACAACTTGCAGGATGTGTTGTTTCATCTGCCACGTCGCTATGAAGACCGTACGCGCGTCACCCCCATTGGTGCGTTACGCGCCGGCCGGCAAGCCGTTGTTGAAGCCGAAGTGGATCTGGTGGAAATAAAATACGGCAGACGGCGCAGTTTGCTGGTGCGTGTCAGTGATGGCAGCGGCGCCTTAATTATCCGTCTGTTCTATTTCAATACCAGTCAGCAGCAAGGTTTTGCGCGCGGCCACCGGTTCAGGTTTTTTGGTGACGTCAGGAATGGACCGGTCACCCTGGAAATGGTGCACCCCGAATACCAGCGGCTACAGGCAGCGGAAAGCTTGCTGCTGGCAGCGCAAATGACGCCCGTGTACCCGGCAACTGAGGGTGTAAGCCAGATCCTGATGCGGCGTATCAGCGATCAGGTGCTGCAACAACTGGAAACGCATAGCCTGCCGGATTTATTGCCCGCTGATGTGATGCGCGAATTTCATATGACAAATTTGCACGCGGCGTTACGTTATGTGCACCGGCCGCCACAGGGTGTGGAATTAGCTGCCCTTGAAGAGGGGCGCCATCCGGCACAACAACGGCTTGCATTCGAAGAGCTGCTCGCACACCACCTTAGCCTGCGGCGTATGCGTGACAAGGCGCGCTTATTCAACGCGCCATCACTGCAGCAATTGTGTCAGCTGTGTGATGAATTTGTGGCTTCATTGCCGTTTAAACTAACCGGCGCGCAACGCCGTGTTATGCAACAGATTCAACAGGATCTTGCCTGCACGCACCCGATGATGCGGCTGGTGCAAGGTGATGTGGGGTCAGGTAAAACAGTGGTTGCGGCTATAGCGGCGCTGCAGTCGATAGCGGCGGGTTATCAGGTAGCGATCATGGCGCCGACGGAGTTGTTGGCGGAACAGCATTTACAAACTTTCCAGAACTGGTTTGAGTGCTTGTCTATACCGGTAGGCTGGTTATCCGGCAAGCTCAGGGGCAAGGCGCGGGAAAAGCAACTACAGCAACTGGCAGGTGGTGAAACGCAAATTATTATCGGCACCCACGCGCTGTTTCAGGATGATGTGGCATTTAACCGCCTGGGTCTGGTGATTATTGATGAGCAGCATCGCTTTGGTGTCCACCAGCGGTTGTCTTTGCGGGACAAAGGGGCTCGGCAGGATTGCCATCCACACCAGTTGATTATGACCGCGACGCCAATCCCCAGAACCCTGGCAATGGCCATATACGCCGATCTTGATACCTCCACTATCGACGAACTACCGCCCGGCCGCACACCTGTGCAAACCGTGGTCATTCCGGACAGCCGCCGGGACGAAGTGGTCGAACGTGTTCGCCAGGCCTGCACGGCGGGCCGGCAGGCTTACTGGGTCTGCACGCTGATCGAGGAGTCCGAGGTTTTGCAATGCCAGGCGGCGGAAGATACCGCCAGTTTGTTAACCGGTGCCTTGCCCGGCTTGCGTGTCGAGCTGGTGCATGGCCGTATGAAAGCGAAACAAAAATCTGCTTGCATGGCGGCGTTCAAGGCCGGTGATATCGATTTACTGGTCGCAACGACGGTTATCGAGGTCGGTGTGGATGTGCCAAACGCGAGTCTGATGATAATAGAAAATGCGGAGCGTTTGGGATTGGCTCAGCTACACCAGCTGCGGGGCCGGGTAGGGCGTGGTAGCGAAAAAAGCAGCTGTGTGCTGATGTACCATGGATCTCTTTCCCGGTTGGCGCGCGAACGCCTGGCAGTAATACGCGATAGCAACGACGGTTTTGAAGTCGCCCGCCGCGACCTCGAGCTGCGTGGCCCGGGTGAAGTGCTGGGTACCCGGCAAACCGGCGAAGTACAGTTTCACATTGCCGACCTGTTACGGGACAGTGATTTGCTGGAGAAGGTTGAGCAGGCCGGTAAAATTTTGGTTGCTAAACACCCGGAAAAAGTAGTGCCATTGATCGACCGCTGGCTTGGTCAGTCGGCTCGCTACGGAAACGTGTAGGTTGGTGCTGAGCTTGCGAAGCCCATCATGACCATGGCACGTGATGCGATCTGGTGACTTTGAAGCGCCTGTCACTGACCGACACCGGACAGGTGTGGTTATGACAAGACGCCGTACCGGGATGGCACCACGCACGTTTTCTTCGAGCCACTGGATTTCATGGCGCACATCCCTGTGCGCCACCCTGCGGTCGTGCAAATCGGCTTTCCTGCCGATTTGTCATGGCCAAACTGGCGGCCCTGGTACCCAAACCCCGTGTCAACCTGACACGCTTTCACGGTGTGTTCGCACCGAACAGCAAACACCGGGTACAGGTTACACCCGCCAAACGAGGCA
>CAYPEL010000249.1:0-2594 GCA_964409635.1 uncultured Gammaproteobacteria bacterium | reverse complement strand
TAACATTTATATAGGCAGAAAGTTGGACATCTGGGATAGCCAGAAATATGTATATCTTTGTTTGGCATTATTCCTCCCATCTATAAAATTCAAATCCTGATCCAGGACGATCACTTTTAACAAGGAACTTTAATCATGGACGATGCCACTTCCCGTTTCTGGGATACGTGTATCTTAAAAACAACTGCTTACAACGTACCAGAGGCAGCACGGCGCTGGTGCGTCCGGCATGTCGAGCAGTTTATTAAAGCCCAGAGCGGCCGCCGGCTCATAACCTTGACTGCTGACGATATAGAACACTATCTTAAACAAAAAGGCAGAAATGAAAAACTGGCTGACTGGCAGTTCAAGCAGGTGGTGGATGCCTTGCGCATCCTGTTCTCCGATGTCGTTTCCCCCAGCTGGGCCAATCATTTCGATTGGGCCGGCTGGATGGATGGCGCACGGGAACTGCCTGCTGATCATGCAACCATTGCCAGGTGTGCAACACAGGATGTTCAGTCCGGATCACGGGCAGATACGCCTGTAAAAGACAATGCGATCAACCCATTCAGGGAACGCTTTCCCGATCTGTATACCCGGCACCACGCGGATCAGACGCCGCTTTAACCTGGCTGGTTTTAAAATCCCAATACACAGCCAGCATGTTGCCATAGTCTGCGACTTGCTTAAGTTGGTGGCCGAGCAGTTGTAATTCATCCACGGCGTCTTGTGTGAAGGCATGCTTCGTGTTGGATTTCGTCCGGCAGGTATTAGTGGTGCAACCGTGGTGGTGCAACCGAGACGGAGAGAGTAAATTTTAGTCAGCAGTGATACTGATGTATAGGGTGCTTTCAGGGATGAAATTAAAAAGAATCTCAACTGTATAAAATTTATTCCCTCAAAATTATTCCCTCCGTCCCGGTTCCGCGCCCTGGATATAATTTCCTGAGCATAAAAACGACTCCCGAAGGAGCCGCTTTTATTTCTTTAGTTACAGCCTAGATTCTTGTAATGGTTACCATCATTGCAGGATTGTCGAAACGATGTGACTGGTCGAGTACCGAGGTGCCCAGGCCGTCATCAGCCGTGACGACACCACCGTGACCACGTACTACATCACTAATGTCTGTACGAGCGGCATTGAATCCTTCTCCACCATCGGCTGGCCCGGGCATCGTACCCAGCGATTCGCTGTTTAACTCTGTACCTGCATCATACGCGTTGGCCTTAAACATCATTGAGTCACCGATCGCCATGCCCGATATGTCGATGGATCGAAGCCCCGAAAAGGCATCATTCGTATTGACCAGCATGGTAGCCACCGAAATCAGCGTTTGTGTTGCCGAATCAGTGGTGACGGTAATGGTTTCAGTGCCACCGGAACCGATCGGTCCAGTACCCGAAGCCGTTGCGGCGTCTGCTGCTGCTAACGAAGCTAACAACTCGGCATTCGAACCACCTTCTGCAATGTTCTCCAGCTCTGTAGAAGCGGCGGTACCAACCGTCCAGATTGAAAAGGCAGCCGTATGTGCAACTACCACAACCGGAGATAACGGTTGATTATTGGTCGCGTTTACCACGGTCACTTCAAAACTTGCCGGGGCTGTGTTTGAATCGGAGTCTGAATCTGAATCTGAATGAAAACATCCTGATAATGCGAAACTCGAAAGTAGTAACACACCAAGGGTGTACCCTGTCTGCTTATGTCGTTGTTTCATGGCACGTCCTCCCTAGTTAACCACAACGGTTACACGTGCTACCGGGTTCAACCAACGGTGCACCGTATTGACCAGATCGCTGTTGCCGCCAGTTAGATTATCATCACCGATTGCGCCACGATGGATATGTACCGTCGCGTTACTATCTGCGCCCGCCACACCTACCATGCCACCGGTACCCGCTTGTGCACCTGGATCAGCCGGTATACCCGCTACGCCGGGTGCACCACCTGCTCCAGGATTTAGCAGCTCGTCATTGGCTTCTGTACCTGAATCATAGGAATTAACATTGAATATGTACGTGCCTGCAGCGGTCGGTATATTAACGGCGTCGAGCCCTAAAAAAGCATCATTAGTAGGCAGCAACATGGCGACTACGGACAATAATGTATTCGCAGGAGCGGCATCCGTGTTTAAGGCTAACGTGACACTTGCTCCTGCGAGCAGTGGTGCGCCAGAATTCGTGTGTGTTGCGGCAACCGCATCTAAATCGGCCTCTAATCCCGTTAATGTGCCGCCTTCCGCCATTGCTTGAAGGTTCGCAGAGGCCGCTGTACCGGTATCAAATAGATTTCCCGTTGCGTCGTGTGCCGCCACGAGCACGGGGGTGAAAGCCATTCCGTGGGTAAGGTTTGTGATCGTTATGGATAGATCTTGCGCGTTTAAGTGCGCCGAACTCAATGAAGCCGCTATGAGCGCAATCGGTGCTAGTTTTTTCATTATAGATACCCTGCTTTAGTTAGATTAAACAGCAAGATATTGAGGAAGAGTTGTTGCACAAGTATCACGAAATTGTCACAATTTAGTCACGAAATGAGCCACGGAAAAGGGGTCAGTACCGAATGGCACTTACTTAAGCTTCCTAGGGTGACCAAACTGCTTGATTTTCTCCCT
>CAYPEL010000248.1:0-2601 GCA_964409635.1 uncultured Gammaproteobacteria bacterium | reverse complement strand
TTGTCTGACTGGCATTGAGTTGGTCGCAACGAATAACCACACTGTCTGCTGCAAGGTCTGTAATATTCTGATCACCAGGATTTTCCTGGTTATGAGGGGGCTGACGTGTGAATGAAAGTCTTTTATTAATTATGTTGGAATAAATATGCATACAGTTGATCGACAGCAGCATTTAGAGTCTATACCCCGCGACACGATGATGGTCCATATGCGGACCGGCGTGATACGTGCCGTGCTGTTTGCCCTGCTGTGGTGGATACTCACGGAAGGTGCCATGGATTCATGGCTGGTGGGTGCCCCAGTAGTGTTGTTTGCGGCGCTGGTCAGTGTGCTGCTATGGCCTCCATGTGCCTGGTCTTTGGCCGGGCTCGCACGCTTTATTCCGTTTTTTCTCTGGCATTCGCTGCGCGGTGGTGTGGACGTGGCCAGACGTGTTCTGCATCCGCGGCTACTTATTTCGCCAGGGATGTTTGACTACAGGCTCCGGCTGCCGTCGGGCCTGCCTCGGGTGTTCATGGCAAATATTGTGAGCTTATTGCCGGGCACTTTGTGTGCTGAACTGGATGAAACATGCCTGCGTGTTCATGTGCTCGACGACAGTAGCGCCTTCATGGAGGAATTGAGAGAGCTGGAGCAACAGGTAGCTAGCGTGTTTGGAATTGAGTTGGCGTGTAACCACAGCAGTGAGGTGTGAAATGAAACGTGTCAGTAACAGAAGGCTTGTCGTCGATCCGGCGCAGAAGATTGTTCTCTGCTGGCGGTCAAGGTAGAGGACTGAACGCGTATGGATGCTTTGTACCTGGGTATGGCGCTGTTTCTCCTGTTGACATTAGTGGCCGGACTATGGCGCGTGTTGCGTGGTCCGACAGCGGCGGACCGCATGCTTGCCGCGCAGTTGTTCGGTACCACGGCGGTGGCCTGTGTGCTGCTGTTATCGCAGGCGTTTGATCAACCGCCGTTGCGTGACGTGGCACTGGTGTTTGCACTGCTGGCGGCGGTAACCGCCGTGGCTTTCGTGCGGCGCGCCTGGGTGGCGGGGAAACAGAACCATGTCGCTGACTGATTTCCTCACCCTGTTGCTGTTGCTTGCCGGGGCAGTCTTCTTTCTGGCCGGTACCGTCGGCCTGTTGCGCTTTCCGGATGTGTATAGCCGTTTGCATGCCTTGACCAAGGCCGACAATGTCGGCCTGGGACTGGTGGTGGCCGGACTCGCCCTGCAGGCGGAGTCCTGGGCGGTGGCGGGCAAGTTGCTGTTGATCTGGTTGCTGGTGTTGCTCGCCGGCGCCAGTGTCGCCCATCTGGTGGCAGCAGCAGCGCGGCAAAGAGGTATCACGCCATGGAAGCGATGACTTTTTTACAATTGGCGTTTGATGTCGTGCTGGGCTTTGCCTTGTTGTGGCTAGCCTGGCGGGCACTGGCGAGTCCGGATCTGTTTCGGGGTATTGTGCTGTTCATTGCATTCGGGCTGTTGATGGCACTGGCATGGGTACGGCTCAATGCGCCGGATGTTGCGCTGGCCGAGGCGGCTATCGGTGCGGGTCTGACCGGTGCCTTGTTGCTGGCTGCATTGGCAAGACTTGAGTCAGGGAATGAAACAAAGATGTCCCCGAATGAATAACAACGAATCTGAAATTCATGACCAGAGTTGTTGAAAATCAAAAACCGTTTCGTTGGTTGCTAGTGGCGCTGCTGTCCGTTCTGACAGTGGGGTTGGGATATGCGGTGTTGTCCCTTCCAGCGCAGACGCCCGGTTTGAGCAACGCAGTTGCGGAGCACCTCGAAGCCAGTGGCGTCAGTAATCCGGTGACCGCTGTGCTGCTTAACTTCCGTAGCTACGACACCCTGCTGGAAATGGCTGTGCTATTGCTGGCCCTGCTGGGTGTCTGGTCACTCAGTCGTGCTGCGGAACCGCGCGAGGCAGCGCCCGGGCTGATGCTCGATAGTCTGTCACGCCTGCTGGTTCCTTTGCTGATTCTGGTGGCCGGTTACCTGCTGTGGGTCGGTGCCCACGCGCCAGGTGGTGCCTTTCAGGCCGGCGCAGTCCTGGGGGCGGCAGGGGTGCTATTGTTGTTGACCGGTTGGCGTCCGGGGGCAAGATTTTCAGGGTTGCTGTTGCGTATTACCCTGGTAACGGGGCTTGTGACGTTCGTGGTAGTGGGCATGGTGTTACTGCTGGTGGGGAGGCAGTTGCTTGAATATCCCCCGCCATTCGCTGCCGCGCTGATACTGCTGATCGAAGCGGCGGCGACCCTGTCCATCGGTATAACGTTGGCCGCCTTGTTTCTAGGCGGTCGGCCAGCGGCGGAACCGCAGCGATGAGCCCCGTGTTCCTCTATGCGCTGGTCGGGGTAGGGCTGTTCACGCTGGGCCTGTATGCCCTGATTGTCCACCCGCATTTGTTGCGCAAAATCCTGGCGCTGAATGTGATGGGCAGCGGCGTGTTTCTGGTGTTGGTGGCGTTAAGCGGCCGCACAGTGGGGGCGTCACCGGATCCGGTGCCCCACGCCATGGTGATCACCGGTATCGTCGTCGCTATTTCCGCTACCGCCTTGGCGCTTGCGTTGATACTGCGGGTGCAAGCAGAAACGGGTCGCGCCGAAC
>CAYPEL010000247.1:0-2612 GCA_964409635.1 uncultured Gammaproteobacteria bacterium | reverse complement strand
CTCCTATTAAAGAGCAATCAGACTGTGGACTTGTGGATAACACCAGAAAGGCATCGAAATCTACCCACGAATTATCCTGAAGAGGCAAATAAATAAATCAAGATTCAAGATACCCCTTCCGCCACAAATACAAATAAATATCCTGCGCCGCTTCCATCGGGGTCAGCCCTTCTGTATTAATCCTGAGTTCCGGATTCTCAGGGATTTCATAAGGATCACTGATACCCGTGAACTCTGGAATCTCCCCACGCCGTGCTTTTGCATACAAGCCTTTACGGTCGCGCGCTTCGCAGGCTTCCAGTGAAGTGGCCACATGCACCTCGATAAATTCCCCGTGCGGTTCGATCATTTCACGCACTGAACGGCGCATCTGGGTATAGGGCGCGATCGGCGCACAGATGGCAACACCACGGTTTTTGGTGATTTCGCTGGCGACATACCCAATGCGATTGACATTTAGATAGCGATGTTCTTTTGAAAAGCCCAGTTCACTCGACAGGTTCAGGCGGACAATATCGCCATCCAGCAAAGTGACGGGGCGGCCACCAGCTTCGACCAGCTTGGCATAAATGATTTTAGCCAGTGTGGATTTACCCGAACCGGACAGGCCGGTGAAAAACAGCGTAAAGCCCTGTCTGCTACGAGGCGGATAGGCTTCGTGCAGGATACGCACTACTTCCGGATAGCTGAACCATTCGGGGATTTCCTCACCCATGGACAGATCTTTTTTCATTTGTAAATCTGTGTATTCGATACTCTCCAGACTCTGTTCTTCTATTTTGGAAACCGGCAGGTATTTGTCTTTGGATGGCGCATAGTGCATGGCTTCGACCGGCAGTATTTCTGTACCCAGTTCTTTCTGGTGTTCTGCCACCATTTCCTGCGCGGCCTGATCCGGATAAAATTCGTGTTCCTCACCATTAGTAGCCGGTGGATAGGCGTGACGTGGACCGATAATCATATGTGAACAACCGTAATTCTGACTGACGATCGCATGCCAGAGTGCTTCGCGTGGTCCAGCCATGCGCATAGCCAGCGGCAACAAAGACAGCATGGCGAGGTTTTGCGGGAAGTGTTGCCGAATCGCTTTGTAGCAATGTACACGTGCGTAATACTGCAGGTCTCCCGGCTTGGTCATGCCGACAGTAGGGTGTAACAGAATATGACCCTGTACCTGTTTAGCCGCCAGCATGGTGATTTCACGCTGCATGCGGTGCATGGGTTTACTGGTCTGGAAAGCCACCACACGACGCCAGCCCATCTTGTTGAACAACGCACGCATTTCATTTGGGCTATCCCAGAGTGTTTCAAAATCGTGATGCACCTGCGATTGAATACCTTCGATACTGCCGCTGATATACGTATCCCTGACCTGCTCCATCAGATATCGCACACCCGGATGGTGCTTGGAGCTTGTGTTGTAAACTTTCTCGGCTTCAAATTGCTTGTCTGGCTGCCAGATATCTTCAACGGTCAACACCGCTGGCATAAACCCTTCGGCATCGCGCAACGCTACTTTCTGGCCTTTTTGCAATTTTTCGGCAAAAGCGGCTGTCACATCCAGGACGATGGGTATGGGCCAGAGGGTGCCATCACTCAGTTGCATTTTATCGACCACGGCATCGTAGTCGGCTTTACCCATGAAACTGGTTAATGGCGAAAATGCGCCATTCATCAGAAGCTCAAGGTCACACAACTGGCGTTGGCTGAGCGTCAGAGAGGGGTATTGCTGGGATTCGGTTTTAAGTGTTTCTGCCTGATCCGGGTCAACCAACAGGTTGACCAGTTTTCCACCGTGCGGCGTTACAAAATAATCCATGGCTCATTATTCTCCGGCTTGAATGCCCAGAAGGCAAGTAAGGTATACTTTATGTAAGCCCTTGATTAACCCAGATACTACCCGGAGGCGGTATAGGCAGGTGCGAATTCATCCGCACTGCGGTGTCAGAACAAATAGCAATCGTGCAAATAAATCCACGCCAACAGAGGCAAAATAAATTAATCAGAGGTTCCATAGCCTTTAAGCGGCAGATAGCCGGATTTTTTCAATAGCAGACTATATTAACTGGATAATGACAGAATAAGGCAGTTTAGGTGGGATTGGGCTCTCGGTAAAGAGGGATAAACCAGCTCGAGAGGATAATCTTGATCAAACCCAAGCCAGGCGTAATGTTCTACAATCATTTCTAAAAACAATACAGGTTCGGAGATGCGCTTCGCTATCAAGGGAATCGGTTTGCTGCTTTTACCAGCCATAGTGGCCTATAGTTACCTGGTCTTTCAGAACAACCGAACGGTAGAGTCGGCGACATCTGATAAGGTTAAGACTACCTTCGAGAACAGCATCTGGTTAGAAGCTAACCGTGAAAAAGTACTTGCTGAAAATAACTCGATCTTGTGGCTAATGATCAAACGCGCAGGAAAGATATCGAAAGACCAACTGTATAGTTGATATTTTCACCGAATACGAGCAACGTCATTTAATGAACAATCCGAATAATGTTTGGCAGTTGCTCTTTTACCCAGGCAGCTGGGTTCCAGTCCGTTATGAAGATATTGCTGCATACCCTTATTACAATCAACATTTTATTTATGAATTACTGTGCGACCAG
>CAYPEL010000246.1:0-2627 GCA_964409635.1 uncultured Gammaproteobacteria bacterium | reverse complement strand
GTGCCCGCCATCCTGGTCGGCATCGTTCTGGTGCGGGGCATTTCAAAAAAAACCAAATGGGGAAAACTGTCACATGAAGTGTTTCTGGGCAAAAGTATTGTGTTGCTCCTGGGTGGTCTGCTGATCGGCTGGATAGCAGGTGAAGAAGGTATTCAACCGATTGCCGGTCTGTTTTTTGATCCATTTAAAGGCGTACTGGCATTATTTCTACTGGAAATGGGTCTGATTGCAGCAAGCCAGGTGGGAAGCTTGCGTCGCTATGGTATTTTCCTGTTGGGTTTTGGTATCATTTTTCCAATATTTTCCGCCGTCATTGGCAGCGGACTTGGATTGATGCTGGGACTCTCAATCGGTGGCTCGGTACTGCTGGCAACCCTGGCAGCGAGCGCCTCCTACATCGCGGTACCTGCGGCCATGCGTATCGCCCTGCCGGAGGCCAACCCCACCTTGTCACTCACCGCCGCACTCGGTGTCACTTTCCCGTTCAACATTATTTTTGGTATTCATCTCTATCATCAACTGACTGATTACCTTTACAGCATAGGAGCGTAGAACAGTGCTTACTCACAACATGAAACTCATCACCATTATTACCGAGTCAGTACTGGAGCATAGCCTGGTGGAAGATATCGAGCGCCTGGGGGCTCGTGGGTACACCATTACTAATGCCCGGGGCAAAGGCCACAGTGGTGTGCGTGACGCTGGCTGGGCTAGCGACAGCAATATCCGTATAGAGATAATTAGTGAGTCACGTGTAATTGATGCCATCGCGGAGTATCTGAACGAAACCTATTATAAGGATTACGCCATGATGCTATTTATCAGTGATGTGACAGTATTAAGATCAGAAAAATTCTCCTAATGAAACACGGAATTGATCCAGAGAGCCTCTGATTAATCCATCATTGCGAGGTATGAAATAACGCGACAATCTCCAAATTATTAATACCATAGCATGAGGTTGGCGCGCTTCGCTCGCAATGATGATATATCTGGGGAAGGTCTGGTTGAGCCCAGAGAGAGAACAGTCTGATTTAAGCCAGGCTGCGTAGGCTCAGGCGACAACTATGTTGACAAACACCGCCCCCAGGTATTACTCGAACCCACTGAATAGCGGGGTTATAATTCCAATACGCTCTGCGTTGGGTACCTATATCGTTTGGACATGGCCACGATACGCGTGTATACCTTAAGTAACTATGCTGTTCTCGAAATCCATCCGCCTTGAACTTGAACGATAATTCATATTTTTAGAGATCCCCTAATATAGAAATAATTTCAGGTTTGATTATTGTTTATGACTTCACAAGAAAACTCAGATAATAAACAGATATCAGGCGATCAACACTCGCAGCCGGTCACCATACCCGGCAGTGCCGCCTTTCAGGCTCAATACGCTTTACGCGATGTTGCAGCCGGCCTTATCACCGGATCAATGGCAATTCCGCTGTCTATTGGTATCGCCATAATGTCAGACTATCCAATTAAGGTTGGTTTGGCAACGGTCGCATTTGCCTGTCTTGTCGGCTGGATTAACGCCTGGATCAGACCGGGAAACTACATCGGCTCGCCTGGTATTGCTGCTGGATTAGCGCCTGTCCTGGCTTTAGGCGTTGCCACCTTCGGTATTCAGAACATGGCCTTTTGTATTTTTCTGACCGCTGTGATGCAAGCAGTTATATGGAAATTTAACTGGCAACGGTATTTGCTTATTGCGGTGCCTGTTTATCTGGTTGAGGGACTCCTGGCAGGTATTGGCCTGAAGATTCTCGTAAAGTTTTTTGCCTTTACCTATGAAGTACCAGCAGCTGTGGCAGTTACAGAGTTCTGGAGCGCAGCAAGAATAGAGATGATAATCATATCCGCAACTGGTCTTGGTGTATTTTTATACCTGTTTTCCAGATACCAGCATAGCAAACCTGCTATACCCTATTTTGTGCTTATCATCGGCGGTGCGCTGCTGGCACAATTAGTCGATGTACCCATGATATTTGTGGAAGATGTTGATCTTACACTTCGTTTGCCAATACCTGCTGATTTCAGCTTCATACTAATGGTTTACATGATACTTTTTTGTGCCATGCTTGCAGTCGTCGACGTAATTGAACAGGTGATGAGTAATGCTGCCATTGAAAAGATTGACCCGTTAAAGCGTAAATGCAACAGCAACAATAGCTTGCTTCCTATCTGGATTGCTAATTTGGGTTCGAGTTTCTTCGGTGGCATGACTAATCTGGATGGTTTGGCAAAAAGTACAACCAATAAACTGGCCGGTGCCTATACCAAGTTTTCTGTCTTAATTGTTGGCAGTGTGGTTCTCTTCTTTATCCTTAACATCCAGTACCTGGACTACCTTCCTAAATTCGCATTAGCGATAATCATGATATTTACCGGCTGGAAAATGATCGCTGGGCTTGGTCATGTCATTCATCACGGCCCCTACGCATTAATGCTGGCAATTTTATGTGGCGCGCTGGTCTACCAGGTTGGTATTTTTGAGGGTTTGCTGATTGCCATGGCAACACACGGTATCGTTCACTTTTTGATTTATAGTAAAAATGATAAAATTCCAAGCGGTGCTATTATTAAAAGATATATAAATAACATTAAAAAGCAGAGTAAAAGTG
>CAYPEL010000245.1:0-2843 GCA_964409635.1 uncultured Gammaproteobacteria bacterium | reverse complement strand
CTACACAGTTATTTTATCTTGCAATACCGAGGTGGACCATATATGTCCCGTTAACACCCTCAGGAGGGAGAGGGTGCGGCCAGCCTGGTGCAGGAAATGTCTGAATTGATGGCGAATGGGAGGGGTCTAATAGGCTAACGCGGCCAAATAGGACAGGATTCCGGTATACTCATTCCAAAAAGCAGCGACGACTCAATGGGCGCGTGTTCCAGAGAAAATAGCGTTATTTTACCCTATACTCTGCTGGCACGAGATGATAGCCCTGTCAGTCTGAAAGCATGGGCGGGCAGTTTGTGTTTTGCCATAGACCCTTCGCAGCTAGCAGAAGATTCAATGAAAAACTGCGGCAGATCGAAGCTGAATATTTGCAACAATACTTATAAACAGAGTTAACTATGCTAAAGCTCATCGATAGAATCCCTGTGCCACTGTTGGTCATGTTCGCGATCATGTTGGCGGTCGTGCCGATCGGTGCGCCACACCTCATAGAAAAGCTGAGGATGTTGTTCAGCGGCTCATTATCGCGCCCGATAGATATTTTTGATCTATTAATGCACGGTACGCCATCCGTGTTGTTGGCGGTACGCCTGTTGCGGATGAAAAAATCTGATTAAAAAAATTGCTATTAGGGGAACTGGATTTATTTTCCGCCGCCGAGGCATTGCGGTGAATCTGGCGATTTGTCTTTCATGGACCATTCTTCGGTGGTCATGGTGTGAAGTGCCAGCGCGTGGATGCCACCGTCGAGTTCTTGTTTGAGTACATCGTTCACTGAACGATGACGTTTAATCAGCATCTTGCCGTCAAACTCGTCGCTGACGATCAGTACTTTAAAATGCGATTCTGAACCTTCCGGCACATTGTGCATGTGACTCTCGTTGATGACCTCGAGATGTGCAGGCGAAAATGCGTTTTGCAGTTTGTCAGTGATGGTGGATTGCATGTTCATTTGAGTATTTTACCACGCCAGTTATGCATTTTCACCGGGTATTTCTTAATGCTTTGTCGACAGGTGGTGCGGCCTTGCGCATCGAGAGCTGTCCCCCACCATTAGGACGGACGAGGTAAGGGACGGAGGCAATAAATTTTATCCTCAGTTCCGTTTTTCTTTCCCTCCCTTTTTCTGCAAGTACAATTACTCTAGCAAACCGAATGTAGATAAACTAGACTCTGAAAGTTGTAGTTGGTTGATCTGTATTGTAGCTGACAAAAAGGCCTTTAGCTAAAGTGCCTGCATATGGAAACGTCGGAGGGTGAACTGAATGAACACAAAATATCTGGTAATACTGGCCATCTCGGGCCTGGTTTGTAACGCTGCGTTGGCAGAAGAAAATTATCGCGGACGTACCATCGCAGCAGCCTGTTTCGGTTGTCACGGCGCAGGCGGCGCTGGTGGCTCAGGCATTCCCCCGGTCATCATGGGTGCACCAACCGCCTACATCGAGGCCTCAATGAAGGCTTTCCGCGACGGCAGCCGGCCATCGACAATCATGCAACGGATCGCCAAGGGTTATACAGATGAAGATATTACAGCGGTGGCAGAATACTTTGCAGCACAGGGAGGCAAATAGCCATGAACGGTATAAAACGCAGAAATTTTCTCAAGATCGCCAGCGTCGTACCGGCAACATCCCTTACCGCCCTCGGAAGTCTGCTCAGCGGTTGTAGTGACGACTCACAACAGGCCACTACCACGGATAACACAACGCCGGCTCCGGCCATCGGTAAAGCAGCCGCTCCCCGGGTGGTGATAATCGGTGGCGGTTTCGGTGGTGCAACTGCAGCCCGCTACATTAAACATTTCGACAGCGACATCAACGTCACCCTGGTTGAACCCAAGCAAGCGTTTGTGACCTGCCCGGGCAGTAACTGGGTTCTTGGCGGGCTACGTAAAATGGACTTTATTACACGCAACTACGATACCCTGAAAACCGCCTACGGCATCAACATGGTGCATGATCGTGTGACCGCTATCGATGCGGACAACAAGCGTGTCAGCCTGCAAAACGGCGACACTCTGGAATACGATCGCCTGATTGTCTCACCCGGCATCTCATTCCGTGATAACGTCGAAGGCTACACCGGGGAGGCAATTGAAAAAATGCCGCACGCCTGGAACGCCGGCAGCCAAACCACCCTGTTGCGGCAGCAGCTGGAAGCCATGCCAGATGGCGGTACCGTCATCATGGCGCCACCGCCTAACCCATTCCGCTGCCCACCCGGGCCACCGGAACGTGCCAGCATGATTGCTCACTATCTGGTCAAATACAAACCAAAATCTAAAGTGATAATCCTTGATGCCAAGGACAAATTTTCCAAACAAGGTCTGTTCATTGAGGGTTGGAAACAGCATTACGGCTACGGTACGGACAATGCCATGATCGAGTGGATCCCGGCTTCAGATGACGGCAGGGTACTGGCCGTGGACGTTGCCGGTATGAAAGTGGTCACCGAGTTCGGCAAACACAAAGGTGATGTCATCAATATAATCCCGGCGCAAAAGGCCGGTGATATTGCCGCACAGGCTGGCTTGACCGATGACTCCGGCTGGTGTCCCGTCAACCATCAGACCTGGGAATCAACCCTCGCGAAGAACGTGCACGTCATCGGTGATGCCGCCATCCAGTCACCGTTACCGAAGTCTGGCTATGCCGCCAACTCTGAGGCCAAGGTATGTGCGGCCAATGTCGTACAGTTGCTGCGCGACAAACCGCTGCTCGACCCGAACTGGATTAACACATGCTATAGCTTGATTACACCAGAGCATGGCATCTCGGTGGCCATGGTCTATAACCTGGTCGATGGCAAGGTCGTCAAGGTCGAAGGCGCTGGCGGTGTCAGTC
>CAYPEL010000244.1:0-2849 GCA_964409635.1 uncultured Gammaproteobacteria bacterium | reverse complement strand
CCTTCACGGGTTTCAAAATCCCCGGAGGTCGGGCGGATGAAAAAATCCCGTCCCCACAAGGAACGCAGGTACATGTTCAGGCGGCGCTGTACGTTGACGAACAGAACACCGCGTTGTTCCTGCTGCAATACCGCTTTAGCTTGCTCACTCTTCAGACCGAAATAGTCTGCCTGGGCTTCAAAATCATTACGGTAGGCGGATACGCCCCAGGCAATCCAGCGGCGTAAACCACCCAGGGTCAGCTGCCCTAACAAGATATCCAGGTTTTCAAGAAACGGGCGTATCGCACGCGGTGCTTTTGCTACCAGGTTGTTTAACAGGCTCAGGTAGGCTTTAAATAAGTCCAGTTCACCCAGACGGTTTGCAGCGGTAGATGCAGTGGAAAACACCAGTGACAGTACTTCGGCACTGGTTCTGGAATACATCTGGATGGCGGTGGAAAGCAGTTCGGGAACGGCCTGTTCACCAATCTCTTTGGCAACCAGCGGGGCACTTTCTATAAAAGATATGACCAGGTCGGTGCCGCGGCCAAGGGACTTTAGCCCGGCCGCACCTTCCAGGTAGGCCTGCAGGCCGCGTGGACTGAATACCCGCCCCGCCTCGTGCCAGGTCGCCTCCAGTACTTCGCCAGCCTGTTCGCCCAGCTCTTCTAGTAAGTCCTGGTGTTCTGTAAGTTGAATAGCCAAAGGTCACCTTTGCCAAAAAACGTTGTGGGTGCAATGCCTGATCCGGATGATTCATGAATCATCCGGGTGAGTGCTTGCTCCCTACGCGTTTTTAATCGGGCCAGATTCGTTGTGGGTGCAAAGTTGACGGGAACCTGTTCAGATTTTCCTGCTCTTGTTTTTGGGCAGGTTTTCGTTTGGCTTTGGTTTTTGCACGGGACGTTTTTTTTGTGCTTGCAGCCGGTTCAGCGCTGACCTTTTGTGGCTTACCGGTTTTCTCGGCTTCGGCTTTTTCGTCTTGCGCTGGCTTTGGTTTGTTGACGCTAGCGATGAGTTTGTCTTCGAGTTTAGTCATGATCTAAAACCTCTTCAATAATGGATTCGATGTCACTAACCGCCATCTTTCCTCGGGCACCGAACTGATAAACGCTAATGCCTTCCAATGCGGCCCAACGATAGGCAGCGCGTCGTCCCAGGGCGTTTTCCAGTGCGGGTAGCTCACAGGATTGAAGTGCCTGACGCATTGCGTTGGACAGGGCGCTTTTGGGTTCGACCTGATTGCGTACAAAATAAGCGCGTAATCCGGGGTTGGTTTTACGTGCTTGTTGCACCGCTTCCACCATGTGCACGCTACTCCAGAGATCAGGCGGCGAGGGTAGAACAGGGACGAGTAGTATATCCACCCTTTCCAGTGCAGTTTCGGTGTATCCGCTGCCCAGTGCGGGAGGGCAATCAACGACGATGTAGCGATGAGTGCTACTGGCGGAGCGAATTGCCTCTGCCAATCCGGAAGTAGCCGACACAACACGAGGCATGCTGGCATTGCCTTCATGATTGATCCAGTGTTCCAGTGTTCCCTGGGGGTCGGCATCCAGTAATAGCGTGTTGCCACGTTGCATCAGGCCTGCGGCAAGATTAAGCGCCAGTGTGGATTTTCCACAACCACCTTTGAGGTTTGCGATTGCAAATTTGGTGCTAGTCTGGGTCATCGTTCTGGGAATTAACCAGAGTGTCAACTTGCACAGAAAAATCTACATCCACCTGAGAAAGTTCTTCACCACGCGCATTTATAGAGACAACGACATGCGTCTTGCTAAAGCTCAGATCAGGGTAATAATTTTCTTTTTCCGATATTTTTTCTAACTGATCAAGAAAATAACGGGTTTTATCATAGTCAGAAAAGTCGTAACGCCTGGACATCTGTTGGCTACGCTCTTGTATTTTCCAGGCAGCATTACGCTGCATTTCTGATGGCTTATCGGCCACGGCTGGACTCGATTTGCTGCTGTTCAGCCAGGCCGAGATCGTTCAGCCAGGCTTCCACCCAGGCTAAATGCTGACGTTCCTCCTGCAATAGACCCTCAAACAGTCGAAGTGCGTCTGCATCGCGGATGCGTGTGCAGTACTGGCTCGCTTCGCTATACCTATAAATAACGTCTGCTTCCAGATGCCAGTCTTCTATCAACATTTCTTTCAGGCTATGTGTCGCCTTGACCGCTGGAAGTTGCGTGCTATTGGGTAAAAGACCCATGCCGAGCATGTGACGGATCAAGCGCTGAGCATGTTCCAGCTCATCCTCGGATTCTTGACGAAACTTACCGGCTGCATCCTGCAATCCCCATAATTCACAGAGCGTTGCCTGCGTAAGGTATTGCTGCACAGCCCCCATTTCGTGATCCAGGGCTCGACGCAAATAGCCAATTAATTTTGGATCCATTAGCATGGCGGCTTAGCTGGCTTCGGGGGCAGTAACATCGGCAGTTGTTTCAGGCAGGATGTTTTCTACTTCGCCGTGAACACGCGCAATAATATGCGCGGCTACCAGGCCATCACCAACACGCTCACAAGCATCTGCGCCGGCACGTACTGCTGCGTTTACCGCACCGGTTTCACCGCGCACTAAAACGGTAACGTAACCGCCGCCGACAAACTGACGGCCTATAAGGCGAACCTCAGCTGCTTTGGTCATGGCATCCGCCGCTTCTATCGCAGGCACCAGACCGCGGGTCTCAATCATGCCTAACGCAATTCCAGGTATAGCTCTCATTTTATTTCTCCTGACGTTAGTCAATTATTCATTCAAGCTTCGACAGCGCTAGGTAAGATGTTAGTCGACTACGGAAAGAAAGAACAAAAAAATATGAGCCGATACATTAAAAAAAAAAACGCGGTGGCAGGCGTCTG
>CAYPEL010000243.1:0-2904 GCA_964409635.1 uncultured Gammaproteobacteria bacterium | reverse complement strand
GCGCGCATTTAACTATAAAACGGCATCAGAAAAAACGTTTGTATTTGATGATTTACGAGATGATTATTAGTCTTATTCTAAATATAAATCATTTAAGCAGATTTAGCCTTTACCAAATGTTCGCGAACCCAGCTTTCAACAGAAGCCAGGGCCTGGACAAGATTCTCCGGCTGGTTGCCTCCCGCCTGCGCCATATCTGGCCGACCACCCCCCTTGCCCCCGACCTGCTGCGCCACCTGGTTAACCAAATCTCCCGCCTTTAACAACTGGGTTTCATTTTTTGTAACACCGGCAACCAGGGACACTTTGCCGGCGTCAGCTAATCCAAGCACCACCGCCGCCGCGCCCAGCTTGTTTTTCAGTTGATCAACTGTCTCGCGCAGAGATTTTGGATCGGCGCCATCAATCCGCGCAGCCAGAACTTTGATGCCGTCGATATCAACTGCCTGTGAAGCCAGATCACTACCCTGTGTACTCGCCAGTTTTGCTTTTAAAGCAGTGAGTTGTTTTTCTAATTTGCGATTCTTATCGAGCAACTGACTGACTTTGCTAATCGCATCATCGCGACTACCACGCACCAGTTCTGCGACTGCCTGTAGATTCTTTTCGGTCCCGCCAATATAACTCAACGCGCCTTGCCCCGTGACCGCCTCAATACGCCGCACACCGGACGCAATACCCGTCTCAGAGACTATCTTGAACATCCCTATGTCACCGGCGCGGCTGACGTGGGTTCCACCACATAGCTCAATCGAAAATTTACCGATCGATAAAACGCGCACCTCGTCAGCATACTTTTCACCAAACAAAGCCATGGCGCCTACTTCTTTCGCCTGCTCGATCGGCATGATTCGTGTCTGGACTTTTGCATTTGTACGCACTTGCTCATTTACCAACAGTTCAATACGCGATAACGCTTCGCTAGTTATCGGTTCAAAATGCGAGAAATCGAAACGCAAACGATCTGCGTCAACCAATGAACCTTTTTGTTGCACATGTTCACCCAACACCTGCCGCAGGGCCGCGTGTAACAAATGTGTCGCCGAGTGATTCAGCTTAATAGCCGTCCGCCGCGCTTCGTCCACCTGGGCAGTGAGCGTATTGCCAATTTTCAGGGTACCGGATTCAAGCTTGCCGATGTGCGCAAACGCATCTCCACCCGGCTTGCGGGTGTCTTCGACCTGGAAATTCATACCTTCTGCAGATAACACACCGCGATCACCTACCTGGCCACCGGATTCTGCATAAAATGACGTGTGATCGAGCACGACAAGCCCTGCATCACCCGCCTGCATGCTTTCAACCGGGTCGCCATTTACAAACAAGTGAGTCACTCTACTTTCATCATTTAGCCGGTCATAGCCGGTAAATTCCGTGCACCCTTCGATGCGCAGGTCGCCTGCCTCAACGATTGAAAAACCACTCGCAGCACGTGCCCGGGAACGTTGCGCTTCCATCTCGGTTTCAAAGCCCGCTTGATCAATACTCAAATTGCGTTCGCGCGCAATATCTGCAGTCAGGTCGACTGGAAAACCGAAGGTGTCATAGAGTTTAAATACCGTTTCACCCGGAATTTCTTTAGCCGATAAAGCGGCTATTGCTTCATCCAGCACTTTCATGCCGTTGTCGAGTGTTTCAGCAAAACGTTGTTCTTCCTGGGCAAGGACGCGTTCCACTTGGGACTGCGCCTTGACCAGTTCCGGATAAGCGTCGCCCATTTCCATCACGAGAGGCTGTACCAGTTTGTAAAAAAAGGCTTCGCGCAAGCCAAGCTTGTGCCCGTGCCGGATAGCACGGCGGATAATGCGCCGCAGCACATAACCGCGGCCTTCATTGGAGGGGATGACTCCATCGACCACCAGGAAGGCACAGGCGCGTATATGATCGGCAATAACGCGCAGTGATTTATTCTCGAGATCCTGGGTTTTCGACAGACTGGCTATAGCCCGTATTAAATTCTTGAACAGATCGATATCGTAGTTGTTATGCACACCCTGGAGGATGGCGGCCAAGCGCTCCAGGCCCATGCCGGTATCGACTGAAGGACGTGGCAAGGGTTGCAGCTCACCCTTGCTATTACGGTCGTACTGCATGAAAACCAGATTCCAGATTTCAATATAGCGGTCACCGT
This sequence comes from uncultured Gammaproteobacteria bacterium, assembly GCA_964409635.1. Classification (GTDB taxonomy): domain Bacteria; phylum Pseudomonadota; class Gammaproteobacteria; order DSM-19610; family DSM-19610; genus CAYPEL01. The sequence continues at coordinate 773 of CAYPEL010000243.1, read as the reverse complement.
CTTCTTCTGGCGTACCCGGCGGGCCACCCGGCACATCCGGGCCGTGATCATAAAAAATTTCCGAACAGGGGCCACAGGGGCCGGTATCACCCATTGACCAGAAATTATCCTTGGCACCGATTCTTGAAATGCGCGCCGGATCCACACCGATTTCATTGAGCCAGATGTCAGCAGCTTCATCATCCTCGTCAAAAACGGTCACCCAGAGGCGCTCGGATGGCAGCTTTAAAACTTCCGTCAGATATTGCCACGCATACTGAATAGCTTCACGCTTGAAATAGTCGCCAAAGCTGAAATTTCCCAGCATTTCGAAAAAGGTATGGTGGCGTGCGGTATAACCTACGTTTTCGAGATCATTGTGCTTACCCCCCGCTCGTACACAGCGCTGACTGCTGACCGCCCGGGAGTAGTTGCGCCGATCCTGGCCAAGAAAGACATCTTTGAACTGCACCATCCCGGCATTAGTAAACAGCAGTGTCGGGTCATTGCCCGGCACCAGTGGGCTGGAAGGGACAATTTCATGGCCCTGCGCCTGGAAAAATTCCAGGAAAGATTTGCGGATTTCTGCGCTCGTTTTCATAACATTAGAGGGTAAGGATTAATCTGAAAAAAAACAATCAGATTAGCGGCTACTAGGGGGAATTATTAAAAAATAGTGGGGCTGGCCTTTGAATAATTTAAAGCCGCCCTCTGATTTATTCGTATATTTTGCCATTCCGAGCAATACGTACAGGGTAGGAGCGGTTTTAACCGCGATGGGCGCTAGAGCAATC
>CAYPEL010000242.1:0-2906 GCA_964409635.1 uncultured Gammaproteobacteria bacterium | reverse complement strand
CAAACGGGTCACCAATTTTGTCCATGGCATCTGCCATCAGGGTGGCGGCTTCACGTGACAGATCGAGTATGGTGACTTCATCCTCGTCTTCAGAGGCCCCTTCCAGGGTAGCAGTTGGTGAGGGTTCGACAGTCGCGGTAGCCAGTGATGCCGTTTGCGATTTTGCTGCCTGCAACGGATCATTGGTTGATTCGGATAAATCAAGCAACAGCAGCACAGCAAGGTCACGAATCTGTAACGTGGTACGAATCCCAATACGTGGATCGGGCTGTATGCCGCGCCGAATATCGATCATTGCGCCAATCGCTGCATTAAGATCAATTTCGTCACCGTCTTCCACTTTGCGCTGGCGTATCACACCCTGTGGCTGTACCGCTTCAATGAGTTGTTTCAGGCGGCGCACCAGGGGTTTATGGCGATCCAGAATCTCTTCAATGTCATCCGGATCACCCATTTTGGGGCGCTTTTCCAGTAAGGTGACCCAGTTCGGGCGTTCCAGTTGGGTCTGGTAATCCCATTCATGGTAATGGATAGGCGATGAGATAGGCTCCTTGCCTTCCATATCATTGTAAGACTGACCTTCATCCTCATAGGGGAACAGTTCAGTTTCAAGTACCCAGATTTCCTGTGCATCGTCGCCGGCATTTTCGACATCTATTTCATTGATCATTTCCATGATGCTGACGTACTTGCGTACCTGTGCGCTTTCGCCGGGCAATAATTCATGGCCTGCTTCGACAAAATCGGGTGATTGCCACAGACAGCGGTTATCGTCTCGATAGGGGCTGCTGTAGTGATCCGTTCTTGAATTGAGCGTTATACCCTGTGCAATGACCTGTTCGGCAAGGCTGAGTCCAATTTCGCGTGCCAGTCCGGGTTCTTGCAGACGGTCAGCCGCAGTTGCCATGGCTTCACGTGCCTGCGTGACCAACGGGTGACTATCGGTATAGTCTTCATCCAGCAGGGCGCGTGCCAGGCGATCCAGTATCGGTTGCAGACCTTCATCCAACGCGCTGTCAGCAGGCAGTAATTTTATCCATAGCTGTTTCATACCGGGAAAGTTACGCACGGCCAGTGCTTCGATACGTGCATCTTCGATCACGCCGATCATCAGCTTTTGTAGGTTGCTTAATGTTTCTGCGTCAGTATCGTAATGAGAAAATACGATATGGGCGGCGGCATGTGCTGCGCTGGCACGGTAGGTGTCCATGCCTGATACAGCCTCAGTGTTTTCTGGTGTGTAATCGTCAAACGCATCCGGCAGGTGAATGAAATAATGTTCTATGTAGGGGCGATAGCCTTCACGGGTTTCAAAATCTCCGGAAGTAGGGCGTATAAAAAAATCCCGTCCCCACAATGAGCGCAGGTACATATTCAGGCGGCGCTGTACGTTGACGAACAGCACGCCACGTTGTTCTTGCAGCAATACCGCCTTGGCTTGTTCACTGTTCAGGCTGAAATAGTCTGCCTGAGCCTCAAAATCATTACGGTAGGCGGATACGCCCCATGCAATCCAGCGGCGTAAACCACCCAGGGTTAGTTGTCCCAGCAACACATCCAGGTTTTCAAGAAACGGGCGTATTGCCCGCGGTGCTTTTCCGATCAGGTTATCTAGCAGGCTCAGGTAGGCATTAAATAAATCCAGTTCGCCGAGGCGGGTTGCTGCTGTAGGCGCCGTGGAAAATACCAGCGACAAAACTTCTGCACTGGTTCTGGAATACATCTTGATCGCGGTTGAAAGCAGTTCGGGAACGGCTTGTTCACCGATTTCCTTGGCGACCAGAGGCGCGCTTTCTATAAAAGATATAACAAGGTCAGTGCCGCGGCCAAGTGATTTTAGCCCGGCTGCACCTTCCAGATAGGCTTGCAATCCACGTGGGCTGAATACCCGCACAGCTTCGTGCCAGGTAGCTTCGAGAACTTCGCCAGCGTGTTCGCCCAGGTCTTCTAATAAGTCCTGATATTCGGTTAATTGAATAGCCAAAGATCACCTTCGCCAAAAAATACGTTATGGATGCAATCCCTGGTGATTGCCCAACCGTGTTTTTAATCAGGCCAGATACGTTGTGGGTGCAAAATTGAGGGGGTCAGGTTCAGACAGTCCTGCACTTGTGATTGTACTGACCCGTGTTTGGCTTTAGTTGCAGATTTTGCGCGGATCTTTTTAGTCGAGCTGGCAGCCGGCGTGCTGCCGGCCTTTTTTGCTACAGTATTTTCCCCGGGTTGTACTTTCCGGGCTTGTGCAGGTTTGCGGTGCTCTTTTTTTCTTACGCTGGCGATGAGTTTGTCTTCGAGTTTAGTCATGATTAAAAACCTCTTCAATGATGGATTCGATGTCACTAACCGCCTTCTTACCCCGCGCACCAAACTGATAAACGCTGATGCCCTCCAGTGCGGCCCAGCGATAGGCAGCACGTCGTCCCAGTGAACTTTCAAGTGCAGGCAGCTCGCAGGACTGAAGAGCCTGACGCATGGCGCGGGACAGAGCGCTGCCGGGCTCAACCTGGTTGCGTACGAAATAGGCGCGTAAGCCAGGATTTTTCTGGCGTGCTAGCTGCACGGCTTCTTCCATGTGGAGGCTGCTCCAGAGATCAGGCGGGGAGGGTAAAACAGGGACCAATAGTATATCCACTATTTCCAGCGCGGTTTCAGTGTAACCGCTTCCCAGCGCGGGGGGGCAATCGACGACCACGTAGCGATGCGCATTGCTCGCCCAGCGTATTTTTTCCGATAAATCAGAGTCGGTAGATACGACCCGGGGCATGCCCGTTGCTTCCTCATGATTAATCCAGTGTTCCAGTGTTCCCTGGGGATCTGCATCCAGTAACACGGTATCACTGCGAGCGGCCAGGCCAGCGGCAAGGTTTAGGGCTAATGTGGATTTCCCACAGCCACCTTTAAGGTTA
>CAYPEL010000241.1:0-2907 GCA_964409635.1 uncultured Gammaproteobacteria bacterium | reverse complement strand
TTAAAGCCTGTCTTTATACCAAAGGTTGGCACAATTACCGCCGGTACATCCTCATCATTTTCTGATGGAGCGTCAGGGTTACTGGTGATGTCTTCTAAGAAAGCTAAAGATTTAGGGCTGACGCCACGTGCTCGTATCAAGAGTATAGCGGTGGCGGGTTGTGATCCTTCTATTATGGGTCATGGGCCGGTTCCTGCAACACAGAAGGCATTAAAGCGCGCGGGTCTGGATATTAAAGATATTGACACTATTGAACTTAACGAAGCCTTTGCAGCGCAGGGATTATCAGTCCTTAAAAACCTTAACCTGCTCGATAGCATGGAAGAGAAAGTCAATCTGAACGGTGGCGCCATTGCCCTGGGTCACCCGTTGGGCTGTTCGGGCGCAAGGATTACCGCAACGCTGCTCAATATAATGGAAAACAAGGATGCAAACCTGGGGCTGGCAACCATGTGTATCGGGATGGGGATGGGGATATCTACCATTATTGAACGCAACAGCTGATCAACTGACCGGGTGGCTGGAAATGGCTACATTTCAGGCAAGAGCTTACGGTCTGGATTAGTTAATTTGTGTTCGCGATTATACTGTCAGCTTGCACCGATTTTGGTTTTATTCTCAGCAACCACGCGAGTGCGGGTAACAATATCAACGCGCCGAGCATATTAAATATAAACATGAATGTTAGTAAAATACCCATATCTGCCTGGAACTTGATGGGAGAGAATGTCCAGGTAAAAACGCCAATCGCTAGCGTAATACCAGTAAAGGCCACGGCATTACCTGCATATGTCAGTGCATATTTATAGGTCTCAAATAATGATGTGGTTTTCTTTAACGCTTCTTGCATCCTGCTGAATATATAAATACCGTAGTCAACACCGATGCCCACGCCAAGCGCTATTACTGGTAAGGTAGCAACCTTGACGCCGATATTCAGCTTAGCCATCAGCGCCTGGCATAAAATCGAAGTCAGCATGAGTGGCAGGATGATGCAAATGACACTCCTGACGCTTCTAAAAGCAATAAAGCATAAAATAATCACGACGCTGTAAATCCAGACCAGCATTTTGGTCTGCGACGCTTTAATAACTTCATTTGTAGCCGCTTCAATGCCCGCATTTCCTGCAGCGAGTGTGAATTGTATATTTGTATTATTATGTTCCGCAGCAAAACTTTTACTGGCAGTGACAATATTGCTCAGCGTCTCGGCTTTGTGATCATTTAAAAAAACCAGGATAGGGGCCATTGTACAATCGGAATTCATTAATCCCGCCGGTATACGGGATAACGTAGCATTAATTACTGATGGGTTTCGGCTAAAACCAAACCATTTTAATGAACCTTCATTGAGCGCCAGATTTCCAAACTTTACAACATCTGCTAACGATAATGCGTTTTGTACTTCTGGCATGTTCTTTAGCATCCATTGGTATTTATCCATCAGTATAATATGCTCATAAGCAACACATTGTTCTGGTTCCGTCTCGACCATCATGACAAACACATCTGTGCTATTGCTGTAATGTTCGACAAGATAGGCGTTGTCCTGGTTGTAGCGTGAATTCGGCCTTAGCTCGGGTGCACCAGCATCAAGGTCGCCTATTTTCATATCTTGCGCGATAGTGTAGCCAAAACCGGCGATAATTAGTGCACTAATAAGCGCCATAAGTGCACCTGATTTTGTTGAAAATCTGGAAAATAGTGTGACGATGATGGAAGGTTTGTTGGTCGGCTTCCTTGAATTTACGCCGCTATAACTTAATAACAACGGTAAAACAATTAAATTTGTAATAATAATCAAAGCTACGCCGACACTTGCGGATATGGCCAATTCACGTATGACTTGTATTTTGATAACCATCAATGTTGTAAAGCCAATCGCATCACTTATTAACGCCGTAAGTCCGGCAATAACTAATGATGTAAAAGCATATTTTGCACGCGTGCGGTTATCCGGTGATGTATTGTGAATCATGGCGTTGATCATTTGTACACCATGACTTACACCGATCGCAAAAATCAGGAATGGAACCAGCATAGAATATGGATTGATGCCGTAGCCCAGGGCATGTAAGACACCCAGTTGAGAAATAACGGCAATTAGCGAACAGCCTATAACGAGTAATGTACTGCGCAGACAGCGTGAGTACAGCAGGAGTAGCAAGCTGGTAATAACAATCGTGATGAGAAAGAAAAGGCCAACCTGAGCGGCGCCTTTAATCAGGTCACCGACGATTTTAGCAAAGCCAACGATGCGGATATTAATTGTTTCGCTATTATATTTTTGACGTATTTTAGTCTCTAGCTGTTCTGAGAGTTCATGGTAACTCAGTTTTTCACCTGTTTCAGGGTGTACTTCATTGAGTGGAGCGTGAACCAGGCTCGATTGATAATTATTGGAAACTAACGAACCCAATTGGCCTGATTTTAAAATATTGCTCCGCAGCTGGTCCAGGGATTTCTTACTGCCATCATATTTATCAGGTATGACTTCACCACCCACAAAACCACTTTCGGTAACTTCTGTCCACCTTACATTGGGTGTCCAGAGAGATCGTAATTTACTCCGGTTGACGCCGGGAATGAAAAATACGTCATCGGTAACCTGTTTTAAAACCTCCTGATATTCCTTGCTGAATATTGTGCCGTCTTTGCTTTCAACAATTACGCGGATGCTGTTACCCAGCGCGCTCAAATCATCCCGGTATTTAAAATAGTTTTGCACATAAATATGCGATGTAGGAATCATTTTACTGAAACTGGCCTCTATGCTGACCTGACTGCATAGATAAGCCAGTACAGCAAATACAAGGCCAAATAAAACAAGAATTGTTTTTCTATAGTTAAAGATATAGTCGGCAAGCTTTTCCCTGCGACTGTTATTTGAGTCGTTACTCATAGGTT
>CAYPEL010000240.1:0-2913 GCA_964409635.1 uncultured Gammaproteobacteria bacterium | reverse complement strand
ATCTGCATAAGCGTTTCAGAAAATTCGACACGTTTATGTAAACCGGGTATCAGATCAGCGACGGCGATATAGATAAAGCTTGATGCCGCCACCGCTAAAACATAAGGCAATAGGGCGTCCAGGTTTTTGAGCCCATACCATGCAAGCACACCGCCAAGGACAGTGGTAAGACTAGACAGTAAATTAAACAGAAATGCCCGTTTGCGGCTGAAACCACTGTGCAACAGCACGGCAAAATCACCCACTTCCTGAGGAATCTCATGCGCCGCTACAGCCAAACTGGTGACGATTCCAAGGTGTATATCGGTTAAAAATGCTGCGCCTATCAGGATGCCGTCGATAAAGTTATGCAGCCCGTCACCAATCAGTATGAGTGTTCCGGTGGCCTTGTGCCGGTGACTCTCATCGCTGCCGTGCACTTCGCAATGTTCGGCATGACAGTGCCGCCAGATGACAAGTTTCTCAAGCAAAAAGAAGCCGAACAGGCCAGCCAGAACAGCGCCGGTTATGGAATGAAAGTCTTCTACTCCATTACCCGCCAGCGCGTGGGGCAGCAAACCAAGAAACGCTGCACCGAGCAAGGCGCCGATCGCAAAACTCACAAAATGCGGCAGTAAGCGTAGCCGCAATTTTTCCGGGAACAACAAAAATAAGCCCGCAGCGATGACACTTAGGACACCGCCGAGCAGACAAAACAGGAGAATCCATACCAGTATCGACATAAGCGCAGAATCATACCGTTAGAACCTGGCAGGGAACAGGCAAATTGTTAGGGAGTCTCTGAGATAATTCATACCCTCCTCAGCTCCGGTCACGCAGGGGTGTATTTTCAGCATGTCTGTAATCAACGTACACACTAGCCAGTATTAACCCAGCCAGATTAATGAAGCCATGCGGCCGGTAACCGCATCACGCCGGTAAGAATAAAAACGTTGCTCATCCTGAAACGTACAGAAATCACCGCCGTAGATACCGGCCACACCCGCAACTTTTAATCGCAACTGCGCCAATGCATAGATATCTGCAAGCCATTTCCCTTCAGTCACCGGCCTGAAACAGGCCTCAGCCAAGCCGTGCTGTGCCACAAATACCTGCCGCACCTCATCACCTACTTCAAAGGCGCCCGGGCCGATAGCCGGACCCAGCCATGCGATGAGTTCAGCCGGAATAGCGGGCATGGCAGATACCGTAGCTTCCAGCACACCCGCCGCCAGACCCCGCCAACCCGCGTGTGCCGCCGCCACACAGGTTCCTGAGGTGTCACAGAATAGGACCGGCAAACAATCCGCAGCCAGCACGGCGCAGACAGCGCCTGATTTTGCTGCGTAGCAAGCATCGGCCGAAGTCGGCATAGCCGTTTGCTGCGCTTCGATAACAGCATGACCGTGCACTTGGTTCAACCAGTGAGGCTGGAAGGGCAGGTTCAACTGCTCATTCAGCCGTAGCCTGTTGTTCGCCACATTTTCCATTGAATCGCCGACATGATCGGCCAGGTTAAACGAGCCATAGGGCGCCCGGCTCACACCGCCCTGCCGGGTGGTCGAAAAAGCGCAAACATTTTCGGCCGCCGGCCAATCTGGTTTAATAAAGTTTATGGTCATTTGCGTGTTGTGCAGCCACCAGATCTGCCTGCATCGCATCAATTAACTGCTGCATATCAGCGGGAACAGGCGCCTCCCAGGCAATGGGCTCATTGCCTGCAGGATGGGAAATTTCAAGCCGGGTTGCATGCAAAGCCTGGCGGTGAAAGTGGCGAATGGTCTGCTTGAGCGTATCACTACAACCAGCGGGCAGCTTCAGGCGGCCAGCATAAGCCGGGTCACCCACAATAGGCATATGTTTATGCGCCATATGCACCCTAATCTGATGCGTGCGCCCGGTTTCCAGCCGCACGCGCAGCAGTGTATGCGCCCGATAACGCTGCTCGACACGGTAATGGGTTATGGCTTGCTTGCCCCCGCTAACCACGGCCATTCGCAAACGATCCCGGGGATGCCGTCCAATGGCCGCATCAATGCTGCCGCCTGCAGGTAGCACCGAATTAACCAGCGCCAGATACTCCCGGTGCATACTGCGTGACTGCAACTGCTGCACCAATGAACTGTGTGCGGTCAAAGTCCGCGCCACAACCAACAAGCCACTGGTTTCTTTATCCAGCCGGTGGACGATGCCAGCGCGCGGCACCGCCGCCAACGCAGGATCCAGATACAACAAGGCATTCTGTAAAGTACCGTCCGGGTTGCCAGCGGCCGGGTGCACCACCAACCCGGCTGGTTTATTGATGACAAAGAGTTGTTCATCCGCATGGATTAAATCAATATCAATGGGTTGCGCGATGACTTCAGTTTCTGTTTCAAGCTCAGCATCAACCTTAACCTGCTCACCACCGGCTACGCGGTATTTCGCCTTACAGGCCTCACTATTCAATGTTACCTGCCCGGCACGCAGCCAGCGTTGTAAACGGCTGCGTGAATATTCCGGGAAGAGCTTTGCCAACACCTGATCGACACGATATCCCGCCAGTTCGTCCGGTATCCGGCTATCGAGTTTGATGCGCTGCAAAATCCGGCCCCCTGGCTGAGATTAAGAAAATGACGACTATTGTAACGGGCTGGCCTTTTTTTCTCACCGTGACCAGCTCGCAGGAACAGTTTAACCACGCTGGCCGTACACCCATCGCGGTTAAACCCGCTCCTACAGGATTAGCACGGTTCACTATGACAAGATTCAATACAAATCAGAGCTCGCTGAATACCGAGAATCCCTATGCATTCAAATAGTGACAGGTTGACAGCAGCGAATTACAATCAGTACTCCGATCACAGGTAATCAGCGTTTTCAGACCCACATGCAAGCAACACGAATTATTCTGGCATTTTTCCTGCTGATCTCAGCCGGCTGCTCAACCACACC
>CAYPEL010000239.1:0-2917 GCA_964409635.1 uncultured Gammaproteobacteria bacterium | reverse complement strand
GGCCGGTGACAGCACAAAGGGTTTGCTCATGTTATTAACCAATATAGAAATTGTCCCTGATAAGCGGATTGTCAAGCACCTGGGCCTCGTGCAGGGCAGTACCGTACGATCCAAGCACGTTGGCCGTGATCTCATGGCGGGGTTGAAAAATATCTTCGGGGGTGAACTGAAGGGCTATACTGAACTGTTGCAGGAATCACGCGAAGAAGCTTTGCAGCGCATGCAGTCTCAAGCAGAAGCTATCGGTGCAAACGCGGTGCTCAATGTCCGGTTTTCTACTTCCTCTGTCGCGCAGGGCGCAGCGGAATTATTTGCCTATGGAACAGCTGTGGTGCTGGAGAATTCTTAAATGGATATTTTTATATTTCTGGCGCTTATGTTGCTGGGTTACGGTTTTGGCCGTTACGCAGAACACCGCCACTACGCATCCATCATAGACCGGGAGGAAAAATACCGGCAGAAAATATTATTAATCCAAACACGCTTCCCGCCAGAGTCCGATCATCGTCAGGATTCACAATTAGTCACTGGCAGTGTGGTGATATCCGTGGATTACTTCAAGCGTTTCCTGGCAGCCTTGCGGAGTTTTTTCGGTGGCCGGGTTAAGTCTTATGAGAGCCTGGTCGACCGCGCCCGCCGCGAAGCCATCCTGCGTATGCAGGAAAATGCACTCAAGCTGGGTGCCGATAAAGTGATCAATCTGAAAATGGAAACAGCTTCCATATCTAAAGGTCGAAAACAGAAAATCGGTTCTATCGAGGTGCTGGCGTACGGCACTGCATTGATCCCGGCCGACTGAGGCAGCTGATCTGGATTACCAAAACCCACGCATACCCGAAGGGATCAACAACAGTAAAGAACACCCCTTTAAAGAGCTGCTGATATTGGGCGGCGGCCTGGTGGCTATCGCTATTGTGCTGGTAGTTACCCTGAGTTGGACGGCGCAATACCTGACAGGCTGGATACCCTTTTCCTTTGAAGAAGAAATGGCATCGGGCTATGTCGATAAACTCGATACCGAACAGACACCGGTACAAACCTATTTGCAGGAGTTGGCCAGTGGCCTGGCGGAGGAAATGCATTTACCCCAGGGGATGCAGATCACCGCACACTTTGTAGAGAGCGATGTTGTCAATGCGTTTGCCACGCTCGGTGGCCATATCGTTATTTTCCGTGGTTTACTGGATTTGTCGCCGAGTGAAAACGCACTGGCGATGGTGGTCGGGCATGAAATTGCACATATAAAGCACCGTGATCCTATTGTTGCGCTGGGGCGGGGTGTGCTGGTGGGTTCGGTCTTGTCAGTCATCACCGGGATGAATGCGAACAGTATGGCCGGGCGTATCTTCGGCGATACCGGTTTGTTAACCAGCCTGCATTTTGGCCGCAGCCAGGAGAGAAAGGCCGATCGGGCGGGCCTTGAAGCGCTGGCACGGTATTATGGTCATGTTGCAGATGCCGGAAAAATATTCGAATACTTTCATGAGCAGGAGAAGGAAGGGATGTCATTACCCGAGCTTTTCCAGACACACCCTTCCAGTGATGGCCGTGTTGAATCCTTACAACAAATCGCGATACAGAATGGTTGGGCACAGGAAGGCGAATTGACGCCACTGAAGGAATTTTAATTTCTGGATTGAACGAGCTTATTCACAAGCGGTCTTATACGCTTGTGAGTCACGTAAAACTCTAATAATGCTATGCTCGTTAAACTGTTTTTACTGCTGCTGGTCGCGAATGGTACGCCGGTACTGATAAGAAACCTGTTAGGTTTTCACTGCGCCTGGGCAGTGGATGGTGGCAAGGTGCTGGCGGATGGATATCGATTATTCGGTCGCTCAAAAACTTGGCGTGGCATTGTCTTTTCAGTGTGCTTCACCGGTTTGTTTTCGATGCTGCTTGGATTTACATTTTTGTTAGGCTTGATTGTTGGCGCTGGTGCAATGGCCGGAGACTTATTTTCAAGCTATATTAAACGCCGTATGAATATGCCGCCCAGCAGTATGGCCATAGGGCTGGATCAGATTCCTGAGTCACTTTTACCACTTGTTTTGATTGCGCCCATGGCTGGGTTGTCTAGTGGGGATATTGTGCTATTGGTACTGATGTTTTTTATTCTTGAACGGGTGTTGTCAAAACTATTGTTTCATCTGAATATCAGAAAAAGGCCTTATTAAGGGCTGCCGTCTATTAAAACTAAGGATAAATCAAACATGAAAATTTCCATTATCTGCGGTAGCAGCCGAAAACAGGCGCAGAGTTTAAAGGTTTCCCGGTTTATTGAGCATGCCCTGACAGACCAGGCAATTTGTGATGAAGCCTGGTTATATGCGCTAACCGGTAACCCGATGCCGCTGTGGGATGAGAGCATATGGGAAGCCGATCCGGAATGGCAAAAACACCTGGCGCCGGTTTCGCAACAGTTACAAACAAGCGACGGTTTTGTCATCGTCGTACCCGAGTGGCACGGTCAGGCACCGTCGGTGCTGAAAAACTTTTTCCTGATGTGGGGGAAAGGTGAGCTGGCGCATAAGCCGGCGTTGATTGTCGCCGTGTCATCGGCGGATGGGGGCGCGTACCCAGTGGCGGAATTACGCATGAGCAGCTATAAAAATAACCGCATCTGCTATATCCCCGAACAAATAATTGTGCGTAACGTGGAATCCGTGCTCAATGATGACGAGAGTCTGAATAATCCGGAGACGGATGGCTATTTCCGTGAGCGCATAGTCTATGCGCTGAAAATACTCGGCGGATATGCAGCAGCGTTACAACAGGTGAGGGCCAGTGGTGTGGCAGATCTCAGCGTCTATAAAAACGGTATGTAGAGACTTACTAAACAGTACGTTGATTACCCGACAGGTCATTTACAGACCGTCGGCAGCAAGGAGGCTGCCGCCGAGCGGACAGGGATGTA
>CAYPEL010000238.1:0-2943 GCA_964409635.1 uncultured Gammaproteobacteria bacterium | reverse complement strand
CGAGCGGCAGCGAGTTAGCCGTCAGCAGGAGCTATTTGTTAGATTTTATTGTCCAATTTGGAACTTTTTATACCCAATTCGGAACGAAGATTGTTTCTGATTAACAGCATAAAGTCTGCTGATTTGTTTTTCATTTCTTGATGTTTATTTTTCGAAGCAAGTAAAACAATTTCGTTGATTGCCTCAATTTCTGATTTTGACCCGTACAGTATTATTTGTACTTGCGCTTTCTCCAAGTTGGTCAGGAATTCTTTGGTTAATATTCCTGTATCTTCTGTTTGATTAATATTAAGTAATTTCTCAAGGATAATAGCTGCTAGCACATAGGAATCATACATCATTAATCTATAGTCTAATTTCTTTTTAAATATTTCATGTTTCCTATTTAAGTGGCTATTTATAAACCAGCCAGTGACTATAATAATTACTGACAATATCATTATCTATCCTTTTGCATCTAACGTCTTAGCGTTTATACGCCGTGCAGTTTATGGCGTATAAACGTTTGTTGGACTTTGCCGCTCATCGGCGTCCAGTGGTGACTCTATATATAAGGGATTGTATTTTGTCAGTCAGGGTTTGTCGATGCGCTCACCGGCTTCCGGCACCCTGATCGGGACAAGGTCGGCTATTCAGTGCCTTCTATTCGTGCGCTATGCTTCGATTATTCACCGCTTTCTGTTCACAGTGTAGTTGATTTTTCCGATTCCAGAGTCTCAGGCCGAGTGTCTCCACAGGCTGTCCTCAGCCTGCCTGGGCACAGCCAGATCTAACGACCGTTACCTCATTGCATCGTCAGCTGCCCGTCAGCCTGACCGGGGGTAAGCTCCACTGCACCCGCAACAGGCCTTGATGGCATTTCGGACAACGCCACTCACGCGGTGTTGCTTGCGCCGATGCCTCCGCCGTTTTTTCCTCAGCTTGCCGCCCCAGTACCTCACGGATCTTCACCAGCTTCTCTTGCCGGCAACGGTTGGCAAGAAAGCCGTAGTGACGTACCCGCATCAGCCCCTTCGGTAACACATGCAACAAGTACCGGCGGATCAGTTCTTCACCGGGTAGCACCAGCGTCTTCCAACGGTTCCTGTCCCGGTAATCCTTGTAGCGTAGCTCAACCGTCTCCTCGCTGATCGTACCGATGCGGGCATCGCTCAGGGCAATCCGGTAGGTATAACGTGAGAGATAGTCCACCACCGTTTCTGCTTTCTGTAACCAGGGCTTGGTGTACACCACCCAATTGATCGCCATCAGATCCTTAAGTACCCTGTCCACCTCGCCCGGGCGGGTAATCCGTGCGAGTTCACCCTGCTGATAGGCCGCGCGCAGTTCACTGACCATCCGTCCCCGAACGTGCTGTGATAGCGCCCGGTCTGGAAACAGGTAGGTACTCCGCGCCGCGTGCCACTGGCCTGCGGTATCCAGCGCACCACCGGGTATCAAGCAATGCACATGCACATGACGCCACAGTTGCTGGCCCCAAGTATGCAGTACGGCTGTGACACCCAGCTGTCCGCCCAGCCGTTTGGGATCGGCGCCAAAGGCTTTAAGGGTCGCCCACACCGCCTTAAACAGCCGCCGGTAGATCACCTCCGGATGTAACTGCACCCAGGGATTGAGATCGTGGGGTAACGTGAACACCATAGGGTAGTAGGTCACCGGCAACACCGCCGCCCGTTGTTTGTCACGCCAGGCCTCGGTTGCCCGCCATTGGCATTTGGGACAATGCCGGTCTCGACAGGCGTGATACCCAGGCTGCGTATAATCACAGTGGTCGCAGTGCCACTGTTCGCCTCCCAGGGCCTCCGTTCGACAGAGACCGATATGATGACAAACGTCACGTTGGCGAGGACTCAGCGTATGCGTTTCACCGTAACGCGGTAAGAACTGGCGTAACACCTGTTGCAGATCACTGGAGCTGTTCATGTGCGGTACCCAGCTTAGCAATCAAATCCGCGCCACTCGTACCCCCCTGGTAGGTCGGCACCCAGTGAATGTAGCGCAGTGTCGTGTGCACATCTTTGTGTCCCATCTGATACTGTAGCTGTGTAATCGGCATACCCGCTGCCAGTTGGTGGGTCGCGTAGGCGTGCCGTAGACTGTGGATACCGCCCACTTTGACGATGCCTGCCTGGCGCTTTGACGCCGTGAAACATTTTTGGGCGCTGCTGATACCCAGACTTGTGTGCCGATCCCGGCCGGGGAACAAGCGGTCGGTGGGGTGGTACTGTTGCCAGTAGCTGCGCAGCTGTACCAGTAACGCGGCCGGGATTTCCACCTGCCGGTCTTTTGCGCCCTTGCCTTGCTCAAGGCGCAATAAGCGGCGTTCGCCATCAATATCCCGCACTTTCAGGTTGCACAGTTCACTCACGCGCAGGCCACAGCCATAACAGACCGTGAGCAACAGTCGGTGTTTGTGGCTGACACAGGCGGCCAGGATGGCAGCCACCTCCTGGCGTGATAACAAATCGGGGATGCGCTGCGGCCGCTTCGGTATCTGAATCTTGATCTCGAAGGTGCGGTGCAGTACCGCCTGATATAAAAAATGGATGCCATTGAGCGAGAGCCGGCAACTGGACGCTGACAGGTGGCGCTCTTTGATCAGATATAAAAAATAGCGCTGGAGCTCAGCACTCGTGATCTGGTCGGGTGAACGGTGATAATACGTCGCCAGATCCTTAACAGCTCTGAGATAACTTTGGTGGGTACGCGGTGAGAATCCGCGTACCAGCATGGCGTCGATCATCGATTGTCTTAGCTGTGTCATCATACTTCTCCTGTGTTGGGAAACACGAAAACCCCAAGGGGGTGAGAGAAGTATGGGTCGGATACTGGAATCAGTTTGTGCGAATGGACTGGGCTTTAATAGCTACCGCGCAGCGGTTAAGTTCAACGACACCTATAAGCCGCGCGTTCTTTGCGTCGGCTTGATGTGCTGGTTAGAAC
>CAYPEL010000237.1:0-2975 GCA_964409635.1 uncultured Gammaproteobacteria bacterium | reverse complement strand
AGGCCTGATTAATTTTTAATACTTAAGAAACCTCTGACTCATTCAGAAAAACGATCTATTGCAAGGCTTTGCAACGATGCTATTCGCAACAGGATGCGTGCTATAAAGGGGGTATTCTTGAGTGCGAGAGGTATAACTAGTCCACTGTCCCTGTGTCACGTCCGATGCCACTGAAATTTATCTATTCTCAGCTTTCATCAGAATCGCTGATGCTCCTGGTCAATGCGCACTATCGAAATGTTGCGCCGGTGAGTTGCAAGTTTTATGCGCGTGGTCTGCACGATAATTACTTGATTGAAAGCGATACAGCAAAATACATTCTACGAATTTATAGAATCGGTTGGCGAAACTCGGATGAAATATTATTTGAGTTGGAATTGCTGGTTTTTCTACGTGAACAGCAGGTAAAGGTTTCTTCACCCAGCCGTACCACTGAGGGTGAATCAGGGTTCTATATTGATTTTCAGGAAGGCAGACGCATGGCGGCGTTATTCGATTTCGCCGACGGCCGTCTGCCCGAAAAAGAATCCCTGGCCGATACCAGCCAGTTACTCGGTCGCGCTGTTGCTAATGTACATTTAAAATCATCAGGGTTTACCACGCAATACACCAGACCCATTCTTGATGTTCCCTATCTGCTTGATCAATCGATAGTCAGGATCGGCCCCTTTCTCGATGCTGAACAGATGCACTCTATTACAACGTTACAAAAGAAAATTCATGCCGGCATGCCTGTCATAGAACATGAGGACGGCGCTTTTGGCATTTGCACCGGCGATATCAATTTCAGGAATTTCCATATCAATAAGCATAACGAGATAACACTGTTTGATTTTGATCAGTGTGGTTATGGCTATAGAGCCTTTGAGCTGGGCAAGTTCCTGTCAGCGATGCACTCTTTGGCGGAAAAGGACAGCTGTATGGAAGCTTTTCTGAACGGATATCAGAGTATCCGTCAGCTAAGCGAAGCCGAATTTCAGGCTATTGCCTATTTTGAAATGGTGTCCATTATCTGGGTGCTGACTATTTATGTGGATAACGCTGATCGGATAGGCCATATCCTGTTGGATAAATCATTTTGGGAGCAACGTATTAAGAGATTGAAAGCTCTTGAGCGGAAGTTGGGGTAGCGAGAACCCAGTTTCTCATGATAATTAGTGATAACTGGGATCTGACCGCTGGGTGTGAATGACCTGTTTGAGAAACTGCCAACGGCTAAATTGGAGCAGGCGCTGATAGATCTGTTGTCGCAGAATTTAAAAATGAACGACCTGAACGGGTAGGGTTAATCCTGTAGTTGCCCGGACGCTTACCTACAATTTACGGCTTAAAGCGGTTCTTCCCCTATCAACCCGGCTGATCGTTTCTCCTCAAGCCGCTAAAACCAATGCCGATAGCGGGTTATCGATCTCTATTTGATCGAGCCAGAGGTATGCATGCAGTCTGTTGATTGCTTGTAATGACTGCCAAAATATGTAGGTAAGTCAATGATGTAAGGTAATAGAGAGAAACAAATGGCGCTAAAAACAGCTTTAGTGGTGGATGATTCCAAATCTGCAAGGAAGATGTTGCAGAAGCTGCTGACCAAAAAAAGCCTGGTAACCGATACCGTTGAAAACGGCGAGGAAGCAATCGAGTACCTGCAGGGCAGGGAGAGCTTCCCTGATGTGATTTTTATGGATCACATGATGCCGGGCATGAACGGGCTTGAAACCAGCAAGAAAATATCCGACACACCGGAAATGAATTCGATCCCTATTGTGATGTTTACTTCAAAGGAAGATCCCGATTATATGGAGGTTGCGCGTTCACACGGTGCATCAGCCATGTTGCGTAAACCCTTATCACCGTCAGAACTGGATGAAGTTATCCACTATATAAATGAGTTGACCGAGCAGGCAGCGGATGCCGGTACAACCGCTCAATCCGAAGAGGAACAAGCAATGCAAACAGCAGCTCAATTACCCGAAATTAACTACGAAGAAATTGAAACCATGGCGAGACTGGCTGCAGAAACCGCAGCACGGGATGTCATTACCAGCAGCTTGCCTGACTTGCTATCAAAACAGATACCAGCTCTCAAGCAAGAAATTAAGCAAGAAATTGTTGCTGGTTTGCCGGAAGCCGAAGACACGTCGGGTATGCGTAATGATATTCGCAGCTTGCAGGAAGAGATTGAAACCTTGCAGGGCCGTTTGGCCGCTGTAGTTGAAACCATGCAGGCACAGCAGGAAGATGAAGGCTTGAGCGATGAAATGAAGCAGCAGATTATGACGACTGCGGAAACCAGGGCGGTTGTTATCAGTTCCAGTACGGCAGAAACAATTGCAACCGAAGTCGCTGAAAAAGTGGCCGTGGCTACTTTGCAGGAAAAACAGGCAGAAAATGCTGAAGATGTTGTCTTATTAACCGGTGCTGAGTACCGTAGCTTGAAATTGATGCCTGTGGTTGGTTTGTCGGTAGCGCTTGTGGCTTTAGCTATAGCGGTATTCTAAGCCGTCAGAAGTTGTAAACAGGCGAAGGGATTATCTGCAATCCCTTCGCCTTTATTTTTTCCTCTGCAGAATCTACTGCGCACGCAGTCGGCAATCATTCAACAGGCAGTTCTGCCTTTTTCCAGCCAGTCATATGACCCGTTAACAACTTCACGTCAGTGAAGCCATTTATTTTAAGGGCATGTTTGGCAACCACGGCTCTTGGTCCATGTTCACAATAGACAATAATGGGCTGGTGCTTGGGTAAATCCAGATCATTGGCGCGTGCATAACTCAGCCAGAACGGAAAATGCTGCGCCCCAGGTACGTGGCTGCGTTTGTATTCAAACCCGGATCGCGTATCAAGAATCGCTGGAGCTTCACCGGATTCTATCTGTTTCGATAGTTCATCTGCAGTAATTTCACCAGTATTGCCAGCACAAGCATAGCCTGTCCATTGCAGCCTAAGCAGGGTGTATATTAGTGGCGTCCGCCATGACA
>CAYPEL010000236.1:0-3017 GCA_964409635.1 uncultured Gammaproteobacteria bacterium | reverse complement strand
CTGGAAGCTTCGTACGCTGTCGACTGGTACCAGAATATAACCTACGATATTTTTGGCTAAACCGAGAAATCCGGGCAGTAACGAACGCCAGAATCAGAAGCAGTCGAGTCTGATCCGATTGACTACTGTTTAAATGGGAGAATGCCAATGGCAAACGAAGGTTATCATGAACCGATAGATGAATTGAGTGATGAAACACGTGATATGCACCGGGCGATTACTTCACTGATGGAGGAGCTTGAGGCGGTCGATTGGTATAACCAGCGAGTCGATGCTTGTAAAGACTCCGGGTTGAAAGCCATTTTGGCGCATAACCGTGATGAAGAAAAAGAGCATGCGGCGATGGTGTTGGAATGGATTCGCCGCAAGGATGACAGCTTCTCGAAAGAGCTCAAAGAATTTCTGTTCACAGATAAGCCGATTACCCACGACTAAGGTAGCGCGCGATTATAGTACAGTTCCTTACAGGAACAGAGTTAGCACGCCGGTATAGCCATATAGCCGATTATGTGAGATTTCGCCATTGGCAAAAAAACCTGTGAGTGGGAAGTCTCCCAGTGTGTCACGAATCATTTTGAGCTCTTCGGAATTCTCACCAAACTGATAACGGCCACGCCCAAGACACGAAAAATACAGACCAGCCTTGGGTGTGGAATTGTCGGCCCGCTTTTTCATATGATCCAGCAAACGTTGTAGGTCAGCGCGCGCGGTGTTGGCATCGCGGCGGCAAAACATAATTGAGTCTCCGGCCTCGATGAGCTCACCAACCGCCACCAGTTTTTGCTCAACATCAATGCCGACCAGATTGCGAACCAGATAGTCGTCAGTATCGGAACCGGGAATAGGAAAGCCGGCAAAGATGTAACCGCCAACGCGAGAAAGATCGCGTGACAGAATTTCTCCAATATCTTCGCGCATTACATCCAGCGCAGGTTGGCCGTCAATTTCGATCAAAATATTACGTTCTGCTTTGGTTGCGATGCGTTTAGGCCCGACTGGGCTGCAGCCCTGAGATAATCCGGTTATAACGGGTATTTCTGCCCCAAGCAGTACACCAGACAGTCCACCTGAACAAGGCGATTCAGCGATTTGAGGGCCGTTGTTTGTGGATGATGAACTCAGGCCGCCCACCAGGAAGCCGTTATCGAGGGTGTTTGCCAACGCTTCGATGAGTTGCGGCACATGGGTGTTCGCAGGATCGCCGTGAACGATGCCAAAGCGAGCTTCGTGTTGTGTTATCCACTCCCGGTTTGTCGACAATATGTTAGTCAACTCCTGAGTAGCAACCGGCAATGTACGGAAACTGTCATCAGGTAATTTGGCGGCCACGATCGATATCGCTGGCTCATCATAGATCTCGGCACCGGTACCGCAAATTCCGATGCCGACACTGCCATACCAGTTCATGATTCCGGTTTGGGTTCGCAAATAAGTGAGAATTAAATTGAGATCGCCCGCCAGTGAATCCGTGAGATAGAGAAAGCCGAGATTAAAACCTGCCAGGTCGCCGTCGAGATTTTCCACGCAGCCTTTTGCGATGGACTGCCAATCGTCACCGGCTTGTGTGGCTGAGTAAAAGTCAGTTGAACTCATTAGAGTATTGTACGTTAAATTTTCTGTTTTCCGGGAACAGAATACTTAATTCAGTGCTTCGGGCAGGTGGCTACGTGAGTAAGTATACTATCCCCTGAACCACTCATGTCAGTATGAGGCAGCGCATATGAACGCCACGGTACTACTGATTGAGGCCCTGTTCCAGGGCGATCATTTGCTGTATAATGGTGTGTTAGCTTGCAGGGCTGTAGAAAAAATAAAAACGCCTGGTGTGGATTTGACCGTTGTCGAACAAATTCATCAGGATATCGATATAACCAGAAACCCCCCCGGAAATATCCAACATGTCAAATCAAAAGATTTTGGAAGCCTTGTTTGTTGCCGTTGATGTCGTGAACGAACAGTTACCACCCCAGGAGCAACTGGATAAAACCGCCGCAACAAGAATTTCCGGAGAGGGCGCCAGCTTTGATTCAATGGGATTGGTCAGCTTTATACTCGCTGTTGAGTCACAAACAGCAGCGCTATTTAGTCAGCCGCTTAACCTGGCTGAAAACCTGCTTGCATCCGAAACGGGCAGCTTGCCTGAAACGCTTGATGAACTCGCAAACTTCATTGCCGATTTGGGAGGCAGTGGGTGACGCAACGCAATTTTGATTGCCTTCTGGTTTCAGATTTTAATCTAAACACATTCTCTGGCTACCTCAATAATCTTCCTGAACGACCTTCTGTTCGACCGTTTCAAAGTGGGTATGGCCAGGTGTTACCGCTATTATTAGATAGCGGTGCTGCCCCTTGGCCTGAAAAACCCGATGTTATGTTGGTCTGGACCAGGCCGGAAGCTGTAATTGAGTCTTTCCAGGCGGTGCTGGATTTACAGTCTTTTGAAGTCGAGACTGTGTTGCAGGACGTTAGGGCATTTGCCAGTGCATTAATCAGGGCTGCAGATTCCGTTTCCATTGTTCTTGTGCCAGCCTGGACAGTGCCTACCTGGCAGCGTGGCTGGGGTGTTCTGGATGGCCGTGAATTTGGGGTTTCGTCCATGCTGGAACGCATGAACACTACTCTGTGTGAGTCTCTCAGTCAGCACAGTAACATCTATATTCTGAATAGCCGTAAATGGATCGAAACTGCCGGTGTGGGCGCATTTGATTCCAACTACTGGTACCTGGCCAAAGTGCCTTTTGGTAACGAAGTTTTCAAGCAAGCGGCGGCTGATGTTAAGGCCGCTCTGGCGGGTATCGCAGGTCTGGCTAGAAAACTGGTGATCGTCGATCTGGACGATACGCTTTGGGGGGGCATTGTTGGCGATCTCGGCTGGCAAAATCTGCGGCTAGGTGGTCATGACCCGGTTGGAGAGGCTTTTGTGGATTTTCAGCGTGCCCTCAAATCACTGCAACGGCGGGGCATAATACTGGCTATCACCAGTAAAAATGAGGAATCAGTTGCTCTTGAGGCCATAC
>CAYPEL010000235.1:0-3044 GCA_964409635.1 uncultured Gammaproteobacteria bacterium | reverse complement strand
CTAGCCTGACTTTCCTACTTATATCACTAAATCCCTTCGATTTCCGGCTCCTCTATTAATCTCGATTCACCGGAGCCCCTAAAACAAGGTCTTTTTGCCGGTTTTTCAGTGTTGCCATCGTGATTATGGGTAGCTTGAAAACGTATACACTGATTATAGTAATACTTTGGCTGCCTTTCATCGTTAACAATAATCCAATATTGCCGACATGATACGCTGTATATGTGAAATTTATTGACATTATAATCAATATGTATACACTGACTATATGGCAACCCTGCAAAAGAAGAAGTCCCGCGGTAAAACCTATTGGCAAATCGTTGAATCCAGGCGTGTCAACGGTAAACCCCGGCCGATTGTGTTGATACACCTGGGTAGCGCCGAAAAACTCTTGCAGCGACTCCAGCAGGGCGTGGGCAAACCGTTCAAGGCTAAAGTCTTACAATTTGGTGCGCTCGCGGCTTTGTGGAATATTGCACAGGAATTGCAAATCGTCGAAATTATCGATCGTCACGTTAAAAAACGCCACCAGGGATTGTCCTGCGGGCAATATATCTTGCTGGCAGCATTCAATCGCTGTGTCGGCGCAACCAGCAAGAAGTCATTGTATGACTGGTATTCCAAAACCGTTCTCAGTCGCTTAATTCCAACGTCTATGCGAAGTTTAAGTAGTCAACGATTTTGGGACCACATGAGTTACTTTGATGAGCAGACCATCAACGCGATTGAAAGAGATGTCGCCAAGCGCTTAGTCGAACACTTTAAGATCGATATGAAAACCTTGCTTTTTGACGCCACAAATTTTGACACCTATATCGATACGCAAACACAAGGGGAGTTAGCCCAACGTGGGCATGCCAAAAGTAAACGTAAGGATTTGCGCATTATTGGATTCGCCTTGCTGGTCAGTGCTGATTTTCACCTTCCCCTGTTATCCTATGTCTATCCCGGTAATTATAATGATCCGACTATGTTTGCAGGGGTCATTGATGAATTGGTTGCGCGCTACAAACAGTTTACCCGGGAATGCCAGGACATTACCCTGGTCTTTGATGGGGGCAACACATCGACCGGAAATATGGAGGAAATCGGTGCAAGCGATTACCACTTTATTACCTCTTTGACCCTGACCCACCACAAGGATTTGTTGGACATCCCCTTGTCGCGTTTTGATTCTTTTTCGCAACTCCGATTAGAAGGCACCAGCGCCCATCGCACGAAAAAAGAAGTTTGGGGTAAAGAGCGCACGATTGTCATTACCCGGAGTGAAAATCTCTTGACCGGACAATTAGCCGGGATTAATAAATCCCTTGGAAAAAAACAAGCTGAACTTCGGGATCTCCGAGCAAAACTCCGGCGCAGCCGGTTGCCGGGCGCTCGTGGCAAGGGCTACACGGAAGAATCCCTTCGAAAACGATTGAAATCAATCACCAGCGGCCAATTCACGGCTGAAATACTCAAATCAGAAATAATAAAATCCGCAGGATCACTGGACTTTCGTTTCTGGACCGATTCGGTCGCGTACAACACACTGATATGTACCCGGCTCGGAAAACGTATTTTGTGCACCGATAATGAATCCTGGTCTACCGAAGAAATCATTCTGGGTAGTCGAGCACAATCTTGTGTGGAGGATGCTTTCAAAGAGATGAAGAATCCTCATTGGACGAGCTTCTCACCTGCTTTCCATTGGACAGATCAAAAGCTGCGTGTGCATTGTTTTTACTGTTTACTTTCGCTTACTCTCAGCAGCCTTCTTGCTCGTAAGAGCGCACAAGCGAATATTAAACTCTCAACTCGTGCTCTCTACGAACAATTAACGGATGTTACCGAAGTGCTGAATTTCCATGCAGCAGATTCCGGTGCCGGTCGGCCACGAATAGAATATGTTCTTTCTGAACGTTCATCCTTGCAAGACAAGCTGTGCCGACTCTTTAATATCTACGCCCTGAGTCGCTGCGCACCTTAAAATCGACGCTGGCCAGTCTTACCCCTACCGCTGGTTGTTGGTGTATACAAAATATTCAACCCCATGACGTGGCTTTAGGCTGAATAAAATAGGCTTTGGGCTTCACTTTTTATAAACTATCGGGCGTAACTAGGAAAGTCAGGCTAGTGATCCAATTTCCATTACAATCGGCTTATGCAGCACCCTGAACCGCTCCACCCGCTGAAACACGGTAAAATTCCATCTATACGATTATCCAGACGCTGACCGACTGGAGCGGTCAGATTGCCGGCCTGCTATGGGGCAATGCGCTGACACTGATCCTGCTGCTCGGCATGGGCCTGTACCTGACGCTGCGCATGGGGCTGATCCAGTTCCGTGGCTTTCGGCATTCGCTCACCCTGTTGTCCGGTGCCTGTAACCAGCCACACCACGAGGGTCACATCACCCACTTCCAGGCGCTGTCCACCGCCCTGTCGGCCACCGTTGGCACCGGCAATATCGCCGGTGTCGCAACGGCAATTTCGCTGGGCGGGCCAGGGGCGCTGTTGTGGATGTGGGTGACGGCCTTCTTCGGCATGGCGACCAAGTTCACCGAGTGTACGCTGGCACTGCGCTTTCGTGAGGTACGGGAGGACGGCACCATCGCCGGCGGGCCCATGTACACCCTGCTGCATGGGCTGAAAATGAAACGCACCGCCGCACTGTTTGCCAGTTTCGCACTGATTGCCTCGTTCGGCATCGGCAACATGGTGCAGGCCAACTCGGTGGTCGATGGACTGGGTTACCTGTTTCCCGAGGTTCGCGAGTTCGCCTGGCTGGTCGGGCTGATAATGGCGATTTTAGTCGGTGCAGTAATCCTCGGTGGCGTCAAACGCATCGCTCGGGTGGCTTCAACCATCGTCCCTTTCATGGCGCTGCTGTACGTTGGCGCAGCCCTGCTGGTACTGATCAACCACCTCCCGCAGATCCCGGCCGCATTCGCAACCATCCTCAATCACGCGCTGAATCCCTGGGCCGTTGGCGGCGCAGCGGTCGGTGAAGCCATTCGCTGGGGGGTGGCGCGCGGAATGTTCTCCAACGAGGCCGGACTCGG
>CAYPEL010000234.1:0-3060 GCA_964409635.1 uncultured Gammaproteobacteria bacterium | reverse complement strand
ACTGGGCTGCGAGTACGTTTAAGCTGACTATGGGAGACCGTGTGGCCAGCCTGGCGCCATTCCATTTTGATCTGTCGTTGTTTGATTTATTCGCCGTGCCGGCGGCCGGTGCGTCGACGACTTTTATTCCGGATGCGTTGAAACTGTCGCCTGCAAAGTTGACGGACTGGTTAGATCAAAACCGTATAACACTCTGGTATACCGTGCCATCCATCCTGATCTTTATCACCCTAAAGGGTGGTTTGGATAAGAAGTCACTTCCTCATCTGAAACAAATCCTGTTTGCGGGAGAAGTGTTCCCAACCTCCATGCTGCTTCGTTTAACCGGATTGCTACCGGATACTGCGTTTTATAATTTATTCGGTCCGACGGAAACCAATGTATGTTTATACTGGCCGGTCGACAGGGAGCGCCTGGATAGTGATACAGAAATCCCGGTAGGTAATCCGGCCGGCCAGGCCGAACTGCGTATCGATCCTGAGCAGGGCGAATTGCTGGTAAAAGGCCCTTGCCTGATGCCGGGCTACTGGCAAGATGGACGTTGCCAACCCGCAATAGATGCGCATGGCTGGTTTCATACGGGTGACAAGGTATCGATCAATGCCTATCAGGAGTATGAATACCATGGCCGGTTAGATCGTATGCTAAAAAGCGCGGGCTACAGAATAGAGCCGGCTGAGATTGAACAGGTGTTAACGGATGCGCCGGGAGTGACTGCCTGTGCCGTTGTCGGTATTCCTGATGCAGTGGGTGGTACTCGCATTGCGGCAGCTATCGAATCAGAAAAACAGGACAGGGCGGCATTGCAGGCGTATGCCAAAAAAAGGCTATCGCCTTATATGCGGCCATTCTATTATTTATATATGGAAAAAATGCCCAGTTTGCCGAACGGAAAAAAAGACTATCAAAAGATTTATCAGGATATACAGCGTGAATTGTCATGAAGGCAACTGAATACAGCGTACCGGATCTGGGCCCTGCAATAGACAGGAGTCGCCAACAGGCAAGACTGCGTTTTCAGGTGTGTGCCAAGTCGGGATTCCTGCGCCATGCTGTGCCGGAAGCGTTTGGCGGTTCGGCGACTTCCTACAAGACGCTGACCGATTGTCATGCAGCATTAGGTGAAAAAACCCGCGACCCGGGTTTGATCCTGGCGTTAAATGCGCACCTCTGGGGATCCGTCTTTCCAATATTACGTTTTGGTAATGACGCACAGAAAAAAAAATGGATACCGAAACTGCTGGGGGGTGATCTAATCGGCGGGCACGCCATTACCGAACCTCAGGCTGGCTCTGATATCCAGGCCATGCGGACATCTGTCGCCGAGACTGCGGATAGTTATATCCTTAACGGCCATAAACGTTACATCACCAATACGCCCCTGGCGGGCGCGATGGTTGTCTACGCCAAAGTAGGCACGACAGCTTCGATATCCGGATTTATTGTTGAACCGGAAGACCCTGGTGTTAGCTTTCATGAAGGACCGGTCGTCAAGGGCTGCGCGACGGCAACAATGGGGGATATAATTTTGTCCAAGTGTACGATACCCAGAGACCGGGCGCTGGGGGCGTCAGGTGCAGGGGGTACTATGATTCAACTTGCGCTTGAGTTGGAAAGGGCGTTCATATTTGCCGGTATTACCGGTGTGATGCAGTGGCAACTGGACGAAACTATTCGTTATACCCGTACCCGCGTATCCGGGCCCGGCGCATTATCAGAGCAACAGGACATCAGGCATAAAATTGCCGGCATGAAATTACGCCTGGAGACAGCACGGCTGTGGATCAAAAATTGCGCGGAACGGTTGGATCAAGGCAAGCGTATAACCTTAGAAAGTGCACAGGCAAAACTTTACGCCAGCGAGGCATTCCTGCAATCGAGTCTGGATGCGTCGCATATTCAGGGCGCCAAAGGGATGCAGAATGAATTGTCTGACTTAGTACTGGATGCCATGGCAGGGCGATTATTGTCAGGCAGTTCGGAAATCCAGAAAAATATTATTTCAGCCATGCTGGGCCTTGGTTCGAAAAGGCAGTCCTAGTGGATAATCTCAAAAAGGCGTCAGAATCTTTCCAAAATATCTGCAATAGCCTCGCATGAAACAGCTCGGCAAATTAAAAAGTATATTTGTGGCCCCGGTATTTATTTTCTTGTGGCTGGTAAATACAGAGCTCAAGGCTGAAGAGGATATAGGCCAGCCCAGATGGGAAATTGGCTTTGCTGGCGGCCTTTTGTCAGTACCCCATTACATGGGTAGTGACCAACGGTACACCCTGCCAATAGGATTGCCCTATCTGGTTTACCGCGGAGATATTATCAGGGCAAACAGAAGCGGTGTAAGAGGCGTGCTGATCGACCGGGAAAACTTTTCGCTTGATCTGGGTTTGTCATTTGGATTGCCAGTTAACAATAATAACAATGCACGCGATGATATGCCGGATTTAAATCTAACCGGCCAGGCGGGCCCGCGGTTTAACTGGAAATTTTCGACACCAGAATCACTGCCACGACTCAGCATGCATATCCCTGTCCGGTATGTAATAGATATCGAGGGTAAAAAGCTGGCATGGGTGACCGAGCCCTCCCTGAAGTTAGAAAAAAAACATCTCGGCGCCGAAAATAAATTATCCCTGCGGATAGACATGGGTGGGCTGTTCGCCGGCAGATCATTTAATAAATATTTTTATGGCGTGGCGGACAGGTTTGCAACCTCAAACAGGCCAGCCTTTAAAGCGGAAAGTGGCTTCCACAGCTATTTTGTTAAAATTAGCTCAACCTATAAAAAGAACAAGCACCTGAGTTTCGGTGTATTTATACAACTGAGAGACCTGTCGCAAGGCGTTGTGGACAACAGCCCGCTGGTCAGGGAAGCGACAGATGTTTCAGCAGGCGTGGGTTTTGTGTGGAGCATCTGGCAATCCGAAAAGTTAGCCGGCCAGGGATCAAGGGGTCAGACTCGTTGATATTGCGTGCTGCAGGTGTTAGATTACCCCTCTGTTAATTTATAGAGGGGTATGGTGCAATGCCGCGACTGCCACGCTTCGTCATTCCAGGACAACC
>CAYPEL010000233.1:0-3066 GCA_964409635.1 uncultured Gammaproteobacteria bacterium | reverse complement strand
TCCCTGTACGCTCAGCGGCAGCTTCCCTGCTGCCGATGGTCTGCAAATAATGGGGCGCATAATCAACGTACTACTGGTAAGTAAATTTTTATTTCCTGATCCAAATGCAAACAGTCAATTCCGTAACCCAGATACGCAAGAAAGTAAATGCGTGGCGCAGTTCAAACCAGCAGGTCAGCTTGGTGCCAACCATGGGTAACCTGCACGCCGGTCACCTGGCTCTGGTAAAACGCGCTCAACAAATTTCAGACCGGGTTGTGGTGAGTGTTTTCGTTAATCCTATGCAGTTCGGCGAAGGTGAAGATTATCTTGAGTATCCACACACCGAGCGTGAAGATGGCGAAAAGCTGCAAGCGATGGATGTAGACCTGTTGTTTTTACCCGATGTTTCTATGCTGTATCCGGCTGGAATCGAAAACACTACGCGTGTTGAGGTGCCCGGGGTCAGTGAAGGCTTATGCGCTGATTTCCGTCCTGGTCATTTTACCGGAGTAGCGACGGTGGTGGCGCGGCTGTTCAATCTGGTTATGCCGGATACAGCGGTATTTGGAAAAAAGGACTACCAGCAACTTGCCGTGATACGCAAGATGGCAAGTGACTTGTGCTTGCCGATACAGATTGAGGGCGTGGAAACAATCCGTGAGGCCGATGGCTTGGCAATGAGTTCACGTAATCAATATCTGGATAAAGCACAACGAGAGCAGGCACCAGGCCTGTATAGCACGCTGAAACAAGCCGCAGATGCCTTGAGTGCTGGAGAAACGGACTTCCCGGTAATTGAGCAAAATGCCATCAAATCCCTTGAAAAAGCAGGCTTTAGCCCCAATTATGTGAGCATCCGCGAAAAAGATACCTTGGCTATACCGACACGCAATACCCGCACAGGCTGGGTTATTCTGGCGGCAGCACAGCTTGGAAAGGCTCGGCTTATTGATAATCTTGAAGTTAATTTATATTGATTATCTGTGGTTTGCAGGTAGATGATGATCTTGGGATAATTGGACCCTGTTGATTAATTGTTCGAGGCGATAGATGCATATCAAGTTACTCAAATCCAAACTGCACCACGCGCGCGTTACCCGGGTAGAGCTTGAGTATGAGGGTTCCTGTGCAATTGATGGGCAGTTGCTGGAGACGGCCGGGATTCGTGAATATGAACAGATCCATATCTATAATCTGGCTAATGGAGAACGTTTCATAACTTATGCAATCCTTGCAGAAGCTGGATCCGGTGTCATCTCGCTGAATGGTGCTGCGGCGCATAAAGCCAATGCTGGAGACCGGATTATCATCTGCACCTACGCATCACTGAGTGAGCAGGAAGCTAAAAGTTTTCAGCCCAATCTGGTTTATCTGGATGAAAACAACCAGGTAGTGCGGCAGAGAAATGCCATACCTGTGCAGGTAGCCTGAAGAGAATTAATTATCACCTAAAGTGATTTTGACGGCCTGAAAGAAAAGTCAGAACGGGGCTTAGAAGCAGCCTGTTGGCGTTCGGTTAGCCACACCAGAATGTCGTAATACCCCCGCACATTTTCAACATAGCGAACCGGTTCGAAGCCACGGGCGTAACCGTATTTCGTTTGCTTATACCATTTCTTCTGGCTCAGTTTTGGTAAATAGATTTTTACATTGACCCATTTGTCAGGATCAACCTTATCGCGTTGCGCTAGTATTCTGGCGTCTTCAAGGTGACCGAAACCAACATTGTATGCCGCTAGTGCCATCCAGGTTCGGTCTGGTTCCTTAATGCGTTCGGGAATTCTTTTTTTAATATTTTTGATGTAGCGTGAGCCTCCCATAATGCTAGCTTTTGGATCGTGTCGACTCTCCTTAATGCCGAGTTGCTTCATGGTTGTACGCGTGACCATCATGATGCCCCGCACCCCGGTGGGAGAAATGGCTTTAGGATTCCAGTGGGATTCCTGATAGCCGACGGCTGCCAGTAAACGCCAGTCGAGGTTAGTTTTATCGCCGGCTTTAATGAACCATTTACGGTATTTTGGCAAGCGTTTTTCAATGTGCGCAAGATAACGCCGGGTTTCGACATAATCGAAATCATTGACATGGCCATAATAGCGTTCCAGTAATTGATCCAGACGGCCCGTCATGCGTAATTGATTAAAATATGTTTTAGCCTGATCGATCAGGCTATGGTCGTTGCCAGGTGGGAAGGCCCAGGCTAGTGGTTCGGGCTCGCTCAAGTTAAAGGCAACCCGTAATTCAGGGTAAAAACGCTGGTTAATCTCGACCTCATTGGAATCGGCGACGGTATATTCAATTACATTTTCCCATACCAGATTTAGCAGTTGTTCACTGTCCAATTCGAGGTTTTCCTGGATAATCAAATTCGGGTACTCGTCTTGCCTCGACAGGAGCCGTTCAGCATGGCTGCTGCCGGCTACGACCTGCAATGAGCCGTGAATTTCACTAAGATCATGAGGGCGGCGGGTACCTTTGCGGAAAACCACCTGCGGGGTGATGCGTTGATAGCTGGGGCCAAAGTTGACCCGTTGTTTGCGCGCTTCGGTGACAGTAAGACCGGCTGCGGCGAAGTCTGCTTGATCGGATTCGATTTGCGCCAGGATGTCGGAGAAATTTTCTGGAATCTTTAGCCTGAGGGAAACGCCTAAATATTTAGCAAACCCGATAGCGATATCGTACTCAAATCCGGCCGGACCTTGAGGGCCTTCGTAAAATGTTGTTGGGCCGTTACGGGTGAGGACGACCAGTTCACCTTTTTGCTTGACGCGTTCCAGGTATGAAACAGTTTCTTCAACGGGTTGGTCGCATCCAGCTAACAGGAATATGAGCAGAAGAATGGCTGAACGCATGAAGGTCACGGGTTATCTTAAATATAGTGTTATCGGGACAAACAGACTCACTATTTAACTTTCTCTGGCCAGGTTGCGATACAATACCGGCTTTCAGCATTAATAGCCAAAAATATTTACCTTAGCTGCTGATATTTAAATCAAAAATAACCTGGAGAGGTACCGAAGCGGTCATACCGGCACCGACTCGAAATCGGTTGGGGGCGTTAGCCCCACAAGGGTTCGAATCCCT
>CAYPEL010000232.1:0-3070 GCA_964409635.1 uncultured Gammaproteobacteria bacterium | reverse complement strand
CCCGGGTGTCTTTGCCATAGGAACCGGCTTCGGAACGAAAACAGGGCGTATGGGCCGTCATACGTTTGGGCAGCTGGTCAGCTTCCAGAATTTCATCGCGTACAATATTGGTAATCGGCACCTCGGCAGTCGGTATCAGGTAATATTTGCTTTCACCGTTGATAGCAAATAGATCTGCTTCGAATTTAGGTAATTGCCCTGTCCCCTTCAAACTGTCGGCATTGACCAGGTAAGGCACATAGACTTCTTCATAGCCATGCTCCTGGGTATGAGTATCCAGCATGAATTGAGTCAAGGCGCGGTGCAGGCGTGCAACCTGTCCTTGCATTACGACAAAGCGTGAACCGGATAGTTTGACCGCCGTTTCAAAGTCCATACCCATCAGTTTGCCGCCGATGTCTACGTGATCCAACGCTGCAAAAGAAAACTTGGCGGGTACACCCCAGCGCCTTACTTCGACGTTATCGTTTTCGTCCTTACCTTCCGGCACCGACTCGTGTGGGATATTTGGAATGCCCATCAACACATCATTCAGCTCTGTTTGAATTGCGTCGAGCTCCTGCTTGCCTGCATCCAGTTGTTCGCCCAGTCCCGCAACAGCATCCAGCAAAGGCTGTATATCTTCACCGGCAGCTTTTGCTTGTCCGATTGATTTAGACTGGCTATTGCGCTCCGCCTGCAACTCCTCCGTTCGCATCTGCACGGCTTTACGGCGGTCTTCGAGGCCGGTGATCTGGGTGGTATCCAGTAGATAGCCGCGTTTTGCAAGTTGCGTGGCTACGCTTTCGATGTCACTGCGCAGTCTTTTCGGGTCCAGCATCAGTTTCTCTCTTGTCTGTTTTTATTCGTTAATCTTGGCATTCCATACCACCAGGGATAACAACGGTTGCAGGCACTTGTCAGCTTCAGTCAGGTAAATGTGCACCCTTAAAACGTCGGTCATTTTCATAGCTGTCTGCCAATCAACAATCCGCAAGCCGTTGCAGACACGCAAAGTATTACGCTGAGCAACATGTTCGTCACTGCCCTGGCGACCTGCCCGGATTCTATCAGCGCCATGGTTTCGATAGAAAAAGTTGAAAAGGTGGTAAACGCGCCCAGCAAACCAATCAACAAAAAAGCCCGCATAGCGGGTCCAGCACTGGTGCGTTCCAGCAGCCAAACCGTCAGCAATCCCATCAGTAGACATCCCAGCAGGTTGACCGCCAGGGTGCCATAAGGAAATCCCCTGCCAAGCACTGCATAGGTGGCACCGGATAGCCAGTAGCGTAACAAGGCGCCGGCAGCGCCGCCGGCAGCAATGGCGAGAATCAAGTGCATTCGTATCAGTTTACCAAATCAGGGAATGCAGTGGGAAATTAGCCCGATCAGCTTTTATGACGCTGATCCAGTGCTTGCAGGTGGGCGAGCTTTTCCTTGATCTTCACCTCCAGGCCACGATCAACGGGAAAATAATACCGCGTATGCTCCATCCCTTCCGGAAAATAGGTTTCCCCTGCCGCATAACCTTCAGGCTCATCATGCGCGTAGCGGTAGGCTTTGCCATAACCAAGTTGTTTCATCAGACGGGTTGGCGCATTGCGCAAATGAACCGGTACTTCGAGTGAGCCCTTGCTGCGAGCATCTTGCCGGGCAGATTTGTAGGCAGAATAGACGGCATTACTTTTGGCTGCACAGGCCATATAGGCCACCGCCTGGGCAATTGCCAACTCGCCTTCCGGACTACCCAGTCGTTCCTGGACGTCCCAGGCGTTCAACGCCAGGGTCAAGGCTCTTGGATCTGCATTACCAATATCTTCAGATGCCATGCGCACAATCCGGCGTGCGACATAGAGTGGGTCGCAGCCCCCATCGAGCATCCGGGTAAGCCAGTACAAGGCGGCATCGGGGGAGGATCCTCTTACCGATTTATGCAGGGCTGATATCTGATCATAAAAGGCTTCACCGCCTTTATCAAAACGCCGCACACCACCCACCATCACATTTTCAATTATTTCATCTGATACTTGATCATTATTGTCGGCAGCCAGCTCTATTGCCAATTCGAGCATCGTTAAACAACGCCGCGCATCACCGTCAGCACTAGCGGCGAGTGTGGCAAGTTGTTGGTCAGAGATTTCAATTTTCCGGCCGCCGAATCCACGCTCAGTATCCGTCAGCGCTTGCTTTTGAACGGCAAGCAGTTCGCTGGCGTCTAGGCTTTTCAGAACATAGGTGCGAGTACGTGACAACAGCGCATTGTTCAGTTCAAAGGATGGGTTTTCAGTGGTGGCGCCGATAAACAATAGCGTACCGTCTTCGACAAAAGGTAAAAAGGCATCTTGCTGGCCTTTATTGAAACGGTGAACTTCGTCTACAAATAGCAGCGTCTGGCGTTTTTCTACCTGGTGTCTCTGTTGGGCGAGTTCTACGGTCGCACGTACATCCTTTACGCCTGCCAGCACGGCAGACAAGGCCACAAACTCTGCACCTGCATTATTCGCTATAAGTCTTGCCAGCGTTGTTTTACCGGTTCCAGGCGGACCCCAGAGAACCATACTGTGCAATTGATCGTGTTCAATCGCCGTCCGTAGTGGTTTGCCGGGGCCAATCAGGTGGTGCTGTCCGAAAAATTCGGACAGGTTACGAGGCCGCATACGGTCAGCCAACGGTCTGAAGGCATCAGCCACGGCCCCAGACATTAGTCAGCCCCGAGAATATCGGTACCGGACGGCAATACAATTGAAAACAGGTGCTCAGGGATGGCTTTGTTCTTTTTCTGTTGCGTGAAATGCAGGGTGGTGGTGTTTCCAAAACTATCATTAACCCGAATCGAAACGAGCTGTTTGCCAGAGAAGGCTAGCTGAACCTGATCAACCGTGTCATCGGGCTCCAGCGGCAAGACCTGGTACCAGCGTTGGTTCTTGTCAACAGACTTCGCGTGAATCGTGGCAATTTCATGCAAGTCCCTTGCGCCACTCAGCAACATGGCTGGTGTAACAGAAAGCACCTGGTCAATAGGTTTTACAGTGGCCTGCTCAAGTTCCGGATCATAGGTCCATAACTCCACACCGTTAGCGACGACTTCCTG
>CAYPEL010000231.1:0-3105 GCA_964409635.1 uncultured Gammaproteobacteria bacterium | reverse complement strand
CATGCCCATGATAGCGCATACAATAGACAGTGATATTTGGTCCATCGAGCATATGACGGAGGTCAAACGGGCGGGTGCGATAGTGTGCCAACACGAGTAAACCAAACAGCTCGGATATAAGCTGCTCGTCATTTATTAGTGCATCTCTATCGAGTTGCTCAAACTGGCAACTTTCTGGTTGCGCATTGTGAATCAAATCACCGGGCGCCGCATCGGTATTTAACAGCAACATATCTGCCACCAGTTTCTCAACCGGATCATCTGACGCCCAACGCATCGGGGTTTTCAAATTAATCGCTTTCCAGCCGCGTGTGTGCGTATTAAGTGTATCCGTAAAGCGCACGGCAAACCCCCGGCCTGTACCCTCGTAGCCATGCACGGTGGTTGCAAAAGCTATACGAGGATATTTTTCCAGCAGGGATTGCAGCATGGGCGTAGGTATCGCTGCTGCCTCATCAATCAATATAAGGTCTGTTTCTGTTTCAGTTTCAGTTTCAATTAATTCATCTGGTGGAATGAATTTTATTGACGCACCATTCCAAGTTAGCAGACCACGTTTACCGCGCGCGGTTTCCAGTTTCAGATTGGCGTGTTTAAATAAGGCATCGACGGCCTGAATGGAAGGCCCAGTGACTATGATGCGTTCATAACCTTGCTTTAGCAACGCGGCGGCGGCCATACCAAAGGCGGCTGATTTTCCACGGCCACGATCTGATGTCAGCACGACCGGGCGGCGGCGTTTACCGGTCACCACTTTGATGACTGCATCAATGGCCTGCTGTTGTTCGGCTGTGCTGGTTACGTCTACCTGTTCACTCTGATTACCCGGTACAGGTAATTCCAGCACTGGCAATGGATCAGCTTCTGTCAGAATTGTAAGGTCGGCATCCTGACGAATAACATTGACTAAACGCCTTATAAACCGTCCTTTGATTGCCGACACTGGATATAAAGCAGCACTCACACGTTCGATCTGCGGATCATTAAACCCAGGCCATTCAGACAGCAATGGCGTTAGCATTACCAATAACCCTCCCCCGCGAATCGCACCTGACGCCTGCCCAAACACATCAGGATCAAAACCTTTCCAGGCATCAACAAATAAGACATCGATTTCCTGGCCCAGCAATGAACTATCTATTTCAGCCAGCCAACATATATTCAGTTCACCAGACTTACGGGCAATGACTTCCGCCTGTTGCAGACACCAGTGATGCGCGCCGCTCAGGACGATTGCTCGGCGGTGCAAATGTTTAAAGTGCTTTGTTAGAACGTCAGTCATAGCTTCGATTTAATTAATAAATATTCCACGTAACTCATTGTTTTACTATTTTTTTTATAAAAATATTTTGACCGGGCTTTATACGTTAAGGGTGCAGGAATGACAGCATAAATTTAACCACGAAGCTATTTGCTGTATGGTGCCACATTTTCTTGTCTATGAATCATAGCTATAAGGTTTCCCCATGCAAATTGCTGAAAATAAAGTCGTCACCCTGAACTACACCCTGAAAGATAACAGTGGCACCTTGATCGATGAATCGAGTGATAACAGCTTTATCTATTTACACGGTGCCAGCAATATTATTCCCGGACTGGAGCAAGCCTTAGCGGGGAAAGCCTCCGGAGAAAAAATGAACATCTCTATCGCGCCTGAGGATGCGTATGGTGAACGCGATGAATCCCGAATAGAAGCCGTACCGCGCGACATGTTTCCAGCTGATGCAGAAATCGAACCCGGCATGCAGTTTAATGCTGAAGGCCCTGATGGCCAGGCTATCTCTATTGTTGTCGTTGACCTAGAAGATGACAAGGTCAAAATTGACGGCAACCATCCTCTGGCCGGTATTGAATTAACCTTTGATGTGGAAGTCATGGAAGTGCGTGATGCAACAGTCGAAGAAATTGAACACGGCCATGTGCACGGACCTGAAGGTCACAGTCACTGACCCTCTCTTTTAAACAGCTTACCCATATCAGGTTAATTGTTAGCCACCGCCGGGCAGTAGGGCCGAAATTATTCGGTCATTCCCGGTGTCGGCGGGTTGAATAAATGTGACCCTAGAGTTTTTCTTGGCGGCTCGGCCACACAGAACAGGCTTTCCTGCCTGAACAGAAAATCAAAGCCCAGTACCCTCAAACGTATTACACCGGCCCAAATCACCGTACTTTATCCCGGTTTTAAACCAGTGCACACGTTGTGCAGAGGTGCCGTGCGTAAAGGACTCGGGCGTCACATAACCCCGTGACTGTTTCTGTAACCTGTCATCACCAATGCTAGACGCCGCATGCAAGGCTTCTTCAATATCGCCTTGCTCCAAAATATGCCGGCTCCGATTAGCTTTATTACCCCAGACACCGGCAAAACAATCGGCCTGTAATTCCAGAAGAACAGATAACTGGTTACCTTCTGTTTTACTGACCCGCCTGCGCAGCGATTGTATCTTGTCACTGATACCTAATAAATTCTGCACATGGTGGCCAACCTCATGGGCCACGACATAGGCCTGTGCAAAATCACCGGCCACACCATGACGGCGCTGCATATCTTCATAGAAGCTCAGATCAATGTAGACCTTCTGGTCTGCAGGACAATAGAAGGGCCCCATCGCTGCTTGAGCAAAGCCACAAGCTGATTGTGCTGAACCGGAAAACAGCACCAGCTTCGGCTCCTGATAACGCCGGCCTGATGTCTGAAAAAGCGTGCGCCAGGTATCTTCAGTATCCGCTAACACCACAGAAATGAAATCTGCCATCTGATCTTCCTGGGGCGTACGACTTTGCATCGTCCCCGGCCGTGAAGCATCCGGAGAAGGAAGTGGCGCGGTTGTCTGACTTTGTCCCGGCGAGCCACCCGATAGCAGCGCGCGCGGATCGACACCCAGAAAATACATCGCACCCAAGGCGACCACGATCATCATGAGACCACTGCCACCACCCCGGCGGGCCCCGCTGCCCCGCTTTTTAAACAAGCCGCCCAACCCTGGAGTACCCGCGCGTGACGATGAGCCACGGCGATCTTCAACATTACTGCTTCTACGGCCTTTTTTCCAACGCATGAATAGCTCCTTCGATATTGTTGGTTTATTTTACAGTGTCATGCGT
>CAYPEL010000230.1:0-3118 GCA_964409635.1 uncultured Gammaproteobacteria bacterium | reverse complement strand
ATCAGCAGCATGATATTGCCCATGCTGGGTATGCTGCGCATCAGCGTGGCGACGATCAGGCGCAGTTCCGGGATGGTGGAGATCAGGCGCAATACCCGCAGCAGTCGGGCGAGGCGGGCGATCATCGCCAGTTCGCCCGTGGCGGGTAGCAACGACAGCACGATAATGCTGAAGTCGAATAAATTCAAGCCATCTCCAAAGTATTGCCCGAAACGCGGGGCTACGGCGCTGATTTTAAGTATCGCCTCGAAGATGAAGGCGGCCAGGATCAGTTGATGGCCAAGCTCAAACCATTGCCCGTAGGCTGCGACCAATGCGGCATTGGTTTCTAATCCAAGGATCAGCGCATTGAGCAGTATGAGACTGATGATCGAACGTTCAAACAGGGGGGCGGCAACCAGTTTGCGATTTGCCTGCTGCCAGGAAGTGAGTATTTTAACCATGACTTGAGTGTTCATGAATTATTCGGGCTACCCTTAATAATGGAATCGGGGCAGGTTGATCGTGTAATGCAGTTGCCTGCAAGCGGATGCAAAAAATACTCAGCCCGGTAATGAGGGCCGCCAGTGAGATATCCAGACTCAATTGCAGCAGACCGAAAAACAACAGTGAGCCTGCCCATGATAGCGTGGCATAGAGCGGCCTGTAAAATGCATTCGGTGGTTGGTAGCACCGCACATCACGGAAGATGCCGCCCATAAATCTGGCAGCTAGTTATCGTTCACAGGATGACGGCAGCAGCGGTTCAATTCGATGCCTTGTCATCAAGCTTCGTCTCCTGGCGGAGTATGTCTTCCAGCGCAAGCCCGGTCATACCATGAATCGTGCGCCACAGGTAATAAAAGATAGCGAGCATCATGACCATCGATGGAATGGCAATCATCGGGTAACTGAGCAGGGTCAGCTGTCCGAGCTGTTCGTTAAACGCAGCGCTGCCCGCCGGGCTGGTGACAATCCAGCGGGCGAGAATGAAGTTCATTACAGAGGAAAAGAAAAAAGTCCCCCCCAGCAGATACGTGGCGTTCATCAGACGTTTCTCAAACTGTTGGGTCTGATCGAGCTCGTTGAGCTTTAGCCCAATCTTGTCGGTGTTCAATATTTTTGGATTGTAGAGTAGCGTTTTGATCAATGGGTAGCGGGTTTGTGTGGAGACCAATACCGCAATGCCGATCAACCCGGGTATGGCGGCTTCCTTGATTGCCAGCCATTTTGTATCCAGTTGCAGTAAACCTATACCGCCGGTCAGTAGCACGCTGATTAACCCGAGCAATGCAATAAAATTGAATTTCTTGAATTTTACAAGTTCGTAAAGTCCCCAGCCCAGCGGAAAAGCCAGTGCCACGATCAGCGCGCCACTGGCTCCAAGTCCGTCATCGGTACTGAGCTTCATCAGGATAACGGAGGGAATAACAATGCTGACCAGCAGGTCAATCAATGGACGTGATTTATACTCAGGCGCGTTTTGCGCGGCGCTATCGGCAGGAAGGGTCATGCTATGTCTCTGTCTCTTAAATGTAGGGTTTACAGGCGCGTCACTGGCCGATCTTCACCGATCCAGCGGCTAATGCCGTCGCGCACGTTGTAGATTTGAGTATAACCCAGTTTTTCGACCAGATAACGCGCTAGCGTAGCGGTGCGGCTGCCAGTGCGGCAGATTAGGATCACCGGGTCATCCTTACCCACAGCAGCCGTGAAACGAGACAAAAAGTCAGGTAGCAAACGGCCGCCGGCATCTTCAAAAGTTAGCAGTTGGCTGTCAGCAACCACACCGGTCTGGCGCCATTCTTCCGGGCGGCGTATGTCATACAGCGGTGTACCCTGTTCGAGCAGGGTTTTCAACTGCGCACTATCCAGATTGTTGTAAGGTGGCTCGGCGCAACCTGACAGGGTGATAACTAACAGAGCAAGTCCAAATATTCGAGCAATCATGGTCGTATCCGTTAGCCGGCTGCAATCGCAAACGCAGGTAGTGGCTTGGTGTGAGGTTCGAGTTGAGTGCGCAGCAGACAACCGACGCCGCCCAGAGACATCAGCGCAGCGGCGTGTTCCACCACTTCCACCGGGCGTTCCAGCTGGCCGGCCAGGCGCAGTAAGGCTTCCCTGACGTCCATTGGTCGCACAGCGGGTTTGCCACACTGTGGACACAGGGGTGATTCGGGCGGCTCGGTGCCGATAGCACGACAGGCAGTGCAGCTCCAGCCCGGATCGGGCTGATAGTCACTGGCGATCACCAGTGTGTCCACCTCTCCCCAGAGCAGTGCATCAAGCGTATCCGCCGAGCCTGCGACCGCCAGGTTCTGACTGCGCAGACCTTCGATGAGGCGTTCGGAAATCGATTGAGATTCCTGCTCTTCATGTTCGATAAAGCTAGACAGGGTCGCCAGCACCACGTCGCTCTGTTGATCCCGTTCGTCAGCCGGGATCACATCTACCAGCTTGTCCGCCAGATCTTTAGGCAAGGCACGGCGAACCTGGCCGGTGATCCCGGGATCACCGGCCAGGATCAGATGGGTATGGCCTCCGGCATGCATTAGCTGCTCCAGAACCGCGATTTTCTCGTGCACAAACTGATTCCCGCAGTGCGCCTGGTTAATCTGGTAGTGAGAGCGGGCCCATGCCTGACCGACACGGGTGCGCAAATCCGGCTGGTTGATCCAGGCCCGAGTCGTGGCCGCACCCAGATTCACTTCCAGAATGCAGGCCCGATCCGGCAAGGCAAGCAAGACGACATAGCGGTGGTAGTTGTCCTTGAGTTCCACCAGGTGATAAATATTGGGTGTCGGGTAGACCGCAATCCAATTGGGCAGGGGGGCGGCAAACTGCATCGGCAACATGAAGGCGCCACCGAAGTTACCGCGCACAAAAAGGGCTACACTTTTTGCTTCAGGGTGCAGTTCATTGGCCAGCCAGGCTTCGATCTTAACGATCGCTTCTTCGAGGTCGGTGAGATCGTTTCCCTTTAGAATGCGCCGCAGGATACGGGCGCGGTCGTCAAGCGTTTTCCGCCAACTATCCGGCCCATTTTCAAGGTTTAGATAACAACTGATAAAAGGCGAGTCAGATTCATCCACGCTGGCCAGCAGGGTAATGTGTTGTTTGAGTTCGTCGAGAATGGTCA
>CAYPEL010000229.1:256-3137 GCA_964409635.1 uncultured Gammaproteobacteria bacterium | reverse complement strand
CATGGAAGCGTGTCAGATTGGCTCTCGGTCTGGGTATCAGGGCTGCCAGGCGTGCCATGAAATCCAGTGGCTCGAAGATGACGTGGGTAGTACCGTCGCGGTACGGTGTTTTCAGCTGATAGCGGATGTTGCCGCCCGGTGTCAACGACAAGCGCCTTTCCGATACTGCCGGGCGGCTGATGTAACGGCACAGGCGCTCCAGTTTCTTACGTTCATCCGCCCTGGCCGACACACCCGCATGCAGGGAGAAACCGGATACTTTGCCTGCTGAATCAGCGTAATCATCGGGTTCACAGGCCGGCAGTGTCTGCAGGGTGAACACTTTGCGCCCTACCTGGGAGCCCACCGCGATGCGATAGGTGATCGAATGACCCATTAACTGGGCCATGGAATCTTCGGGAACAGCCTCCAGGGCCAGATAGTTGTTTTCGGCATCCCGTTCCAACAGACCCTGACGTTCAAGATATCGCCCGACTCTCCTGGCGATAGTCTGCGATAGCCGGGCAAGCTCCTGGTTGGTCGGTGAATCGACGCGGTGAAACCGGGCTGATCCATCCTGTCGATCTGCATACACGCCATCGAGATTCCGCGCGAAAACCACTTCAACCGCTGCACCGACCACTCATTCTCGATCCCGTTGAGCAAGTCTTCATTGCCTGGAAAATGATTGAAGCGAATATCACCAGTCTCATCCATTACCGAGTAATAGGCCTCGTAATAACCTTCGTCATCCATGACCACGGCGCGCCAGAGTATCGAGTTGAACGGTGCCGGGGTGATAAAGATTTTGTTGTGAGGGATATGCTGCGACCGTAACTCCGCCTCGAACCGGTTATCAACCACTTGCCTTGCCACCATCGCCCAGGACAGATAGAGTAAACTGACGATTAAACCAATACGATTCCCTGGGCACGGAAGATATCCGCGACCTCCAGGGGGGAACCAGACATGATTTAACTCATGTTGGTACGGGTAGAATCTCCAGTGGACTAGTCACTTCCTGCAGTACTTTGGTGGCGACCTGAGCATAGAGGCTGGTGGTCTCCAACTTGCTATGGCCGAGTAATACCTGGATGCATATGTTTTCGCGTTTTACATAAACGCTACTACTAGTGGGGTGCCGACCAATGCTCTCGCTTTCACCAAATTTGTTGGTCTAGGGTTTGGCCTAGTAGTTATCCCTTTAGTAGTTATGCGATTTGCAGGCACTTAGAGCATGTGGGGAGCAGACCGAGGCTCCCTCAATAAACTTACCCGTTTTTGCCATATTTCCCAACTAGCCAAGCCATCAGGCAAAAAGGTAATTTGCTCTCTTCCTGTACAAATAAAAGGGGACGGGATTAAAAAATAATCCCCCCGTCCCCCTTTTTTTTTGCTTTTTTGTATCGCAGGTGTGCCGATGTGCATATACAAGATGTGCACATACAAGAAGTTCAGACACATCAAAATTTCTACTGTCTATTCCTGCAAACAAAATAATCTTGAAATAGCGAAGCTACAGGAGCTGGTATCGGAGACGCTGGCCACCGATTTGCCGGCCCGGGTTATATTGGCGTTACCGAGAGTTGAGTTCCAGTTGGTACATGTGTTTCCGCTACTCACTTGAAAAAATGAAGGCGCACCAGTCCAGACTCCCCGGTTACCAAGATAAGTTGTGCCGTCAGCCTGAAGATTAATTGGGGCTATTAGCTGTTCCGGGTCACCGAGGTCGGACGCCTGTTCGACAATGGCAACACCGTCCAGTCGCACCCAGGGCTGGCCACTTAAATCAAAGCGCGAAGCTGCTGATGCTGAGTCCGTTGC
Source organism: uncultured Gammaproteobacteria bacterium (assembly GCA_964409635.1). GTDB lineage: Bacteria > Pseudomonadota > Gammaproteobacteria > DSM-19610 > DSM-19610 > CAYPEL01. Next base: position 1,334 of record CAYPEL010000229.1, on the reverse strand, counting down.
TAACAAGGCTCTGTAGTTGCCAGGAAGGGAGGCAAGGGCTGCATTGTTATTGCACTCCATGTCAGCGCCAGCCAGTCCGAAATCACCATCCAGGTTATTGTCACTGACGAAAGCGATTCTTCCGCTGTTAGCCGGTGGGGTGATTGGCACGGTGCCATCGATACTCAAGCAGTAGAATCGGCGATCAGCTACGCAACCACCGCTGGCAAAAAATGACCAGATGTTGCTGGTAGCCGTTGGATCACCTCCTCGAACTGAACCAGTGGAGCCATTAGTCCAGTCGTTACAGGTAAATCCTGCACCGACCTGCCCGTCACCGTCGGTTCCGGTCTGGACGATAGTACTGCCGACGGGGTTGCCAAGTTCATCCCTGTTGGGTGGATAATAAATCTTGCCAGCAGCCAGGTCAGCCGCGGAACTCGAAAAAGGTAAGCCGTCTGTTCTCAACCAGCCGGGAGCGCTGCCCAGTCGATCAATCGCATCTACGGTACTGGTAGACAACCAGGCCACAAAGTTACCTTGTAAACCGGCCGCAACGGCACGCGTATTACAAATTGCATCGGCTCCGGCGAGGCCTCCCAAATTACCGTTTTGTAATGTCGAGGTAACGAAAATGATATTTGTATGGGGTGTTGGCGTTGTACTAGTCGCATTATTGTTGCTATTGCCACCGCCACCGCCTCCACCGCATGACACCAGAAGAAATGCCATAATCGGAATTAGCCAGTACTTCCATTGGTGAACTACATTTGAATTAACTATCATTTTCGGGTCCTCACTATTTTATGCTTCGAATTCGAATGTTGGTAAATAGGAGTATCTCTTTAATACGAGATTAGAGGCAGTGACGAGCGTCACTCATGAGATTCAATGATAATCAGTGGTCAGGCGTTGCAGCGTGAAAAGTAGTCCTCGAAAAATTCTGCAAAACTAGATTCCCAGGATTTCTAAATTTTGAGCAATAGGTTCCAGAATGACGGCTGCGATTTCGTAATGATGGTTCTTCAGCAAACTATGAACGCTGTCGATATTAGTTGTTATCCCGCTTTTTGTTTGCTTACATTCAGGAGCATCAGCA
>CAYPEL010000229.1:0-246 GCA_964409635.1 uncultured Gammaproteobacteria bacterium | reverse complement strand
ATGCCGCACCCAGCATGAATTTAGTTCGTTCAGAGCGCTCGACATAGTGTCGACTATGCCAGCGCACTCTTCAGTCGCTAAATTCATGCTGGGCACAGCCTTTCGCGGTCTCGCTACGAAAGCTGGTGAGAAATGAGGGCTAGACTTCCTTGATTTGTATTGATTGTTACAAAAAAAAGGCCGGATTATCCGGCCTTTTTTCTTTTAAACGGGCGATTTAGTCGTCGTGCTTATCGCGCGAAACAC
>CAYPEL010000228.1:0-3168 GCA_964409635.1 uncultured Gammaproteobacteria bacterium | reverse complement strand
GCATGGTCACCATGGAAGCCTTCCAGGATCCGCATCTGGAAGAAATCGGCTGGCACAACTTCCTGGGCATGACCGTAGGTCAGGCTGTATTGTGGGCGGCTACCGATGTTGACCCCAAATATGAAAATCCGGAACTGACGACGTCTGAGCCGTATGTAATGGGTTCACATGCGACGGGCTGTGGTGCATGGTGTTCAGGTCCTGAGGATATATCACCACCTGAGTACTTCTGGGGATACAACCGTATGACCACGATTGAAGGCCTGTTCGGTGCAGGTGACGCCGTAGGTGGTACGCCACACGCGTTCTCATCTGGCTCCTTTACCGAAGGTCGATTGGCCGCTAAAGATGCGGTTAAGTACATCGATGATGGTAAAGCTCAGGGCATTGTCGTTTCTGATGCGCAAATCCAGAAGCGTAAGAAACAAATCTACAAGCCTATGGAAACATACAAGGTTTATCGCAACGCGATTACAGCTGGATCAGTTAACCCACACTACATCAATCCACGCCAGGGACTGGATCGCTTGCAGAAAATGATGGATGAATACTGTGGTGGTGTGACCGTTAGCTACATGACCAATGACAAGTTGCTCAAGATCGGCCTCAAGAAAATGGCGCTGCTTGCAGAAGATTGGGAAAACGGTATAGCCGCAGAGGATATTCACGAGTTGCTGCGTGCATGGGAGCTGAAACATCGTATTCTGACTTCAGAGTCCGTTATGCAGCACACCCTGTTCCGTGATGAAACACGCTGGCCTGGTTACTATTATCGTGGTGACAAAATGAAACTCGATGATGAAAACTGGCATGTGCTGACCGTATCTCGCCGTGATCCTGAAACTGGCGAGTACACGATGGAGAAAGCGCCGCTTTATCACCTGATCAGTGATAAAGAAGACGATAAAGATGCTGCATGATTTAGCAGGGTAACAGCCGCCTTGGCTCGGAGTAGTCAGGGTCAGGGCGGCGACATCTTAATTGATGAGTAAAGACCAATTATTTATTGGTCTTTTTTCGTCTCTGCCGATCCAGATTTGCTTGCGTCATTGTAAATAAACAGGTAACAAAGTATGAATATCACAGAAAAAACGGATGAGGAGCTTTTTGAAATCGCCAAATCCTGGTGGGATGATCTTATCAGCTACTCCAATAATAAAAATTATCTGATGTTTATCAAGAATTTTTCCCATTCGTTCAGGCAAAGTGCCAACGAAATGGAATTGGGTAAACAGTTTGCTCGCAGTGATCTTGCGCAGAACCTGTCCGAAAAATATGAAATTATCGGTACCATCAGGCGTGATGAGTATGTCACTGTGCTGCTGCGTCAGTTCCACAAGAAAAAAGAAGGCGAGTGGCTGGGAAGACTGGTTCTGGGTTACCAGGAAGAGGACGTGAAAATTTTTGGTGCTACGCTTTTCTAATTTACCTTTACTGCAATTATGTGTGAAATCATACAGAAATATAAATACGTGGAATTGAGCTACAAGGTCGTGGATAAAAAGACGGCCGATGTGCTGTCTACCGTCGAAATGCCGCTGGGTTATGTGCATGGCGTGAACGAGATGCTGTCTGAAGAAGTCAAGGCAGAGCTGGAAGGCAAGGCGGCAGGTGATACGATCGAGGTGCCTATCAATTGTGATCAGATCTACGGCCCCAGAGATGAATCACAGGTCTTTACCGATAGTATTGAAAATGTACCTGAAGAGTATCGGGAAGTCGGTATGACGATCTTTATGGAGAATGAAAAGGGCGAGTCAAAAAAGTTTATTGTGACCAGAATGGATGACAAGACACTGACCGTGGATGGTAACAATCCTCTCTGTGGCAGAGACGTTCTTTTTGTCATAGAGATATTATCTGTGCGTGACGCAACTGATGAAGAGCTTGAGGCGGGTGGCGCCATCGACAAGGGACCCGATATTGAGACCGGGCCAGGTATCCATGAAATTCTCCAGTAATTTTCTTATCTACCCCGCTAACAAGGCGCTTGGACGCGCTATCGATCATTATATAAACCTGTTTCCCGAACAGGCGCAGGAAACGGCCGCGCCTGACAACAGACAAGTCTTGCAGGACAATTTTATTCATACGCAGGGGAATTTTGAACTGCATCGTTATGCTCACACGTTGCTCGAAAATGCACGCGAGGCGTTTAAATCCTCGCTGAGTGAAACAGCACGCGAGCAGTTCCCTCTGGATTGGGCGGCTGTGCAAAACAGCCTTGGCAATATACTCGCAGCACTGGGGCAGCAGCAGGACAGTGACGATTGGTATACCTTGAGCATTCAGGCGTTCAATGACGCGCTTGAAGTATACAGCCAGGAGCAAACGCCACAGGAGTGGGCGTGGACAAACTATAGCCTGGGTACTGCAACGCATGCTCTGGGCAAGAAGCAGGGGGAAGCAAAATTATTGAAAGCGGCGGTGGATGCCTGTACCCGGGCGCTGCTCGTATGGACGCGTCAGGATGCACCACTTGAATGGGCGTTGACCATGCATCAATTGGGTGGCGCCTTGCACAGTCACGGAAAATTGCTAAAAGGTAATCGCACCTTGCAAAAGTCCGTGGTTGCGTACAAAAATGCATTGGCCGAGCTGGATGCAGACAATGCCGGTCTTGAGCTTGTGGCTACCCATAATAATCGTGGCACGGTGTTGCATAACCTGGCGGAGTCTGAAGAGAATCCGGATCGCATTGAAGAGGCGTTACGGTCTTATGAGTTAGCGCTGGATGCAAGTATGGAACAGCAACTGTCCATACATCTGGCCGTCATATGCAGAATCAATAAAGCCACAGCGCGTTGTGTGCTGGCCGAATTAAGAAAAGAGTCAGCAATTGCCGAGGAAGCGGCAGATGAGCTGGAAGTGATTATCGAATGTTTTCATGGTGCCTGCCAGCCACAGTATACGGCGCGCTGTGAGCAGGAGCTTGTCAGGGCGCGTTCGATGGTTGAGCGTTTCAGAGAAAACGCAGTCGAAACCGGCCAGCCTGCTGGCTGAGTAACCGGTAAGACAGGCCTGTCAGCGGGGTTGTACAAGCTTGTAGTCCACATTGATAAACGCGCCAATTTCGGACAGGAAGTGTATGCTTCTTGCGCCGAAGGCTACATCCGGTGTGGGTTCATCCTTGTCGCACGACAAGGTCAGCACCGCGCCTACTCTTGG
>CAYPEL010000227.1:0-3175 GCA_964409635.1 uncultured Gammaproteobacteria bacterium | reverse complement strand
GAATCGGTGCGGGTGCTCATGGAAAAATTACTGACGCAGCCCAACAAAATATTACCCGGACTCACAAACACAAACACCCGCGCATCTATTTGAACGCCAAAAGCGCGGACGCTACAGAAAATTTAACGCTACTGCGTCCTGAAGAAGCGGTATTTGAATTTGCATTGAACCGTTTGCGCTTGTCTGAAGGTTTCAAGCCCGGCGATTTCACGGCCGCAACAGGGCTTCCCTACACCGCTATCGCTGATAATATTAAGATAGCAATGGACAACGGGCTGCTGCTAATGGACGAAGGTCATATTAAACATACTGCACAGGGTTGGTTGTTTCTTGATGACCTGGTTGCAACCTTTTTACCGGAGAGCGAGCAATGTTAGAGGAAACCGTATCACTGACCTGTCCATATTGCGGTGAAACGCTCGACATCAATGTCGATTGTTCAGCCGGCAGCCAGTCCTATATCGAAGATTGCGAGGTCTGTTGCCGGCCGATCGAGTTACGCATGGAGTGCGATGCGGATGGCAACCTCAACAGCCTGACAGCAAAGCGCGACGATGACTGATTACAAACCGGTTGACTGTGGTCTGCATAGCGAATATGAAGCGGCCATCGTGCAACATCGCAGGCTACGCGTGAGCTGGACAGATCCGTCCGGACAGACACACATAGGCATTCTCAGGCCCCTGGATCTGGTGACGCGCCAGCACGCGGAGTTCATGTTGGCCGAGACCCATGATCATCACAACATCGAAATCCGCCTGGACTATATTAATAAAGCCGAGTCGGTCTGAGCACCACCCGAAGCGGGACGCTGCTTCAGCAGGCTAGCCAGCCGGCCGCTAACCTGCAGATATCATTTCTGCAAATAATCTTGCCATGTACGACAGCATAAACGACCTGAAACTCCTGGTGCGTTCACGGGTTCCCCTTATCGTCGCTGAAACGCACGACGAACCCCGGGTTGTCGAACTGTTTAAAAATCTTGCCTTGTCACTGGCACAGCCAGTTATGCGCTGGTCAGTGACGACCGGTTTACAACGCATCGATCTTGATCTACAGCCCCAGGCCTTCGCCAAAGACCCCGAACAAATGCTCGGCCAGATCAAGGCAACAGGCACCGCAGGTATTTATCTGTTACTGGATTTTCATCCTTATCTGGATGATCCATCCATCGCCCGGCAAATCCGCGAAATCGCTTTGGGTTATGGGGATGCCGGTCATACACTGGTATTTGTCAGCCATAGCTGCGAGCTGCCAGCCGAATTGCAGCCGCTGAGTGCACACTTCAAACTGGCGCTGCCGGATCGGGCAGTACTCGAAAATCTTATTAATGAGGAAGCCCACAACTGGGTAAGCGCAAATCCCGGTAAAAAAGTGAATACCGACGACCAGACCCTGCAACAATTGCTGAACCACCTGAACGGGCTGGCAGAGACCGATGCACGCCGCCTGATCCGGCACGCCATTCACGACGATGGCGCTATCACCGAGCGGGATATTCCTGAAACCATACAGGCCAAATACCGGCTGCTCAATCAGGGTGGCGCGCTGAGTATCGAACTCGACACCGAAGCCTTTGCCGATGTCGGTGGACTGAAAAAACTCAAGCACTGGCTGCAACTGCGGCAGGAAGCTTTTTTACAACGTCACGCCGGTTTCGAATCACCCAAAGGCATTTTGTTGATTGGCGTTCAGGGCGGCGGCAAAAGCCTGGCCGCCAAAGCAGTCGCCGGGATGTGGCAGCTGCCCCTGCTGCGCCTGGATTTCGGCACCCTGTACAACAAATTCTATGGCGAAACGGAGCGCAACCTGCGCAACTCACTGGCCACCGCAGAAGCCATGGCGCCCTGCGTACTCTGGGTTGATGAAATCGAAAAAGCCATTGCCAGCGGTAATGAAGACAGTGGCACCGCCACCCGCGTACTGGGCACACTGTTGACCTGGCTGGCGGAACGCAAGGCACCGGTTTTTCTGGTAGCGACCGCCAATCGCATTGACCGGCTGCCGCCAGAACTGATCCGCAAAGGCCGTCTCGACGAGATCTTCTTTGTGGATCTGCCCAGTGACGAAGTCCGGCAGCAAATCTTTGCCATTCACCTGCGCAAGCGCCAGCAAACGCCGGAGCATTTTGATCTGGCAGAACTGGCCAGAGAAAGCGACGGGTTTTCCGGTGCAGAAATCGAGCAGGCCATTGTTTCCGCCCTGTACCTCGCACGCGCGCAAAACCAGCCGTTGGCGAACCAGCATTTGCTTACCGAATTAGGCCAGACGCGACCCCTTTCTGTGGTCATGGCTGAAAAAATCACCGCCCTGCGCCAATGGGCCAGCACCCGGACTGTCCCTGCCGATTAAGATCAAGATCCGTATTTCTGCGAGACTCCCCAGCTACGAACAGGTAAGAAACTGACTATAAGCAGCTAACTGTAGGTGTATGGCCTATGGATTTAATATTCTAATAATAACTATTTTTCAATAGGTTACATATCAAAAGCCGGTACAATAGCCACCCCGGCCTGGCTATGATATTCTCGATAATCCAGAAAATAATAAAGCAATCACAGCAGAGACTGTGAACAAATAACGGGGGGCCAAGATGCCGAATCCAGAAAACAAACCGGCCGAAGATGTATTTCCCAAAATCGACTTCGACGAATGGGCCACACTCGCAACCGCAGACCCTGCCGCTTTCGAAACCCGGCGCCGCGAACTTATCGAAACCTTCATCGCCCGCAGCCATCCTGAACGGCAACAGCGCTTACGTTGCCTGCAATGGAAAATCGACCAGATACGCGACCTCAGCCCCACGCCTCTCTCTGCCTGTGTCAAAATCAGCAACCTGATGTGGGATTCGCTGACCGGACTGGGCGGCCTGAAGGAATCGCTGGAACAGCTGGGGAAAGAACAACCAGCCCCGTTGCCCAGGGCCAACATATTAACCTTGCCCGTCTGTTCTAAAATACAAAAATAACAGTTAAGACCAGCCTGCCACAAGTCGTTTGGGGTCAGGTCTTGTTATTTGCTTTTTCCGCACAGGCTAATAACCTGCTAACTCTTGAATAATGTAATCCATAATACTCCCCAATCTCTTTCCATCGGGTGTTTCGACCAGTAAATGATAGCGGTTATCCATCAGGCAGTAAGCATGAATCAACCAGTTAAACCGTTCCTGAACCTG
>CAYPEL010000226.1:0-3191 GCA_964409635.1 uncultured Gammaproteobacteria bacterium | reverse complement strand
GGCCGGTGAGTGTAACCACGTCATCGGCAACCCGACGCGGCCATTTGAAGCGCGCCCGTTCCAGGCGTTTCTGCCACAAGCAAAAGCCATTACGTTCCCAATATAAAATCTTCACCTTGTCGCGCTTACGGTTGCAGAACACAAACAACTGTTCACAGAAGGGATCGTGTTTCAGTACGTCTTCTACCAATACCGCCAGCCCATTAATGCCCTTGCGAAAATCAACAATGTCCCGGCATAGATAAACGACGGCCAGTTCATTTGATGGCCGCATCAGTCAACGGCTGCCGCCGCTGTCAGTACGGTGCTTAATGCTTTGGCATCGACCGCGCCAGAGAATGCGATCGATACTCCGTTGGGAAGCCCGATCCGCCAGGCATTATCCGTCACGGCAGCTTTTGCCTGCGCACGTGCAAAACGACGCCGGCGGGTACGTGGCAGCACACCTTTCTTGACCAGCACCTTCTTGCCTGTGTACATGGCCTTCACATCCAGTCCATGCTCCGCCGCATACGCGGCAATGCCTTTGCCGGATGCTTCGCATACTTGCAGGTGCTCAAACCAGTGCCGTTGGTTGTTGGTTAGAGAGATGTTTTGTGGATCATCCATCAGCGAACTCCGCTTGTCAGAAAAGCGTAGCCTGCGATGAATAAGGTTAGATGGTAAGTGTGTGGTTTACTTGGCGCTTACCTTAAATGTACTGTGGACTTTGTTCAGCGAACAGCGCTTGCAGTATAGATTTTGAGGCGCTGAGTTTTTTCAGCCAAAAAATAACCACCCGCATCCATTTCTTGAAGTTAAAGGCAGCAGCAGCCATCAGCAGGTTAATCTGATCACCGGCAAAGCCTTTCAGGAAGTTCCTTTTCAATCGGTGGTCACTCTTTAAGTGTCCAATGACCGGTTCGATACCGGCGCGCCGCCGGAAACGTTTTCTGGCCAAGGCGATGGCTTCTTTTGAGGCATTCTTTCTAGCCGGTTTTGGCGTGACGAGCTGTGTGTCATTAACCTTCGATTTTCCCCGATAACCTCGATCAGCAATGCCCACTGTTGGCACTCGATTTATCAGTCGTTTCACCTGTGCCAGAACAGCAGGCACCGTGTGACCATCAAAGACATTCTTCTCAAAAGCCAACGCGCCAATGATGATAGTGCTGTCCCGGGTTGTGGTAATCGAAGCCTTGGTACCAAACTCATAGCGTTGATGCGCCTTACCTTTGCTCATACAGTAAACATGCGGTTCATGCAGGCTGTAGAGCTTGTGCTTATCGCCCCGCTTTTGGGACAGCATGCGTTGGTATAAATCTATCTTTTCGGCATGCCGTTCAAGCTGTGCCGGTGTCATTTTACCCCGTATTTCTCGCAGTAAACGGCCACTGATGGTTTTTAATCGCTTGACGGCACGCCGGGCCTTCTTACGATTCTTTGGATGTGTTGCAAAGCGTGTATGCAACTTGAGTTCTTTGACTTCTTTCGCATGCGTACGGGTCAGGGCAATGCCTTCCTTACGCGCCATCTTCAACAGGTGCCCCTGTATTTTCCGATACTGTTTTGCATCGGTCGGAAAGGTGATATTTTTCTCCTGCACGGTGGTGTCCAGGCACATCTCATCTTCACACACGTTATCTTCTTGCAAGGCAATAGAAGCCGCGAGAATCTTTTCAAACCCTTGCGGCCCAATGCGTTTTCGAAAGTAAGTCATGTCAGAGGGATCACAGGGCAGTTGCCATTGAAATTCAATCGCTCCGGTAAAGGCCTGGTAGTACGGGTTCTGTACCCAGCGCTGGATCAGGACGTCATCACTCAGGTCTTCCAGATGCTTGAGGATAGACAGTCCGACCATCAAGCGAACCGGTTTTGAGGGCTTGCCTCGATGCGAATAAAGATCGGCAAACGCCGCTTCAAAAAACGACCAGTCGATCCGGCTGGCCAGTTGCAGCAGCGGATGTTTGGGGTTGAGTTGATCCAGCAAATTGGGATTTAGAAAACTTTGCTGATCGGGGCTCGCGCGCTTCGGTTGACTCACGTCTTCACCTCGCATTCGTCCAGTTTTTACCGCTTTTAAGGGCTTTTCTGGACGTTTATTCTAGCAGATCTATGCGAATATTTCATTATTATCATTGTGTTATGTTTATTTCAGAGTCGACTATTTAACAGCAATCATGGTTAAGTGATCTAACCACTCCATTGACGGCATCCAACTGGCTGCTGGTCGCCGTTACGATTAGATTATTGGCTTGATTAAAATCTTCGCGCACATCAACTGGTAACAGGGCTGCTACCACGTCGGACATGCTGTTGACGACCAACTGATCAATAATCGTGGCAATGGCATCCAGGGCCGGACTGGGCGCCAGCTCCTGGTTGGCCGCTACGGCTACACGTGTTTGTGCAAGTATTGCTGCAGTAATGGGTACATCACCTGTCAACAGCGTCGCCTCTGGTTGAATAATCTGGATCGCGGTATCCAGCAGCACCGTTACATCGGCACCACCCACGTACAGGTGATTACTCAGCGATTCCACCAGGACTTGCGCTGCCACTATGTTCACCGTCGCTGCATAGCGGGCATCAGCATTAGGCCCCTCTCCATCAATCACGCCGTCGCTCAGATCACCTGCCAAACGAACTATCAGCTCATCCTCGCTCAGGGTCAACCCGCCCGCCAGCAGCGTGGCCCGTGTACGCCGCACCATTTCCCCCAGGGCCTCACTGGATTTAACCATGTTCGCAACATTGGCCACAGAGATCGGGGTGACAATTGGATCGGTGAATACTGACTCATCCAGGCCAAAGTTCAGCTCATCAATCACCAACGTACGCGCAGTGCTCAGGTTCGATTCGGTCAGACCACCCGGCAGCGCCTGTGCAACTTTCACCATAAAGGTCGAGTAAGGATTGAGATTGACCGTCTGGCCACCCGGGCTCATCGCCACGGAGACCAGGGTAAAACTCGGGGCCGATCCGGATACAAGATCTGTTCCGCCCGTAGCAGTAATAAGCAGCGGATAAACGGTTCCTGCTGGTACCTCGATACGGTAATTTGCCAACTGCGTACTCGTGTCTGTCAACACAACCTCACCGTTGGCGTCTGTAACCGTCAGGCTTGCGCCTGTCACTGGCCCATCGCCAACACTACCGCTGATGCTTGAGGAACTACTGCTACTGCTGCCACCATTGCCACAGGCAGACAG
>CAYPEL010000225.1:0-3194 GCA_964409635.1 uncultured Gammaproteobacteria bacterium | reverse complement strand
GTTTTTCTAAATTATTATTACTTAAATCATTCATATGGCTCCGCCAAAGAACTGGATTAATACACCACTACTCCACCATTAAACGTTTTGGAGTAGACTATTTTATTAAAGATAATCGCCATAAAAAGGCGGCTATAAAGTGAGTATAGCTAAAATATAAAATATCTTCGTTCGCATTTATATGTAAAACCAACTGTCAGCCAAGAAGTGTGAACTGCCGATTGTTTTAACTTATTTTCACCTGCTAGTTTATGCTCTTATACAGGATTATTTAATAGAAATATGTAGTCAGAATCAACAAAGCGGGTTAGCAAATTCTAAATTCGTTATTCTTCAGTAAAAATATAACACGCGTTATAGACTAATAGATTAAAGAAACAAACACTTATAACATGCATCTAAATGGGGTCATGGTAATAAAAGAAGTTGATAACTTTTAGAGCTATACTCGACTCAATCAAGAAAATCTGATCCTAGCATGTTTTGAACAATTCTAAATACGTGAAATTACTATCAGTTTTTTTATCACCATGAGTGCGCACGCATCTTACTGTATCGAGATGCGCAATGTCACGCCACGCTCATTATAAACGCTTGTTTCACTTATAAAGATTCAGATATATCCATCATTCAGCCTTGCTGGCGCCTCCTGACCTAGATAACCCCAACAATGGTATAGTACACAAATAATCTGGCGCCCGGCTGAGCGAAATATGCCTGCGCCACCTTAAAAATAATTGTAAAACAATGAATTGATAATACCTGACCGAAGATGACCAAGACCCGGCGAGAAAAACAATAAATAAACGGGATATTGTAATATGCAGTTGACGAATACCAGTCTATTCAGACCTTTAATTCCCTACATTCAAGTAGCCCGCATAGACCACTGGTTCAAGAATGTTTTTATGCTGCTTGGTGTGCTTGTTGCCTTTTTCTTTTATCCATCAACGGTGACATGGAGTATCCTGCCAGTAATCGGTTGGGCCCTACTATCAACTTGCCTGATAGCATCAAGTAATTATGTGATTAATGAGTTGATTGATGCACCGATGGACAAGTTGCATCCGAAGAAACGTTTTCGCCCAGTTCCGCAGGGGCTTGTTCGGCCATGGTTGGCGATTTTGGAATGGTTAGTTCTGGCCGCCGCCGGTCTTGCGATTGCGGCCAAAATCTCTATCTATTTTGCATTCACGGCACTGGCCTTCTGGCTTATGGCGCTTGTCTATAACGTACCCCCCATCCGCAGCAAAGATTTACCGTATCTGGATGTATTGACCGAATCATTTAACAACCCACTGCGCTTGTTTCTTGGCTGGTTTGCAGTTACCAGCGACACATTCCCACCGGTATCACTGATAATTTCCTACTGGATGGCTGGTGCTTTTTTGATGACCGTTAAACGCTTTGCCGAATACCGCTTTATTAACAATCCGGTGACAGCGGCTAAATACCGGCAATCTTTTCATCATTACAACCAGGAAAACCTGCTGGTCAGCATACTTTTCTATACCGCTATGTGCGCGCTATTTGGAGGGATTTTTATCGTTCGATACCGTGTGGAGTTAATTTTGTTTGTACCGGTGATTGCCGGGCTGTTTGCCTATTACCTGAAACTTGGCCTAAAGGAAAACAGTCCAACACAAAACCCTGAAAGCTTGCACAAGGAACGGGGCTTCCTTTTGTATACTATCCTGAGCGCCATCATATTTTTAATCCTTATGACTCAACACATTCCCTGGCTGTATGTAATATTTAATATACAGGATGCCGAGTTGTGGCAGACGCCGCTGCAGTTTTTTAATAAATAATTCGGGGTTTTTTATATGCATACAGTAAGCAGGTTCTATTGAGCTCAACTCTACGACACCTGGCATCCACAATTTGACTAAGAACCGAACACGCGGGCTGCAGTTATTCTACTGCACTCATCATAAACCTGATTATGCATTTATCACTTCGCCAGTACGTAATAGTTAAATAGAAACGGGACTCAATATTTGAGCCCCGTTTCTTTTCAACAATGGCTTAATGACTACTTCGTATTCTTTGTCACTGTATTTGAATAGCTGCTTTCCCGCCCACCCGTATCCCGGGTAGTCATTACTATATAGTAAGTACCCACGGGTAAATCCGATATTGTCGTGGTTGTGGCACTAGCACTATTAATATTAATCGCTCTGGGATAATTCCCAGCCTTGGTGCCGTAGTACACCGTATATCCGTTAATTTCACCCAATGACAATGAATCACCGTCTGTACGAGCTACTGGAGGATTCCAGCTGAGAGTCACTGAACCCGTTTGTGTAGACGTGGTAGTTATCGCGTCCACTGTAATACTGAATCCAGCCAAGGCGGCAGTTTTGCCACCATCAGTCACCGAGATAACGATATTGCTGTAGAAATTACCGGCCTCATTCGAAGACGGGCTACCGGATAGTTTGCCTGACTTAGTGTCGAAACTGGCCCAGGATGGACGATTCTTAATACTAAATGTTAACTTGTCGCCATCCCGGTCATTGACATTAGGCTGAAAATAATAGGCACTACCGACGTTCACATTAGCGTTTGCTGTGCCACTGATGGTCGGCGCTCTATTAGTTGACTGCGAACTATTTGAGTTGTTAGTAGCACCTGAATTGCTGGCGTTTCCTGAGTTTGTGTTTTTGCTCGAATCTGTTTTTGTTTGGTTGTTGAACGCCACCTTAACCTGCTGAATAACATATCCAGAAGTCGAAGTGTGTTTAAACAGCAGCGTGTTATTACCGTTATTCCAGTAGGCCGCCGGTGTATTCATGGATATAATTTCCGTTCTATTGTTGGAACCGGTAACCGCTGATCCAAACAATCTGATCGGATTATTCCCATTGATAACGAGCTCACCTTCATTGCTTTTGTCAGCGTCATAGACTGTTAAGGTCATGATGGCATTGCTCGATCCGGCAGGTTTGTTCGCAGCCACTGAAACTTGCACTTGCGCAGGCGCTTGACCACGTAAATTCACGGGAAACCCACTGCTCGAAGCTGGAGCTGTCTTTGGTGTTGGAGCTGTCTTTGGTGTTGGAGCTGGTTTAGGTGCTGGAACAGTTTTTGGTGCAGGAACAGGCTTTGGCGCTGGCTTATTAGAACCCTTATTTGTTCCATTGACCGCATCCAGCTGATTATTAGGTGCAACCGTAGCCGCTGCAATAGCA
>CAYPEL010000224.1:0-3325 GCA_964409635.1 uncultured Gammaproteobacteria bacterium | reverse complement strand
AGCTGGCGAATTTCGGAGCACTGGCGGCCTGAAGAGAGAAAAGACAGCGATGAACAGACTGCATCAGCAGCGCCTCAATGTGAGCATGCTAAAAAAATAGCTTCGCAAGGCGAAATCTGGAGCAGACACTTGAAGAAGAGGATGAAATCTGAAACAGTAGGCTGAATTCTGTAAAAAACAAGGTGGGTTTAGAGGCTCGATAGTTTTTGGGTTTTTCTACAACCTCGTTATGTGACGACAAAGGATTAAATGTTGTGGTTTACGTCTTGGGTATTATTTTTGCAGTATGGGTAATTTATTTGGGTGGCGCAGAACGTTTAGAAAATACGTTTTTAGGTTATTTAGAATTTGGTACCTTTGCTTATAAAACCAGCTTTATTAAATTTTCCGCATGGATTGGGTTGCTTCTTTGTATTGGTTTGCTAGTGTCAGAGGTTATGGGATAGGTGTTTGTATAATTTCATTCAAATGAATCAACCAACACTTAACCAGGGCAGCCAGAGGACAACAAAACCTGTCACTTCTTTTGCAAAAAGCCACAAAAATGAAGCGACACATTTCGGTACCGGTGATGCCGACGTTTTATATTTCCCTCACCTGTTAACAGGTGCTGTTATTAGGTCTATATTTCCGTGCTATAGAGGCCTAAATCATGAAAACTAAAATATCAGCCTGCTGTTAGTGACGGCTGTTGCCGCAGACACGGATTAATAGCGATTACCAGGCTGCAGGTAGTTTTTCCACAAGTCTGATTTGCTTAGCCTCTATCTGAATGTAGCCTCCGGCTTTTAAATCTTTGAGAATACGACTAATCATTTCCCGTGATGAACCTACTTGATCGGCAATATCCTGTTGTGTGAGCTTCTGATGAATAACACGTCCACCACCAGCGGGTTCGGAAAGTTTTAGTAGCAGACGGGCAACCCGCCCATAGACATCCATAAGCGCAAGACTTCTGACATTGTCGGTCAACTCACGTAAACGCTTACTGAGTTCCCGGATCACGCTCAAGCTAATAGCGGGATGCCTGTCCAGACAATTCAGAAAATCCGTTTTTGAGAGAATTATAAATTTTGACTTTTCTGTGGTGATAACAGAGGCCGATCGCGGCAGGTCTTCAAACAATGCCAGCTCGCCGAAATATTCACCGGGCCCGTGGAAATTTATATCGATTTCCTTGCCATCGTCGTCACCAAGAAAGACTTTGACACGGCCGCTGACGACAATGTACAGAGAGTCGCTCTGATCACCCTCATTAAACAAAATGCTGTTTTTGGGGAAAGCCCTGGTTACGGCACATTGCCGGATTATATCCAGCTCTTCTTTATCAAGGCCGGAAAATAGCGCAACTGTCTCTAACATGGAATTATCGCTTTTATTTTTTAAAATTCGCAGGAATTACATCAATTTCCCTTCTAAACCAGTCTTCGAGCTTGGCCTCTTCATCTGACAACTCTTTGTTGTTTATCAATCCACGCTGAAAGGCGATAGCCACGGCTCGGGAACGGGGGTTCATCACTTCACTGCTACTATCAGGCGCGAGCCGGTGTTCGATATGTAATTTCTGGTACAACGATTTTAGCCGGCTTTGTACTCCACGGCGTGACAGATAGTGGCGCTTGGCAATGATATTATCCGTCAGTCCAAGCGCAATATCGATAAGCATTTCATATTCTGCGTCCGTGATATCGTCTACACCACGGTAACCACGCGCCTGCACCGTGCGTACTTTTGGATCAATCCAGCACTGGTTTTCCTGAAAAACCTGGCGTACCGCTTTATCAAATATCTCCGAAGTACAATCTTTGAGGATATAACCGTAGACCGTATCCGGCGGGATAATCCGCGACAGTGATCGCAGGTAAATCTCATCCCGATAGTTCGACCAGAATACAATGCGTGCAGCCGGCCGGAAGGACCAGACTTGTCGCGCAAGTTCGATACCATTGATGCGCGGCATTTGTACATCGCTTATCACCAGGCTGATACTTGAGCTGCGCAGCAAGTCTATCGCTTCCTGACCATCCCGGGCCATTTCCAGATCATATTCTCCCAACGCACCGAGCAAGTATTCACGGTCGCGCGGTGAATCTTCCGCGACAACAACTGAATTCCTTTCAATATTCATGCGTCCCCGGCAGCAAGCGGCATGTCGAGCGTGAAGCGTGTACCGATGCCTTTACTTCCGGTAGACCAACTGGTGTTCGCCTGGAGCATCCTTCCCCGTGCTGCAATATTCTTTAAACCATGCCCGCAAGCAGCTCCGGCTTTTTGTACTGGCATACCAACGCCATTGTCTTCCATTACCAGCACGAGTTTATTAACTTTCATATTCAAATTGATTTCACACCGCTCAGCCTGTGCATGGCTAATGATATTGTGCAGCACTTCCTGAAAAATTCGAAACAGGTTTAGCCGCTCTGACTTATTCAGCCGCTGCTCATCCCATTCCCCAACAGAAAGATTAACAGCCAGTCCCGGTAACGTCCGGGACTGTTTATCGCAATACGAACGAACGGTTTCGGCGAGCCCCAATATGCCAATCGATTGCGGATGGAGGTCTTCTATAATACCCCGGATAGTATTACTGACATTCTCCAGTTGGCTTTGAATAGAATTGGAATGATTTTCCAATGCCTGCGGTGTTTTATTCGTGCCGCATAGTGACTGGCAATCACGGCCGATATGGCTAAGATCGGATAACACCTGGTCATGCAGGTCCATGGCCATCCGATGACGTTCTTTTTCGACATTATTCAGGACGCTATAGGTGTCAAACGATAGAGCACTAAACCTTTTGGTGAGCCAGAAACCAATAGCTGTAATCAGTGAAGCAAGCAATACAATACCCACTGCCTGCCAAATCAGCCATAGTCTGTATTGCTTCAATAGCAAGGGTTCCGGCACATCGACTAGCTGCCACTTGGTGCCGTCTATAGAAAGAGATGCCATCGCATTGTTATTCATACTGGCAGGCCACAAGCGGCGAAATTCGTCCGGCTTGGTGGAAGGAACCTGGACAAATTCATGGCCATAAGACTCATACAGCACTACCGCCCCGATTGTCGATGCCTCCAGCTTTGTTGACTTACCCGGTTTGATCAGAAAGAGATGGTGCCCTTCAACATTACCGTGTTCAAGCAGCCTGAAAATATCATCTAGAAAAAAGCTCACTAGAAATATTGACGCTTCACCCGGCTTGTCGATTGCCGTCATGACATCATAGTGCTGGCGTCTGTGATTTGGACTTTGATGGACATAGATGTGGGGATTCTGCTTGCCATACGAGAATTTACGGATGTCATTTCTGCAGGTATTTCCTATC
>CAYPEL010000223.1:0-3342 GCA_964409635.1 uncultured Gammaproteobacteria bacterium | reverse complement strand
TCTGCGGGCTTTCAGCCCCATGCCTTCAATCAGGGTGATTTTCATCCACTCGATAGTCCGCACTGCGCTCATCAGGGCTTTAGTCACCTCCTCATTGACTGGCAGGGAGCCGGAATTGGCCGCGCGTGCAAGCTGGTTAATATTACTGGCAATGCGCGAGCTGCCCAGTGCGCCTAGTAGTTTAGCCAGTATCTTGCGATCAACAGGGGAGGATTTTGGGCGGCGTTTTTCTTTAAAGAGCACATCCTTTATATAGCTGGCCCATGGCTGGCCGTCAGCCATTTCATCCAGCTCAGCGCGCTGCTGCCAACTAAAGCGAATAGAAAAGGGCGGGGGTGCTTACCAGTTTTATTGAACTCGTCCTTAGCCATTTATTGACCCTCCAGCGCTGGAAGGCGAAGCGGCTAATTCAGTCAATAATGTTTTAACTGATTGATTATTTAGGTTGGAAATGTCTTTGGCGATGCAAAGTAGATCGAGTTGGCAGCCAGCCCCCGCTACCAAATAATTATTACTATATCTGTCTCAACATATGCATAGCTGCAAACAGCCTCATAGGATTATCGGTGAAGGGTTCAAAAATCTCGTAGTGGTTATAAAATCTGAGCGCTTCTTTGTTCAGAACATCTAACACAACACCGAGTGCTGGCAGTCCTAAATCCGTTAATTCAACACTCTTGCGAAGTGCGGTAATCAGGGTTTTTTCACCGAGGTGTTGTCCTTTGAATCGATTGTCTACGGCGAGTCTGGCCAAAAGAACCACTGGAACTGGATATCTAGGCAGGCTTGTATTGGCGGGAATCTCTTCGCGCGTTACCGTTGCAGAGGCGAGTGTATAGTATGCCGCTATCGGTGTGGTTTGTGTCTTCTGAGTGCCATCAATGTCTGGTAGAACCCAGGTTCTGCTGAGGCCAAGCTTCATATGCTTAACAGCGAATCGCGCCAGAAAGGTGTTCATGTCTGGTCGACCGCAGTCGAATTCTTTTAAAGTGTGTTTGGCCGGATCGACAAATACGTACGCTTGCGAAAGCGCCAACTAGAGACCCTCGGTATCAAGCCGTTTCGCCGCCTTCAAAATACGCGCACTAGGTGCGCGTGCCGTGTCGTTGCACACCGACTCGAAGTGATCAAACTGGGCATTGGTAAGCTGAATAGACGCTTGCTGTTCCAGGATTCGGGGGGCATTGTCACGAATCAACCGCGTCATGAATTCGGTCAGTGACGCACAACCCAGCGCTGCCGAAGCGCGCTCAGCGATACGCTTGGTTTCGGTGTCGACCCGCATCTCAATGCGTTCCCGTGTTGGCGTGGCCATTTCCACTCCTTTCATATTTAGTGACGGTGAAGGATAATAACATATACGGCAATTTGCCGTACAAATTTAATTCTTGAGTTAAGGTAGTTAGTGAAGCTTATCTGGCGATATATCAGTAAAAGTAATATATAAAACATATATATAGATCATCTGTTACTCACTCGACAGTACAGCAGAATATGGTGATCCCAGATTATATATGGGATATATATGCAATTTGAGGCGCCAGGTGAGACAGTTGAAATTCAATCTCGAATTTAAAAACTGTGCTACCAGAATCTTATAGGCCAGAAACCATACGGGAAAGATGCTTCATGTGTGCAGGCATGTTTCAGTTGTCATGCATTGGTGAAAGATAACGATTGGGTATTTACACATCCTTCGAACTTCGATAATGCCATAATGCGGATAATTATAGATCTTTGATCTTGATGCGAATAGGTGTAGCCACGGTACAAATCCTACCCCCGCTACCACTAAATTTTCATTCAACAAGAACGGGTTAGTGAAGTAAGCATTAACTCGTTTTTTGTTTCAGAATTGTCTACACCGGGCTATTGTTTCAAGGCCTACATCTGCGATTGTATATAGTTTTTTAATCCTGTCATTTTAATCAGGCCCAATTGTTTTTCAAGCCAGTAGGCATGATCCATTTCCGTGTCATCTAATAGCTTGGTCAATATTTCACGTGAATCATAATCCTGCGCAGTCTCGCAGACTTTGATAGCCGCTTTCAGTGCGGCAACAACACCATATTCAACGTCCAGATCACATTGCAGCATTTCGGGAACCGTATTACCGATGCGCACATTGTCTTGACTGGAAAAATCTGGTTCAGCTTCAAGAAACAGCATTCTTTCAATCAATGCATCGGCGTGCTCTATCTCTTCTTCCATTTCATGATTAATGTGTTCATAAAGTTTGTTTAAGCCCCAGTCTCTATATTTACGTGAATGAGCAAAATACTGATCGCGCGCGGCTAGTTCGCCATTCAGAAGACTTTGCAGTTGTTTAAGAACTTTTTTATCACCTTTCATGATTTATTCTCCCATCTGTGACTGCAGGTAATTTTCCAGGCCGGTGTTATTGATCAGCCATTGCTGGGTTTCTACCCAGTCGATGTGTTCTTCGTTTGATTCGAGAAGGTCTTCCAGCAGGTCGCGTGAAATATAGTCCTGAACTTCTTCACACTGTTTCATGGATTTCTGGAGTGTGCTGCGAATTT
Organism: uncultured Gammaproteobacteria bacterium; assembly: GCA_964409635.1. Lineage (GTDB taxonomy): Bacteria > Pseudomonadota > Gammaproteobacteria > DSM-19610 > DSM-19610 > CAYPEL01. Next base: position 802 of record CAYPEL010000223.1, on the reverse strand, counting down.
GGGTCAGCATGTCAAGATCACCCGATAGGATTTCGGGGATATCTTCACCCAGCAGAAGTTTTCCAAGATCTTGCAGATTGGGCAGGCCTTCAAGGAAGAGGATGCGTTCTATGAGTGTGTCCGCCATTTTCATGGCTGCAATGGAGCACTTATATTCGTGTTCGTTAAATTCACCCAATCCCCAGTTTTTGGTCATACGAGCGTGCAGGAATAGCTGGTTGATGGCGGTTAATTGATCTTTAAGGCAAATATTGAGTAACTGTAGGGTCTTATTGTTGCCTTTCATTAGTCTTCTCCTTGGATAGGGATAGGCCGATCGGATTTCAGGCTTGCTTTCACCAAACTTAAGGAGGGGGAATGGCTTGCCTGTTGATAATTATAGCAGGCAAATGATGGAGGGCAATATAAATAATACAATAAGTTATTGAAATATATAGATTATAATAAAAATATAAGTAGAGTCGAAGATGTTATTGCAAATCATTCTCATTAGTTATATTATTATGCGCTAGTATTAACGTATTCCAGGTAACCCACAATTATGTATGTCTGCGTGTGTAACAGAGTAACCGATCAACAGATTCGCCAGGCTGCGAAAGACGGTTTCTGCAGCCTGGATTCTCTATGTGCTGAACTCAAAGTCGCCAGTTGTTGTGGTAAATGCAAAGACTGTGCAAGAGCGGTATTACACGAAGCAGTGACAGGAAGTTAAGCAGCGACAGGAAATTTACCTGACCAATATGTGGATAGCGTTGCAGTGCCGGTTTTAGCTACTGCTCTTGGCAAAATGTAATTGCGTTTG
>CAYPEL010000222.1:0-3406 GCA_964409635.1 uncultured Gammaproteobacteria bacterium | reverse complement strand
GCGGTTAAAACCGCTCTTACAAGCCTTTGCGAATAAATTATAAATACCGTTAAATTTCACCACCAATAGACAATCAACTCAAACAGAATCATTCAACCTCTTTTGAACACCGCGCTTATGTGCTCACCGGTAAAACCACGCTGTTGTAAAAATCGCATTTGTTTTGCCCGCTCCTTGAAATCTTTTGGTTCTGTCCGGCCAAAACGTTTTTGCCGGGCGGCTACTGCCAGTTCAAACCAGTCGATAGTTTCATCGCGCGGCCAGTCAGCGTCATCAGCGCCACGCTCGCACAATTCAGCCCGGATCCGTACCGGTCCATAGCCGCGTTGTATACGGCTATGGACATAGCTTTCGACAAAGCGCTGTTCATTGAGTAGGCCGTTACTGGACAACTGCTCCAGCGCGGACTCTATATGCCCAGCATCAAAACCCCGCCATTCCAGCTTACGGTGTAACTCCTTGGCGCTGTGATCGCGCCTCGACAGCATGCCCAGGGCACGACTGATGACCGTTTTAACGTCCGCTGGCTGTGCGGATTTCGTATCAGGCTTTTTCAAGTTCCTCATCAGCTTTAGCTTTTTCGTTAGCCTGCGGTGTCGTTGCCAACAGCTTACTGCGTAATTTATTATCGATATCCTGGGCGATCTCAGGGTGCTCTTTTAGAAAATTGCGGACGTTGTCCTTACCCTGGCCGATACGGTCACCGTTATAGCTGTACCAGGCACCCGCCTTGTCGACAAGCCCTTCTTTCACACCCATGTCAATCAATTCCCCTTCGCGTGAAATCCCTTCTCCGTAGAGGATTTCAAATTCAACCTTCTTGAACGGTGGCGCCATCTTGTTCTTGACCACTTTGACGCGGGTCTCGTTACCGACAATTTCTTCGCCTCTCTTGATCGCGCCGATACGGCGGATATCCAGACGCACCGATGCGTAGAATTTCAGGGCATTACCACCGGTTGTGGTTTCCGGATTACCAAACATGACACCAATTTTCATCCGGATCTGGTTAATGAAAATCACCAGCGTATTGGAGCGTTTGATATTGGCAGTGAGTTTACGCAATGCCTGCGACATCAAACGTGCCTGCAGCCCCATGTGCGAATCGCCCATGTCGCCTTCGATTTCAGCCTTCGGCGTCAGGGCAGCCACGGAATCAATAACCACGACATCGACTGCGCCGGAGCGCACCAGCATATCGACAATTTCCAGCGCCTGCTCACCGGTATCCGGCTGCGAAACCAGCAAATCATCCACTTGCACACCCAGTTTCTCAGCATACGCCGGATCCAATGCATGTTCGGCATCAACAAAGGCCGCCGTACCGCCGACTTTCTGCGACTCGGCTATCGCCTGTAGCGTCAACGTGGTTTTACCGGAAGACTCCGGCCCGTAAACTTCCACCACCCGGCCGCGCGGTAAACCGCCAATACCTAATGCAACATCCAATGCTAATGAGCCCGTTGAAACGATATCAATACCGCGTGCTGCACTGACATCACCCATGCGCATCACCGCACCCTTACCAAACTGCTTCTCAATCTGGCCAAGTGCTGCGCTCAAAGCCTTGCGTTTATTGTCGTCCATACAGCCTCCCATTTTTAGCTCGTTAATCGACTACTGGTAATTTAACCAGTAGTCATTATACACAAATCCGGGCATTACCCAAGCCCCCACTTTTCGACTATCCGATAGCGTACACCACCCTCTTCTGAGCAAGATTCCGCCAGCACAAGCGCTTCAGCCTGCCAGTAGATAGGCGCTTCAATTTCCTGAAATCTGGGTTGTTTGACCTTGCGTGACAGGGTTACGTGCGGCACAAAGTGGCGTGTTTCCGGCCGATAGCCGCACGCTGGCAGCAATGCTTGTGATGCTTCAGCCAGAGTGCTCAAGGCGGTTGGTATTTGCTGGCAACCCAGCCATTGAATACGGGGTTTGGGGAAACCACCCAAGTAATCGAGCCGCAACTTGATAGGAGCACCACAAATTTTAGCCGCAGCTTGCGTAATACACGCCCGCTGATGAAGACTGCTGGCTCCCAGGAATACCAGCGTCATATGCAGATTAGCCACGGGCACCGGTTGTTTAGCCACAGCTTTTGCCAGTTCTGCCAACTGTTCACGCACCGCTTCATCCGGCCATAAGGCCAAAAACAGGCGTTGCAAGGGTTGATTCACGTGACTGCATCCATAGCCTGTAATTGTTTCAATAACACGTCCATCGCATAGAGAACAGATTGCCGCCGCACTGCGTCGCGATCGCCTTTGAACAGTTTATTCTCCGCCAGTAACCGGCTCGGTCCAGCCCAGGCAAACCACACGGTACCCACCGGCTTATCGGGGCTACCCCCTCCGGGCCCTGCAATGCCGCTGATAGCCAAGGCCCAGCTGGCCTGACTATGACGCAAAGCACCCTGTGCCATTGCCTGGACTGCCTGCTCGCTGACCGCTCCGTGGGTATCCAGCGTAGCCGGCAAAATGCCGAGCATAGCCTGCTTGGCAGGATTACTATAAGTCACAAAGCCGCAGTCGAACCAGCCTGAACTACCGACGATATCGGTACATGTTTTTGCAACCCACCCACCTGTACAGGATTCAGCAGTAGCCAATAACTCACCGCGCGCCCGCAATATTTCGCCAACTTCTCTGGCTGTTTCGATCAAAACAGTGTCCATGGAAACGCAGAATAAACCGCTCTGAAGGCTAACCGCAATGCAGGTGTTTTTTTATCCAATGTCTGATCAGTAGCAAAGCCTGCAAAAATGTACAAGCTGTGGCTGCCCTTTTAATTCCGCTAGACTAGCGACCATGTCAGCCGTCATGAACCTAGAAAAACACACGCCTATGATGCAGCAGTACCTGAGTATTAATGCGTAATATACTGATACTTTTAATATTTATACCGCATAGGTGATTTCTGCAATAGTACAAATACGGGGCGGTGACATACGAGTTAACTAAATTTAAGGTGTTCTTTTTCAATCCCCTATTCAGCGCGATGGCGTTATCATTACGGCCAAGGGGCACTCGAGTACTTGACCATTTCCAGTCTTCCGGTTTATTCAGAGTTCGACAACATATTGAGCAGTATCATCCTTCCAATACCGGGGTTGCACCTTGCGCTAGTTTCAGCCGGGTCCACAAGTTCATATTGATGATGATGGCTGCAATTTCAGCGATTTCTTTTTCGCTAAAATGGTCGGTCATAGCAGTGTGGAGCGACCCAAAACCCGGTAGATCATAGACAGTCAAGCCCTCACAATAGGCTAGTGCCACCTGCTCGGCGACGCTAAACATTGTGCTTTCGCACCAGCTAGGCAAATGCGCTACTTTGACGCTATGAACGCCCTGATCATTGACGGCGGGTACAATATTCGAGTCTACCAAGCTTCCCTTAACCCCGTGGT
>CAYPEL010000221.1:0-3448 GCA_964409635.1 uncultured Gammaproteobacteria bacterium | reverse complement strand
AAATTATGGCAACGTCCAGAAAAGAATATTGCTCATTTACGCAATCAAAAACCCATAGAGGAAAAGGAAAGTTATCGCTGGTTGGAAAGCTATGAGCTGGCCTGTGAAGTTCAATCTCAATGTCCAGATACTCTCGTACTCAGTGTAGCGGATAGAGAGGGCGATATACACGAGTGGTTTCTTCTGGCACAAAACAAACCCATTGAAGAACGCGCAGAACTTTTAGTTCGTGCAAAATGTAATCGCCGGATACAGAAAGAAGATGGTGAATACAGTCGTTTATGGGAGGCGCTGTCAGTCAGCCCCGTGCGTGGACAACTTACCATCAAAACACCACGAACAGGAAACAAGCCGTCCCGTTCAGCAACCCTGAACGTACGTATTAAAGAAGTTGAATTTCGTGGGCGACAGGGTAAAACGTCCAGGCCTGTTTTTATGCACGCTGTTTATGCAAAAGAAGCCTGTCCACCCAAAGGAAGTGCAGCGATAGAGTGGATGTTATTAACCAGCTTGCCTGTAGAAACCTACAAAGCGGCGGAAACCGTTATTGGATGGTATTGTGTCCGCTGGGAAATTGAAATTTATTTCCGAGTACTAAAACAAGGCTGTCAGATAGAAGAGCTGCAACTGGAGACGGATAAGAGACTATTGAATTGTATTGGTGTTTATTTAGTGATTGCCTGGCGAATACATACGATTACCATGCAAGGTCGGCAATGGCCAGATATACGCTGCAATATATTGTTTTCAGAAAAAGAGTGGAAGACAATATATCTGATGCAGAAAAAGACAAAGCCTCCATTAAAACCACCCACCCTAAGAGAAGTCAGTCGAATGCTGGCACAACTTGGCGGATTTCTAGCAAGAAAAGGTGATGATGAACCTGGCGTGAAAAACATTTGGCGTGGGTATAGTGCATTACAAAATTACATAGATGCTCTTAATCTTGCCAAAGTTCAGTTATGAATTGTGGGTAATGGAGAGCGAATAAGGTTAGATCGTGATTCCCGCGCAGCGGGAAGCCACGATCTGAACCGTTTGTTGGACAAGCCCGATGTTGATTTAGCGCGCTATGAAAATAGCTTTTTTGAGATCAAGGGTATTTTAGAAGCCAGCACCCAAGAAAGATTGATTGCCTGTCACCCTATGGCTGTTGGTTGTGATCTGTCCTGGTTACACCGGTTTTTCACGAAAATCAGGCGAGCAGGATACTCCAACCCTGTCGGCCTGTCTTCACGCGGGTTTTTATTAAAAGCTACATAACCGAATGGCCCTCCGCCTTTCAAACAGGCGACAGACAGTGCCGGGTTAATCTTGCTATTCTGGTTTGCACGATCTGCATGATTTCACCACAGCAAGCGCAGCGTAGCGGTGGGCGTGGTTTTGTTTTTTTCCTGAATTGTTCAGGGTTGAAGTGATTGAGAACGCGCTGCAGCAAGGTTAATAACCGTTTGCTGTTGGGATGCAAAAAACCATAATTACGCGCCCGTCGAAAACCCCGGGGTAACACATGCTGCACGATCAGCCAGAGAAAATGGGCGCCAGACACTGTTTTATATTTGTAGCGGTTGGTTTTGCTGTCGAGATAACGGAAAGTAACTTTTCCATCGGAGCAGGACAGAATGTTTTTTTCACTGATCACGCCACGGTATAAATACCGTCCCAGATAAATCAGAGCCTTTTCACCCGATCCCACACCGGTGCAATCAACCACCCATTCTTTGGGGCAATCCCCCGGCAAGTTGAGTTTTTCATGCTTCATTGCTTCCAGCAGCTTTGCCCGAAACACCTTGGCCAGGGCTTTGTGATTAAAGAGGTACTTGCCTTTTTTCTCTCGCCATAACCGGTGTGTATGATGGATGGCTGCGGCGGGAATAACGACATGAAGATGCGGATGGTAAGACAAGGTTCTTGAATGCGTGTGCAATACGGCGATGGCACCCGGTGTGCCTTTTAGCTGTTTATCATGACGGCTAAAGGTGTGTAATGTATCCCAGGCGCACGCAAATAATAGTCCGTAACAGCGCCGCTGCTGAAGGAAGAACAAGGCTCGTAACTGTGCACGCACCGTAAAAGTCACCATAAAGTATTGGGCGGGCACCTGTTTCCTGCACTGATTTTCTAACCACTGTTGCGACTCGTGATGCTGGCACTGTGGACAGTGACGGTTACCACACGAATGGGGTAGGAAGGTGTCTGTCTGGCAGTGATCACAATGCACTTTCATCATCGGGCTGTATTTTGTCCGGCATCGCTTCATAGCAGCCAGTGCGTTGCGTTGTGACGGTAGCAGTTGCTCCCCGTACGTGTGGAACAAATCTGCTTCAAACTGTTCAATGAGAGACGCTAGGCGAATCATGTGACATTCCCCCACTGAATCGCAAAGCCATTCATTAACTCATTGATAAGCTGGCCGGCCTTGTTCTGGGTATGGTGGGTGAGATGCGTGTATTTTGCCGTGGTCAGGATACTGACATGCCCCAGCACCTGTTGAAGCTCAAGCAGATCAACGCCTGCCTCTAACAGGTGAGTGGCATAGCTATGGCGCAGGCTATGGCAGGAAATCTTTTTTTTAACGGTATGTCGCGCACGACCGCTGCCATGGCGGTTTGAACACCGCCGCGATCCATGGGTAGCGTGGCCAGATGGACATTTTTTAATCCCCGCTTGCGGCTGGGAAATAGAAAGCGGGGATGCCGATGCAGTGACCAGAAATGCCGTAACACGCGTAAGGTGGCATCCGGCAAGGGCACCAGGCGGTCTTTGTTGCCTTTGGCATTACGAATATGAATCCGTTGACGATCAGCATCAATATCACCCACTTCTAATCTCAAGCCTTCGCCCAAGCGTAACCCCATGCTGTATAAAGTAAAGAAGAACACGCGGTAGCTGACGCGATCCGTTGCCATGAAAAGCGTCTGTGCTTCGGCCACCGAAACGATATCGGGAATACGCTTTGTACGAGGAGGCTGAATCAGTTTAAGGTCTGTCCAGGGTTTATCCAACACATGAACATAGAAAAACTTCAGGCCATAGAGATCCAGCTTGACGGCACTCCATGATAAACGCGCTAACAGGGCATGAAAATAATCCAGGAGTTGATTCTGGTTCAGATCATCGATCTGGAAATTAAAGTAATCACCGATGCGGCGAATAGCACGACTGTAGGCTTCAATGGTTTTAGGTTGCAGACCTTTAAGACGGAGATGTTTGCAGTGCCGTTCATAATGCCGGTTGAATTGTGGATTATTTGATGTTTTCATTGGGTTGTAACCTCATGTGATTGTGGAGATTACAACTTACCCGCTTTTCAACAAGGATGGGTAAGGAGGTTACATCTATTTAAAGGGTGATGCCGCTTTTCTCCGCGTAGCGGCTTCGTCCAACAAAAAAATCCAGCGGACAGTTTAAAGCGTCACTTTTTTTGCATTCGCAAAAACGTGCCACT
>CAYPEL010000220.1:0-3506 GCA_964409635.1 uncultured Gammaproteobacteria bacterium | reverse complement strand
CTGATTCGAAAAATCAGCTATCCATCTATCTGGCAGCAGCCGATAAAATATTTGTTACCGAAGACAGTATGACTATGCTGGGTGAAGCATTGAGTTCAGGGAAGCCTGTCTTTAGCCTGCAACCTGAGATAGTGAATACAAATCAACGCTACCTGAATGCATTGCGGCGGTATGTGACGCGTGGTTTGTTATCACAGCATGCAATACGTGATTTGCTGCGTGACACTGAGAAAATAAGCGCAACTGAATTTGATCAGATATCTGAATCACCACTAAAAACCCTATCTAAACAACTGTCGAAATATGTATAAAATTATTCATAAGGATAACTCTCACCCTCCGGCCGCGTCTTGAATCGCCGATGCACCCAAAGATACTGCTCCGGCATCTTGCTGATTTCATTTTCTATTAGTTGACTAATTCGCACTGTATCGGCTTCAACACTATCACCCGGAAAATAATTTAAAGACGGATACAATGTCAGTTCATAACCCTGATTGTTCGGCAGGCGCCGCTGAAAAAATGGCACAACGGCGGCACCACTAATAGCCGCAATCCGTGATGTGGAAGTAATGGTCGAGGCGGGAATGCCAAAAAATGGCACAAAAATACTGTGTGACCCGCCATGATTCTGATCCGGTGCATACCAGATAGCATGTCCACTTTTCAGGCTCGCGACCAGTGAGCGCATATCATTCCGTGCAATCGCTTTATCAAAGCGGCGTACCCTGGCTCGATGCATGATCTGTTCGAATAAAGCATTTTTATGCGTCCTGTAAAGAACGTGAAAAGGAGCTTCCATTGCCAGTAGACGTCCACCCATTTCCAGTGTCGTGAAGTGCGCGCTGAGCAGGATGACGCCTTTTCCCGCTTGCAGGGCGTTTTGAAGATATTCAATGCCATTGATCGTGGATAAAGTTCGTAATTGCCGCTCTCGCCCCCACCAGCACAGGGCAGTTTCTATAATTCCTTTTCCCAGCGAATCAAAATGCGCATGCAGAAGATCTAAGCGTTGTTTGGCTGTTAAATCAGGAAAACAGAGTTCAAGGTTTTTTTTGGCTATCCGCTGACGGCGTGTTGCAAATATCAATGCCAGCTTGCCGATAAGCGCGCCTGTCCACATTTGTACAGCGTAGGGCAGCCGGGTTACACACCAAAGGAAACCAAGGCCAATCCAGGTTAACCAATAGTGGGGCGAAAGAAAATGCCGCGTAGATGTATCAGATGGAGTTGCCACAACCTGGCATTGTATCAAAGCCAGCCTTTGATATGATCCAATTCATCCGTCTCGACAAAAGTTAAATGTAGGTTGGGCTGAGTCACGAAGCCCAACAAAAGTTCAACCACAAAGTCTAATAAAGGACTGGTCCCATTGAGGCTATTCTATACAGTTTTACTGATATGTTTGCTGCCATTTATTCTGCTGCGTTTAATGGTCCGCGGATTCCGCGACAACCGCTATTGGCAAAACTGGAACAACCGTTTCGGTAACCTACAGATTCAAAACCCCCAGCCCGTCATCTGGCTGCACGCCGTCTCAGTAGGCGAGGTACGCGCTGCATCTGTGCTGCTAAAGCGTTTAATAGAACACTATCCTGATTATCAATACCATATTACGACCACAACGCCTACAGGTGCAGAAATGGTGCAGCGCCTGTTTGGTAGCTCCCTATCACACAGCTACTATCCCTATGATCTGCCCTGGTTTGTAAACCGTTTTCTAGATCGTTTACAGCCATCACTGGTATTAATAATAGAAACCGAAATCTGGCCAAACCTGTTTCATGCCTGCCACCAACGGCATATTCCACTTTGCCTGCTCAATGCGCGGCTATCAGCATCATCATTTAACCGCTATAGAAAACTGGCGCAGTTTACAAAGCAGACCTTAGGGCACCTGGCGCTGGTGACTGCCAAAAATGCTTCAGACCGGGAACGTTTTATAAAACTGGGTGTGGATGAAGGCAGGGTGGTTTGTCCAGGAAATCTTAAATTTGATATTGAGTTTGATAAAACAGTTTTTGACAAGGCTGCAGTACAGCGCAGCCGATGGGAAGGTGGCCGTAAAGTCTGGGTTGCCGGCAGTACGCATCCTGGAGAAGAAGAAATCGTCCTCGGTGCACATAAAACTGTCCTGGAAAAATATCCAGGCGCCTTGTTGATCCTGGTGCCAAGACATCCGGAGCGGGCAAGTGAAATTGTTAGACTCTGTAATAAAGCAGGGTTAACTCATGTGCTTTCAAGCGAGGCAGGTGAAAATGCTCCAACTTCCACGGTTATTATCGGTGACCGGATCGGTGAACTGCCGCAGTTCTATGCAGTCAGTGATATCGCTTTTGTAGGAGGCAGCCTTGTTCCGCACGGGGGGCAAAACCCTCTGGAACCGGCGGTAGTCGCCGTGCCAATTCTAATGGGTCCCAGCATTAGTAATTTTAAAGATGTGTACCAGAAGCTAAATGATGCAGGTGCAGTCTTCACGATCAATGACGGCATGGGTCTCGCCATGCAACTCAATACATGGTTTAAGGATCCAGATTCAGCGATGGCAGTTGGTCAATTAGCCAGGCGGGTTGTTGAACAAAACAAAGGCGCCGTAAATCGCACAATTGATTATTTACAGCCTTATATAGAATGACTGGCGAGCCAGTATTGAAAATAAATCCTCTTCTTCATCCTGATGGTGATGTACAGCACTGGTACTGAAGTAGGTTTTAACTTTACCGATGGCGCTACGTGCTTCTGCATCGACGCCTTTATCTGCGATATGCGGGATGAGTTTATCCAGAATCCCGCAATACATCAGCATGCGCTGGTGGCAGGCTTTGAGGATGCCCAAGGGGTCATTGAAATCCGGCAGTTCCGGTATCAGTGATTCGTTCATAAATCCAGTAAATACAAAGCGGTAAAGAGTCTTCAGATTGTACTGAGTTGTCAGCCCTTCGTTAACCCCAGCAGTTTTGACAACTGTGACTCAAGTCTCGATTTTGACTGTCGATATGAAATCAAGGTTAATTATATTCAATAAACAAGGTACTGCTTATCGCTTCATCCTGATTATATTTGCATGCAAATCAATAAGAAAAAGCCGATATCCGACTGCTTCTGGCGGATCATCAGCTTGTTTCCAGGTTCAGGGAAGACAACCAGTAAAGGGATATTGTCGTGTTCAGATGCTCCCTTTATGGAGGAGCTTGAGCCACGTTTGCTATTTTCTGCCGATTCTATTGCAGGCATGCTGGACAATCAGGATGCCACCTTCCAGTCATACGATTCCGGCCCTGCCGAATCACAACTCTTTCAAACTGAGGATACTTATCAATCCTCTGTCTCACTGTCCAGCCGCTACGAAATTGTATTTATAGACGCGGGCGTAGATGATTATCAACTATTGCTGGCTGACCTTCAGAGCCAGCAGGATAGCAACCGGCGGTTTGAAGTGTATTTGCTCGACGGTGAGCGCGATGGCATTGAACAAATATCCGAAAAACTAACGGGTCAACAAGCAG
>CAYPEL010000219.1:0-3549 GCA_964409635.1 uncultured Gammaproteobacteria bacterium | reverse complement strand
ATTTATACCGGCGGTGGTGTGGTACTCGATAGGGCGAGCAAGCCGTTGATTGATTTGGTGCGGTTACTTGAATATCCCATCACCAGCACACTGATGGGATTGGGCGCCTACCCGTCTCCAGACAAGCTATTTTTAGGCATGCTGGGCATGCACGGTACCTACGAAGCCAATATGGGCATGCATAGTTGTGATGTACTGATTGCCATTGGGGCGCGCTTCGATGACCGGGTCACCGGCAATATTGAAAAGTTTTGCCCAACGGCAAAAATCATTCATATTGATATCGATCCGGCCAGTATTTCCAAAAATGTAAAAGTCGATGTACCCATTGTCGGTGCAGTTGGTCAGGTACTGAAAGAAATGCTGGTACAGCTCAAAGCCGCTAAGGCAAGCCCGGACAAGCAGGCCATGACGGCCTGGTGGAAGCAGATAAAAGAATGGCGTTCGATGGATTGCCTGAAATACGACCGTGATAGCAAATTAATCAAACCTCAGTATGTGCTGGAGACGCTTTATAGACTGACGAAGGGTAAGGCGTATGTGACGTCGGATGTCGGCCAACACCAAATGTGGGCGGCGCAGTATTATCAGTTCGATAAACCCAACCGCTGGATCAACTCGGGGGGGCTGGGTACCATGGGGTTTGGTTTTCCGGCTGCCATGGGGGTTCAGTTAGCTTACCCCAAGGAGACTGTGGCCTGTGTCACCGGCGAGGGCAGTATCCAGATGTGTATCCAGGAAATGTCGACCTGCAGCCAGTATTCTCTGCCGATTAAAATTATTAACCTGAATAACGGCTCGCTTGGCATGGTCAGGCAATGGCAGGAATTTTTCTACCAGGGCCGCTACGCTATGTCGTATATGGAATCTCTACCGGATTTCGTAAAACTGGCCGAAAGCTATGGTCACGTCGGTATGCAGATCACCAAACCGGAAGAGGTGGAAGACGCGCTCAAAGAAGCGCTAAAAATGAAAGATCGTTTGGTATTCATGGATTTTCTGACAGATACGAAAGAAAATGTTTACCCTATGATTCCGGCTGGCGCAGGCCAGAACGAAATGATCCTGATTTGACCGGGTGCTGACAGTATGCGACATATTATCTCTATATTAATGGAAAACGAGGCGGGTGCCTTATCGCGGGTGGCCGGACTGTTTTCGGCGCGGGCGTATAATATCGAATCATTAACGGTTGCGCCGACCGAAGACCCTTCCTTATCGCGTATGACCCTGGTGACCAGCGGTACCGATCAGGTTATTGAGCAAATCACCAAACAGCTCAATAAATTAATTGATGTGGTAAAGCTGATGGATATGGCAGAAGGGCCGCACATTGAACGCGAACTAATGCTGGCTAAAGTACGCGCATCGAATACCGGCCGCGATGAAATAAAGCGGCTGGCGGATATTTTCCGCGGGCGTGTAGTCGACGTGACAGATACCATGTATACCATTGAGATAACAGGAACAGGTGACAAGCTTGATGCGTTTCTTCAGGCATTAAATGAGAAGGATATTATTGAGGTTGTGCGTTCGGGTGCAACCGGGATTGCGCGTGGTGAAAAAGCATTACGCGTGTAAAACGAATGATAGATTGTGGAGTACGAGATGAGTTTAAATATTTACTATGATAAAGACGCGGATCTAAGCATCATCAGGGGTTGTAAGGTTAGTGTTATTGGCTACGGTTCACAGGGTCATGCGCACGCTAACAATCTAAAGGATTCAGGTGTTGACGTCACCGTAGGGCTGCGGCCGGGTTCTATCTCTGAAGCCAAGGCAAAGAATGCGGGCCTTAAGGTCACGCCTATTGAGGACGCTGTTAAAATCGCTGATGTGGTTATGATCCTGGCGCCGGACGAGGATCAGGCAAAACTGTACCGTGACAAAATAGAGCCGAATATCAAGAAAGGCGCTGCGCTGGCGTTTGCGCACGGTTTTAATATTCATTATGAACAGATAGAGCCCCGCGCTGACCTGGATGTCATCATGATTGCACCGAAAGGTCCGGGCCATTTGGTGCGCTCAACCTATACACAGGGTGCGGGTGTGCCGTCGTTGATTGCGGTTTTCCAGGATGCCAGTGGTAAAGCGAAAGACATTGCGCTGTCCTATGCTTCAGCCAATGGGGGTGGACGTGCCGGTGTGATAGAAACTTCGTTCCAGGAAGAAACCGAAACCGATTTATTCGGTGAGCAGGCCGTATTATGCGGTGGCGCGACGGCACTGGTTCAGGCTGGGTTTGAAACCTTAACGGAAGCGGGATATGCGCCGGAGATGGCTTATTTTGAGTGCTTGCACGAGTTGAAACTTATTGTCGATCTGATGTACGAAGGCGGCATTGCGAATATGCGTTATTCAATTTCCAATACGGCTGAGTATGGTGATCTGACGCGCGGCCCCCGGATTGTGAATGCACAAACCAAGGCCGAAATGAAACGCATACTGACCGAGATTCAGAACGGTGAATTTGCCCGTGAATTCATACTTGAAAACCAGGCAGGCGCTGCCACACTTAAAGCCAAGCGGCGCATTGGCCGAGAACACCAAATTGAAGTGGTCGGTGAACGTTTGCGCAGCATGATGTCCTGGATCAAGGAAAGTAAAATCGTCGACAAGCAAGTTAATTAATGGCTATGATTTTCAACACCCTCTTGGAGGAGGGTGTCTATGGAATATAAGTGCGATTAAACGTTTTTAAAAGCCGAGTGATCACTCATGGCGGCTAGTAATTACCCATACTTTTCAAAGCCGGGCTGGTTGCCCTTTGCAGCCATTACCGGAGTTGCGGCAGCGGCTTGGTATTATCTCGGGTTTTTCTGGTCATTGCCCCTTTGGCTTGTGTGCTTGTCACTGATATTCCTGTTCCGTGATCCCGCAAGGGAAATTCCCTCCTTACCCTTGGCGGTCGTCAGTCCGGCAGACGGCTTGGTCAGCCAGGTCAATATAGAACCCGATCCATACCTTGGGCGGCAATCCAGACGTATAGTGATCGATATGTTTCCTTTTGGTGTCTTTACGACGCGTAGCCCAATAGAGGGTAAGGTGATGGATATCAAGGATTGCAGCATCAGCGACGGTGGCGACTATCCACACGGTGTGTGGTTACAAACAGATGAAAAGGATGATGTCGTGATGGTTATGGATAAAGGCAGGCTGAACAGTCAGCCCCGCTGCTATATACGCATTGGCGAAAAAATAGGCCAGGGACAACGCTGTGGTTCTGTCCAACTGGGTGGCAGGGTAGAAGTCTACTTGCCTGAAACCAGCAGAATAGGGGTAGAGCAAGGTGCCAGGGTTTTTGCGGGCGCGGATGTGATAGCGACGCTGGTGCATAAGTAATGGAACCGGCTGAACAGATGCCGGAGCTAAAACCAAAACGCAGGCGCGGTGTTTACCTGCTACCTAATTTATTCACAACGGCTGGACTCTTTGCAGGTTTTTACGCCATCATTGCCGCCATGAGCGGACGATTTGAAGCATCGGCAATCGCCGTTTTTGTGGCCATGATTATGGACGGCATAGATGGCAGAGTTGCACGCCTTACCC
>CAYPEL010000218.1:0-3590 GCA_964409635.1 uncultured Gammaproteobacteria bacterium | reverse complement strand
GCAAGCACCGGGCGATGACCGCACCCTGACCTGTTTTTCAGGTAAACTGCGTTGCCTTGGTGGGGTGGGGTTCGTGCCTCACCCCACCCTACAAAAAGCACCGCCACTCCCTGTGGGTAAGGGGAGCATTCAATTATTTTAGAGTTTTATAAAAAAAGGGTATCAGTATGAACGTTGTCATGATTGGTTCGGGCTATGTTGGCCTGGTTTCCGGGGCATGCTTTGCAGAGTTTGGCGCAGACGTGACCTGTGTTGACGTTGATCAGTCAAAAATCGACAGTTTGAACAATGGGGGTATCCCCATTTATGAACCCGGACTCGATGACCTGGTAGCGCGTAATCGCGAAGCTGGCCGGTTGTCGTTCACCACCGATCTGGCCTCATCGGTTGCTGATGCCGACCTGGTGTTCATCGCGGTCGGCACCCCGACCCGGCGCGGTGATGGTCATGCCGATCTTAAATACGTTTATACTGCCGCCAAAGATATTGCGCCGCACTTGCGGGACTACACGGTTATTGTTGATAAGTCCACGGTTCCTGTCGGTACGGCGCGTCAGGTGCATCGCATTATCAAGGAAGAAAACCCGCAAGCGGATTTCGATGTCGCATCCAATCCGGAATTCTTACGCGAAGGCGCGGCGATCAGTGATTTCATGCGCCCTGACCGGGTCGTGCTCGGGCTGGAGAGCGAACGCGCCGAACAAAGGCTGCGCCAACTCTACGCACCGATCAACCTGATTGAAACGCCTATCCTGGTCACCAACCTGGAAAGTGCAGAGCTGACTAAATATGCAGCCAATGCCTTTCTGGCGACCAAGATCAGCTTTATCAATGAAATCTCACAGCTGTGTGAAAAAGTCGGTGCGGACGTGCACGCGGTGGCCAAAGGCATGGGGCTGGATGGTCGCATCGGCAAGAAGTTTTTACACGCGGGGCCGGGTTATGGTGGTTCCTGTTTTCCGAAAGACACCCTGGCGCTGATCCGTATTGCACAGGAACACGGTGCACACAGTCGGATTGTTGAAGCGGTGGTCGAAGTCAATGCCGCACAGAAGGCACGGATGGTTTCGAAAATCCGCGAAGCGCTGGGTGGTAGCGAAGCGGGCAAACATATCGCTGTACTGGGCCTCACTTTTAAACCGGAAACTGATGACATGCGCGATTCACCCTCGCTGGCTATCCTCCCGGCACTGGTCGACAAGGGCGCAAAAATCACTGCCCACGACCCACAGGGTATCGAAGAAGCAAAGCACCAGTTGCCGGAGTCTATTGAGTATGCCGAGGATATGTATGAGGCCGTCAAAGGCGCGGATGCCGTCGTGTTGATGACCGAATGGAATCAATACCGTGGCCTGGATCTTGAGCGAGTACACAAGCTGATGGACGGCGATGTGTTTGTTGACCTGCGCAATGTCTACGAAGCCGACCGGATGAAGGCACAAGGTTTCAAATATACCTGCATTGGCCGGTAAGCGAGTACTCCAGTTAGAAATAGTATCGAATGATTATGGCCACGGAAGAATACGGAAAATTATTTTTAAGGCTTTATTGCGCTGTTTCCTTCCGTGTATTCCGTGGCTAAAATAAACACCTGGACAGGCAACTGAATGGCCGACAATCGGGCGCTGTTGATTGTGGCGCATGGCAGCCGCCGAGCACTGTCCAATAATGAGGTGCGGCAGTTGACTGAAAAAATGACAGTCGAAGCACAGGAATGTTTTGATGCTGTGCAGTGTGCCTTTCTTGAGCTGGCTGAACCCTCAATCCCGGATGCTTTACGGGGGCTGATTAATACCGGCTTCAGCGACATTATTGTTGTGCCTTATTTCCTGTCTGCAGGCCGGCATGTAGTAGAAGATATCCCAGCTGAGGTCAAAACTGTCGCCGTCGAATTTCCCGATGCAAAAATTCGCATCGCACCTCATCTTGGAGTAGCTTCAGGAGTGGTGAAAATATTGCTCGGCCAGGCATTGGACGAAAAGAAACATCAATCATAATTGCCTGGCCCTTGTACGTATGTGTTAACAACACGTTTACCAACCCTCCCCCTGATGAAGGTGTTGAACTCCCCGTAGGGTGAGTGAAACCCACCATTTGCTGCGGCATCCGGTGGGCTTCTCCGCCCCACAAAAAGACTTTCACGACCCCTCTCCTGAAGGGAGGGTGCCATTAGGAAATGGTGAATATGCAAATAAAAATTAACAACCTAATGCAACAAAGTGGTGTCGGCTTCGGCACCAGTGGCGCCCGTGGCAAGGTCGAGGCTATGACCGGCCCGGTCTGTTATGCCTATACGCGCGCCTTTCTACAGACCCTGGAAGGGCAGGGGCTGATCCTGCAAGGCGCAAAAGTCGTCATCGCAGGTGACTTGCGGCCAAGTACCCCGCGCATTATGAATTCTGTTGCTGCAGCAGCCTGTGCTGCCGGTTATGAAGTAATTAACGCAGGCTTTATCCCGTCACCCGCCGTTGCCTGTTACGCCATGACACACGGCTGGCCCTCCATCATGGTGACTGGCAGCCACATCCCGGATGACCGTAACGGTATCAAGTTCAACCGCCCTGACGGTGAAATACTCAAAGCTGACGAAGCGCTGATACGGCAGCAAAGCGTGGAGTTGCCAGACGATGGTGACATCAACCAGGAAGCATTGCCACCGGTTGATCCTGCCGCACAACAGCATTATCTCCAGCGGTATCTGGACTTTTTTTCGGGCGATGCCCTGGCCGGGCTGACAGTTGGCCTGTACGAACATTCCGGCGTCGGCCGTGATATTCTCAATGACCTGCTAACGGGTTTGGGGGCCACAGTTATCCGCCTGGCGCGTTCGGACCGTTTCATACCAGTCGATACCGAAGCCATTCGTGAGGAAGACATCAAGCTGGCCAGACAGTGGTCTAAGGAATACGCGCTTGACACCATTGTGTCTACAGATGGTGACGCTGACAGGCCCCTGGTTGCAGATGAAAGTGGCACCTGGTTACGTGGCGATATCGTCGGCATTCTTTGTGCAGATTTTCTCGGCATCAAAGCCGTTGTCACTCCGGTCAGTAGTAACACAGCCGTCGAAAAAAGCGGCCTGTTTGATCAGGTTTACCGCACCCGCATCGGCTCACCCTATGTGATCGAGCAAATGAATCAGGCGATGTCCGGGAATATCAGCGTGGGGGGTTATGAAGCCAATGGCGGGTTTTTACTAGCAACCGATACTACCTGTGAAGGCAGAGCCCTGAAGGCATTACCGACCCGGGATGCAGTGCTGCCGATTCTGTCCATTTTGATCAATGCCTGTCGGCAGGGGATTACCATCAGCGCATTGGTAGGCAAATTACCAGAGCGATATACCGCGAGTAACCGCCTCAAGAATATCCCGACTGAATTATCCAACACCAGAATCAACGCACTGGCTGAATCACCGACAGATATCGAAACCGCATTCGGAGAACTCTGCGGTAAGATCAAGCAGACAGACACGACAGACGGCCTGCGCATCACCTTCGTAAACGATGAGATCATTCATCTCCGCCCTTCAGGCAATGCCCCCGAACTGCGCTGTTATAACGAAGCTGACAGTGTTGAGCGTGCTGAAG
>CAYPEL010000217.1:0-3602 GCA_964409635.1 uncultured Gammaproteobacteria bacterium | reverse complement strand
GGAGGGATTGTCGGCATGGGTGAGTCGCGTGCGGATCGGGCATCCTTTCTGCGTGCGTTAGTCAATCAGGATCCACACCCGGAAAGCGTACCGATTAATGAGTTAGTAAAGGTTGAAGGCACGCCACTTGAAGAAGAAGGTTGCTTCGATGCATTTGAATTTATCCGCATCATCGCGGCGGCGCGGATATTAATGCCCAAATCACACGTCCGTTTGTCTGCCGGCCGTGAACAGATGTCTGACGAAATGCAGGCGTTGTGTTTTATAGCCGGTGCTAATTCGATTTTTTACGGTGAAAAGCTTTTAACGACGGGAAATCCGGATACAGATCACGACCGGCAGTTGTTTGAGCGGTTGGGTTTGCGGCCGGCTTAATGGTTGGCTGAATTGGATGTTGATTACCATTGCCGTACCATAAAAGAGCCTCTCCTCCTCACCCACAGGAGAACACTCCACGTAGGGTGGTTGAAACCCACCAACTGCCGTAGCTACAGCGAATGGTGAGTTTCGCCCACCCCACGGGAAGTGTTATACAGCGTCCGGCCTCAGGGACGCTGTAGAGGAAGTAGTGACTATACGCATGCAAAACTTATCTACCGCATTAACAGAGCGCCATCAACAACACCTCTATCGTACCCGCCAATCCTTGCAGACGCCGCAAGCCGTACGGGTACAGATCGAAGGCAAAGAGTACCTGTCATTTTGCAGCAATGACTACCTGGGACTTGCCAATCATCCCGAGGTTATTAAAGCCTTCAAAGCAGGACTAGACAGGTTCGGCGCCGGCAGTGGTGCCGCCCACCTCATCACCGGACACAGCTATGCCCACCAGGCACTGGAAGAAGACCTTGCTGAATTTACCGGCCGGCCGCGTGCCTTGTTATTTTCTACCGGGTATATGGCCAATCTGGGCGTCATTGATGCGTTAACCGATCATAAAAGTGTTGTTCTGGAAGACCGCTTGAATCATGCATCGTTACTGGACGGTGCGCGCTTAAGCGGTGCTAAACTGGTGCGTTATAAACACAATGACATTGCCAGCCTGCAAAAGAAACTTGCACAGTTTGAAGCTGTGAACACCCGGTTGATCGCAACGGACGCTGTCTTCAGTATGGACGGTGATTGCGCTGACCTAAAAGGCTTGTACAAACAGGCGAAGCAGTCCGATAGCTGGTTGTTGGCCGACGATGCACATGGTTTTGGTGTGCTTGGCCGGCAAGGCTGTGGCTGGTGTGTGGATCAACTCGGTGATGCAACCGGCGAGAGCATTTTAATGGCAACCTTGGGTAAGGCCTGTGGCACTTTCAGTGCATTTGTAGCGGGCAGTGAAGATCTGATCGAGACATTGATTCAATCAGCGCGAACCTTTATTTACACCACGGCGCCGCCGCCCGCCCAGGCCTGGGCGACACGCAAGGCGTTACAACTTTTGCGGGAGGCGCAGCCACAGCGCGAACAGTTGCAAGCGCTGATCGAGTATTTCAGATCCGGTGCTGACCAGATCGGCTTACCCTTAATGCCCTCAACGACCCCCATACAACCCGTGCTGGTTAATACAGCCGCCAGGGCGCTTGCGGTGAGTGAAACACTAAGAGAGAAACAGATTCTGGTTACCGCCATCCGGCCGCCAACCGTACCGGAAGGTACCGCCCGGTTGCGCATCACCTTTTCTGCTGCCCACGCCGAAGCCGATGTCGATACGCTGCTGGATGCGCTGGCTGGCTGTATTCAGGAAAGCGGATATGACACTGGCTGTTGAGATCAAAGGCGAAGGTCCGGATCTGGTGATGTTGCACGGCTGGGGCATGCACAGTGCTATCTGGCTGGGACTGCTGCCATTTTTAACGGCGCGTTTCCGTTTGCACCTTGTAGATCTGCCTGGTCACGGTGAGAGCGGCTTGGGTGGCTGTATTAGCCTGGAAGATTGGGCTGAAGCGGTACTGGCCGTGACCCCAACTAATGCCAGTTGGGTGGGCTGGTCGCTGGGTGGTCTGGTAGCCATGCAAGCGGCCCAGCTTAAGGCGCAGCATATAAAGCAAGTGCTGTTACTTTGTTCGACGCCGCGTTTTACCAGGGCTGCAGATTGGCCTCATGCCGTTGCCTGTGATGTCCTGCAAAGTTTTTCTGAGCAGTTTGAACTGGATTTTCCAAATACCTTAAAGCGCTTTCTTGCCTTGCAAGTGTTAGGCAGCAGGCAATCCGGAAAGACGCTGCGTGAAATACGCCACCGCCTGCTGGAAAAAAAAGCACCTGACAGGCGCGCTTTGCAGGCTGGCTTAGTAATTTTACAAACCACAGACTTCAGAGCCAGTATGAATACCTTTCCAGTGCCGCTTTACTGGCTGCTGGCAGGCCGCGACACAATAGTACCGCCGCAGGCTGCTGACCAGTACCCGGAAATCCCTCAACTGATTATTCAGGATGCAGGCCATGCGCCGTTTATATCGCACCCTGAGCAATGCACACAAAGTATGGAAAAATTACTCAATATGAATGCCCATAAAAGTGTAACAAGCAGTCCCCTCTCCCACAGGGATAGGGGATAATATGAAGCGGTTTTATTCTAATCCACAAGGCAGTACGTCGATTACCCGACAGATCATTTACAGACACGCTGTGAATACATCCCTGTACGCTCGGCGGCAGCATCCTTGCTGCCGACGGTCTGTAAATGATCTGTCGGGTAATCAACGTACGCATTAGTCATTACCATGACCCACAACGAATTCGAAATAAACAAACGGCTCGCCCGCGAAGCATTCGGCAATGCCGCAGACAAATATGAACAAGCCGCCACTTTACAGCAGGAAGTAGAGTCCCGCCTGCTTGACCGCCTTGATCTGGTGCGCGTACAACCCGAACGCATACTCGATCTGGGTTGTGGCACCGGACGCGGCAGCCATGCCTTACTTGCGCGTTACCCTAAGGCCCAGTTGGTTTCACTGGATAGTGCATTTGCAATGCTCAGTCACACCCGCAAGCGCGGCCGCTGGTTGCGCCGCCCGGCCTGTATCTGTGCCGATGCAGAGCGTTTGCCCTTCCCGGAAAAACAGTTTGATCTGGTGTATTCCAATTTAATGCTGCAATGGTGTACGGATATTGATGCGGCTTTACGCGAAATGCAGCGTGCATTAAAACCGGGAGGATTATTAATGTTCACCACATTTGGTCCGGATACCTTACGTGAGCTGCGTAGCAGTTGGGCCTCAGTAGATGGTTATACACACGTTAATGCCTTTATGGATATGCACGATATGGGTGATGCGCTGCTGCGTTGTGGATTTGCCGAGCCGGTAATGGATGTCGAGCGCATGACGGTAACTTATAAAGACGTACGCCGTTTAATGCGGGACCTTAAGCAAATTGGTGCGCATAATGTAACTCGTGGCAGACCGCGTGGGCTAACGGGTAAGCGGCACATGCAGGCCTTTATCGATGCCTATGAGCAGTATCGGGAAGAAGGCGTATTACCGGCAAGTTATGAAGTTGTAAATGGACACGCCTGGGCGCCGGATACGTCTGTGGCTGTGTCACTGGATGGCTTGAAATGACGGCTAGTATTTTTGTAACCGGAACAGATACCGGGGTGGGTAAAACCTATG
>CAYPEL010000216.1:0-3606 GCA_964409635.1 uncultured Gammaproteobacteria bacterium | reverse complement strand
CTAGATGCGATCCCGGATTTATCGGATGTGCAAGTTATTGTCAAAACCACCTACCCAGGGCAGGCGCCGCAAGTGGTGGAAGACCAGGTGACCTACCCTATGACAACCGCCATGTTGTCAGTGCCTAAGGCGGTGACTGTGCGCGGTTACTCCTTTTTTGGCGATTCCTTCGTCTACATTATTTTTGAAGATGGCACAGACCCCTATTGGGCGCGTAGCCGGGTACTCGAATACCTGAGTCAGGTCGCTAGTAAATTACCCCCTGAAGCCAGGCCGGAACTGGGTCCGGATGCAACCGGGGTAGGCTGGGTCTATGAATACGCCCTGGTCGACCGCACCGGTGGTCTCGATCTTTCAGAGCTTCGCAGCTTGCAGGACTGGTTCCTTAAATTCGAACTGCAGACCGTGCCGGGTGTGTCTGAAGTGGCCACCATCGGTGGTATGGTCAAGCAATACCAGGTGGTGCTGGATCCGGATAAATTGCGCGCCTATAACCTGCCGTTGGCAAAAGTACGTCAAGCCATTCAACGGGGAAACCAGGAAACCGGCGGGTCAGTCATCGAGTTGGCTGAAGCCGAATACATGGTACGCGCCACAGGTTATATCGATGAGATGGAAGATTTACGCAATATTCCACTGGGTCTCAACGAGCGCGGCACACCTATCCTGCTGGAGGATGTGGCACATATCCGCATCGGGCCGCAATTGCGACGCGGTATTGCCGAACTGGATGGTGAGGGTGAAGTGGTTGGCGGTGTGATTATTATGCGCTTTGGCGAGAATGCCATGACAACTATAAAAGGTGTAAAAGCCAAACTGGAAGCCTTGTCACGCAGCTTGCCTGAAGGGGTGGAAATTATCGAAACCTATGATCGTTCAGTGCTTATTGAACGCGCGGTTGATACGCTCAGTGGAAAACTGATTGAAGAGTTTCTGGTTGTCGCACTGGTTTGTGCCGTATTTCTGTTTCACCTGCGCTCTGCGCTGGTCATTGTGATCTCACTACCGATTGGTATTCTGGCAGCCTTCATCGTCATGGAACGCATGGGTATCAATGCGAATATTATGTCGCTGGGTGGTATCGCCATTGCCATTGGTGCGATGGTGGATGCGGCCATCGTCATGATAGAGAATGTACATAAACATTTTGAAAAAACTGAAGTCACCGATGAAAACCGTTGGGAAATTATCCGTCAGGCTTCGGTAGAAGTAGGGCCGCCATTATTTTTCTCGCTGCTTATTATTACCCTGAGTTTCCTGCCGGTGTTCACCCTGGAAGCTCAGGAAGGCCGTTTGTTTTCACCGCTTGCGTACACCAAAACATTTGCGATGGCCGCTGCTGCGGGGCTTTCAATTACTTTAGTGCCGGTACTCATGGGGTACTTTATACGGGGACGGATCACGCCTGAAGCGAAAAACCCGATTGATCGGATTTTAATTATGTTATATAGGCCGGTCATAAATCTGGTGCTCAAAGTTCCTAAAACAGTTTTGAGTGTGGCGCTGCTGTTGATTATTGTGGGGTTGTGGCCAGTCACGCAGATTGGTTCCGAGTTTATGCCGGATTTAGACGAGGGTGATTTACTCTATATGCCGAGTGCCTTCCCGGCTATTTCAATTGGCAAGGCGCAGCAACTTTTGCAGCAAACCGATAAACTGATCCGCACAGTACCGGAAGTAAAGCGCGTGTTTGGAAAAATCGGCCGTGCGGAAACTGCAACGGATCCGGCGCCGCTGACCATGTTGGAAACCACCATTCAACTCAAACCACGGGATCAATGGCGGCCAGGAATGACGATCGAAAAACTGAAGCAGGAGCTTAACAGCGTGGTGCAGTTACCCGGCCTGACCAATGCCTGGGTAATGCCGATCAAAAACCGTATCGATATGCTGGCCACCGGTATCAAGACACCGGTTGGCATCAAAGTGGCGGGTCCCAATCTGGAAGAAATACAAAATATCGGCAAGCGGGTGGAAGAAGTTCTCAAGGATGTGACAGGAACTGTGTCGGTATATTCGGAACGTGTTGCTGGCGGGCGTTACATTACCGTGGATATTGATCGCAAAGCCGCCGCACGTTTTGCCCTCAATATTGCGGACGTGCAGGAAGTCATTCGAACCGCGCTGGGTGGCATGCGCGTAGCACAATCTGTCGAAGGACTTGAACGTTATCCAATTAATATCCGTTATCCGCGTGATGTGCGCGATTCACTGGAAGACCTGCGCAACCTGCCTATTGTGGCGCCCGGAGGCGCGCACATCCCACTTGCAGAAGTGGCCGATGTGCGGATTGAAGCCGGACCCGGCATGATCAAAACCGAGAACGCACGATTAAATGGCTGGATCTATATCGACATCGAAGGGCGCGATATTGGCTCCTATGTCGTCGAGGCGCAACAAGTAGTCTCCGAGCAGGTGAAACTACCACCGGGTTATTCGATTACCTGGTCTGGCCAGTACGAATACATGATGCGTGCAAAGGAACGGCTATTAACTGTGGTGCCAGCCACGTTGGCCATTATCGTGTTATTACTCTATCTCAGCTTCCGCAAGTTTAGCGAAGTGTTAATTATCATGGGTACTTTACCGATGGCGCTGATCGGAGGCATATGGCTGTTGTACTTACTTGGATACAACATGTCAGTCGCTGTTGGTGTGGGTTTTATTGCACTGGCCGGTGTTTCTGTTGAGATAGGTGTCATCATGCTGGTCTATCTTAATCAGGCCTTACAAAAGCATAAGGATAGTGCCCTGCGCCAACAACGTTCTTTGACCGTAGACGATGTACGTTCTGCCGTCATCGATGGCGCGTTGCTGCGTGTGCGTCCCATTATGATGACGGTATCTGCCATCATCGCCGGTTTGTTACCGATCATGCTGGGTAGTGGCGTTGGTTCCGAAATCATGCGCCGTATTGCCGCGCCCATGGTAGGCGGCATGGTCAGTGCGACTTTCTTAACGCTGCTGGTGATACCGGCGGTGTTCTTGCTCTGGAAACAAAGGGGTATTTGATTACTGGCGGCTAAGCTTTGAATGCTGATGGCTGACAATGACATCTGCCATTTACTCAGCCTGCGCAGGTAGCAAACTGCCAACATTAGATCTGATATTCTATAGCCTCCCAGGCTTTTTTGTTTTATAGGCTTACTGTCTGGTGAGCATTACCCATGAATTATTTACGCTTAATCTAATACTTCCTAAAGGTAGACAAATTTTCGAATTTTCTTACTCCGCAAGACTGCATAGACTGCTTAAATAACTATCCATTAACCATTGATTAATATCCATATCTACAAAAACTGTTACATTTGTAAACAGCAAACTTCACTTGACATTCCATAGGCGCTTCGGTGAAGCTTCGCTCATAAAAACTACAAAACAAGATCACTGCAATTCGGGCAATCTAAATTTGAATATATATGTTAATTCAGACTTATATAGTAGACCAAAGAATGAGGAGAGAAAATTATGGATAATATCAACAGACTGCTCTTAGCAGTTGTTTTTGTGTTTTGTACCAGCTTTTCAATAAACACTATCGCAGGACCGGTTTGTGGCGACAACACAGTCGATCCAGGCGAGGAATGTGATGACGGTAACACGGAC
>CAYPEL010000215.1:0-3629 GCA_964409635.1 uncultured Gammaproteobacteria bacterium | reverse complement strand
TCAGCGTGCCCTCAAATCACTGCAACGGCGGGGCATAATACTGGCTATCACCAGCAAAAATGAGGAATCAGTTGCTCTTGAGGCCATACGCAGGCACCCGGAGATGGTATTGCGGCTGGACGATTTTGCCGGCTGGCGTATTAACTGGGACGATAAGGCCCGCAATGTCGCCGAATTGGTCAAGGAACTCAACCTGGGGCTCGATGCAGTTGTTTTTATCGATGATAATCCAGCTGAGCGTGCGCGCGTACGTGAATCCCTACCTGACGTCCTTGTTCCAGAATGGCCTGCCAACAAAATGTTATATGTGCAAAGCCTTTTAAGTATGCGATGTTTTGATACTGCGGCGGTAAGTGAGGAAGATAATCAGCGCGTAAAAGCCTACGCTTCGGAGCGTCAACGAGCCGAGTCCATGGCAGACATGGGTTCGCTAGAAGACTGGCTGGAGACGCTAAAACTCGAAGTTACGGTTGAAGACCTCAACGCGTCCAACCTGAAACGTTGCGTACAACTGCTCAACAAAACCAATCAGATGAATTTGTCGACTCGCCGCCTGACTGATAATGAACTCATGGCCTGGGCAAGTGAATCTACTCACAAGTGCTGGTGCTTTCGCGTATCAGACCGGTTTGGGGATGCAGGATTGACTGGCATTGTCAGTGTTGATTTCACTGCAAACAATGTACACATTATAGATTTCGTACTCAGCTGCAGGGTTTTCGGGCGCGATATCGAGAAAGCTATGTTGCATATTGCCGTAGAATTTACACGCAAGTGCAACAAACCAATTCTGCAAGCGCATTATTTATCTACGGATAAAAATCAACCTTGTCTAGATTTCTGGAACAACAAATCAGGTTTCGATGTGCATGAAGAACAGCCTGTTTATCAATGGTCAGCAGATCAAGCTTATGCAGTACCCGATTTTATACAACTTAATTGGGTAAATCAGTCTGCGGCAGGACAAACTGTATGAGCAAAACCCGCATCCAGAATGTCATGGTCAAGGATATATACGAATTTACCTGTCAAGCGCTGGAGGCTCAGGGGCCGGAAGATATCGCGCCACTTTCGCGGCATAGAGCCCGCGCGTGGACAAAAAATCCTTGTGCCGCACCGGACGATATTGCCCTGCTGGTTGCATATGCCGGTGATCGGTGCACTGGGTACTTGGGCCTTGTGCCCATGCTGCTTAGGGCCGACGGAAAAACAGAAAAAGTATACTGGACCTCGACGTTCTATGTTGCTCCTGAATACCGCACTAGCGGTGTAGGCGCCTTGCTGGTTATGCGTATGTTGGCCCTGCCTGTCAATTTGGCTGCGACCTGTGTTTCTGAGCAGGCGCAGGTTTTGTACGAGAAGCTGAATTTTCAAAGTATAGCACCTCTTGATTATTATGCGCTTGATTTACAGCAAGCAAACATACCCTTGCGGTTAATCAGAAAGGCTGTGCAGCATTTCAATAAAAACGCGGCTACTGCTCTGGAAAAAAAGGGGGGGTTAGGGCTGTCTCCAATACGCGCTTTGCTATACAGGATATTCTTGTCCGGCTGGCGGAAACGTTGTAAAGAGTATTCTGTCAGGCAAATACAGTCTTTATCTGAAAACCGCTTTGAAGTGGAACAGGACGACGATTCGCCCGTTCGTTTTTTTCGAAACATGGAAACCATCAACTGGATGTTGGAGCATCACTGGGTAACGACACAGGCAGACCAAGCGACCCCAAACTATTATTTCGATGACTATCGGGAGTGCTTTTCTTATCGTGTACTCGAGGTCATGGATTCACAGCAACACAATCTTGGTTTTGTCATCCTCTGGTTATCCAGACGGCATGGTTGCAGCAACGTGCAAGTGCTTGATTATCACTTTTATGATACGGCTGACAAAAACTTATTATTTGGGATTGTTATCGAAGTGGCGCTGATGTTCAAGGCCGATCGTATCAGTCTGCCTGATGATTGTGTAACAGAGATTTTCGCCGCCACCCTGGCGCGGCATTTGTTTAAAAAAGTCACCCGCGCCTATCATGTACGTTTTACGCTTGGTAGCCAGGCTAAGGAAACAGCTAGCCGCCTGAGCCTTAACTTTTGTGATGGAGATGCCCCCTTTGCCTGATTTGACTTCAACTTTGCGCGCGGGCGCCCATCGCTTGCTCCGTTTTGGGCTTGACGCCGTACCACTAGATGTATGGCAACGGCTGGTCAATAAAGATGTTTTGTGTGTGAACTACCATGTGCTTTCGGATACAAAACTTCCTCATGTAAGACACTACCCCTACAAGAGCGCCCGGATGTTTGAGCAAGACATTTGTTTTGCAGCGAGAAAATACGGGTTTATTGATTACCCCGAATTACTCGACCTTCGTTCCGGTACAGTTCAATCAGGAAAGAAAAACCGCGTATTTATAACCTTCGATGACGGCTTTAGTGAATGTTATACCATTGCACGCCCTGTACTGCTGAAGTTAGGGGTGCCGTGCGCCTTCTTTGTCGTTGCAGATTTGGTCGATAACAAGACAGTGTTTTATGAAAGTGTTGTTTCGCTATGCCTGAATCGGATCGAATCGCTTTCTACGGAATCTGCTGTTGCCTGCGTAAAATCTCTTGGGATATCTAACGCAGAACCGGTTAATAAAATAGTACCCGCAGAAAGCGGCCTGCAGATCAAACCTGGTCTGTCACACCCCGCCATAATTCTGGTTAACTGGGTATTGGGTATTGGACATACGGATAGCAAAGCGTTGAATGATCTTTGCAGGCATTTACAAATTAATGTTGATGAATTTATCGAACAGCAGCAACCTTATATGAGCAGCGATCAAATTCGTCAACTTGACCGTGATGGATTTACTATCGGTGCCCATGGTTTATCACACCGCAAAATGACGAATATACCTGCTAGTGAACTAGAAGAAGAAATTGTCTCAGCTTGCGAATTTATCAGTAAACTAACAGGCAAGCCTCAGGTTCCATTCGCTTTCCCTTGGACAGGCATTGGTATTAACCGCAAATTACTGGCTGATATACGTATGCGTAACCCGGTCGTTGGTCTGTATTTTGATACAGGTGAACTGAGTGTAGACGCTTCTCATATTGTGCATCGTGTCAGTGGGGATGCTCCGGATACAGAACACCCAGATGCCTCAAATTTGCCGCATATCCTGAAAGCTGCTTGGTCGAAACGCTGGTCCTGGTGGGCACACCCTATGGATTGAAAAAGGCGGTTGAGGAAATAAGACTCCTCCGTCCCCTTTATCTTCATTTATAAAGTCATAGAGTTTTTTCAGTTTGTACGAACAGCAAACCTTTTTCTACCCAAATTCGAACTGCGAGGCCTTTTACATGGACGGTGACGGGCGTATCACCGTTTTCCAGTATGGGTAGTGGACCAAAGATATCCTTATGGTATTCTGCCTGGTACACCGTCTGCAGATGGTTGCTGTTGGACAAGGCAACTCGCAATTGTGCGGCAGGCACGCTCTGCAGTGAACAGTAACGTCCCCCCAGCAATTCGAGATCCATGCTGGCCAGTTGTACGCTCTCAACGGGCATGAATTCAAGATCCGTAAAGTAACCACGGATGTCATCCATGTTGTCTGTTTTTATATCAAGCGGTTTCAGTTTGAT
>CAYPEL010000214.1:0-3686 GCA_964409635.1 uncultured Gammaproteobacteria bacterium | reverse complement strand
TTGGGTACCATGACCTGGGGTCTACAAAACAACCAGCAGCAAGGTTTTGAACAAATGGATTATGCCTTGGGGCAGGGCATTAATTTCTTTGACACAGCGGAAATGTATGCCATACCTCCCAGTGAAAAAACCTTTGGTACAACTGAAACTATTATTGGAAACTGGTTTGCTTCGCGTTTAAACCGGGACAAAGTCATTCTTGCATCAAAGATCTCTGGGCCGGGTTTGCATTGGATAAGGGAAGGCAAGAATGTTATCGACCAAAAAAATATTAAACTGGCCGTAGAGGAGAGCCTCAAACGCTTACAAACAGATTATATCGACCTGTATCAACTGCATTGGCCAAACAGAGGCTCTTATCATTTTGGGCAGCTTTGGGATTTTGCCCCTGATTTTGACATGCATGCGGAAGAAGAAAACTTTCTTGAAGTTCTGAATACCCTGCAAACATTAATAAACGATGGCAAAATTCGCCATGTTGGTTTGTCCAACGAAACCGCCTGGGGACTGACAAAATGGTTGCAACTGGCGGAGCAACACAATTTGCCCCGCATGGCATCTATCCAGAATGAGTATTCCTTACTATGCCGTCATTTTGAACCGGACTTAAGTGAAATTGCCATCCATGAAGACTGTGGCTTACTCGCTTGGTCGCCACTTGCCAGGGGTATGTTAAGCGGCAAATACTTAAATGGTGCGAGACCCGAAGGCGCACGTATCACTATAGAAACCCGTCCGGAACACCGCGTCTTGCCCCAGACGGATGCCGCTATTAACAAATACATCGAATTGGCAAAGCAATATGAATTAGACCCATGCCAGATGGCGCTGGCCTTTGTAAACAGCCGCCCATTTGTAAGCTCCACCCTGATCGGTGCAACCAATATGGAGCAATTGAAATCGAATATAGCGTCTATTTCGGTGGAGTTGCCTGCAGAGGTTTACACAGGCATAGATAAAATCAGGCGTGAATATCCGATGTTGTACTAGATCTGAGTGTGTAGATAAGGTCGAGTGACCCCTGGATTGTTTTCTAGATTTTTCTAAGGAATCTCTGATTAATCCATGTATTTTTTATTGCGAACGGTGCAAATTCTGTAGGATTGGCTTCAGCCACGATGAACACCGTAAACCATCGCAGCTGAAGCCGCTCTACAGGGTCTCACAAATTAATCAGAGGTTCCCTGGGGCAGCCCCAAAAGTTTTATCCATTGCTAGCCTGCAAAGGATCCTTCTTTGTTAATATATACTATAATAATACTATATTATCCGAAAATAGGTTAAATATACCATTATTATGGTATAATAATCCCCATGAAACCACTTGAGCAACTCGGAGCAAACCTCCGTTTACAGCGAAAAAAGCAATTTCCTCGAGATGATATGGCGGCATTTGCGTTGCGTGTAGGAATAAGCCGCGCAACGCTACAAAAAATGGAAAAAGGCGATTCGTCGGTCAGTTTGAAGTATTTTTACCAGGCAGCAAAACTACTCAATGCTGACCAGGGCTTTGCTAAGTTATTTATGCTCGAAAAGAGCTTATTTGATGAATAATAGTAAAAAACAGCGTTACGATTTATATTTGGAGACGCCTGCAACAGGTTTGATTAAAGCCGCTCAAGCGGTGTTATTGGAATCCTCCGGCCAGTTAGTTCAAATGGCATTTCGATACACAGAAGAATACAGAATTCATGCGCATGCCTTTGCTCTGGATCCCGTTCAACTGCCACTTATTGCACAAGAAATAAATTTACAATGTGCAGGTGGTATGCCGGGCATACTGGATGATTATTTACCTGATGATTGGGGGCGGAAAGTTCTAGCTAAACTGGCTTACTATCGTAATCAGCGTGAAATCAATCAACACAGTGCTATTGATGTTTTAACTCAACTGAGTGATAGCCGGATAGGTGCGCTTCAATGGGTGAATGATGGTGAGCTTCCTAACTATGAGCTAGGCTGCGATATAAAACATATTTTGGCAGCCGAAGCTGCGGCGCAGTCAGTCGATGCTTCAGAACCTTATGCTAAAAATTTGGACGAGATGAGTTTGTTGTATTTAGCTAACGCCGGATCAGGTATTGGTGGTGCACGGCCAAAGGTTTTATTGTACGAAGGTGACACTGCGTATCTGGCAAAATTTAATCGCCTCTCAGGTGATGCTTATAATAATGCAAAAATTGAATTGGCTTGTTTGCAGATGGCAAAAGAGGCTGGCCTTAATGTGCTTGGTGGTCAGGTACGTACAGGTGTAAACAATCGTGATGTTTTATTGCTAGAGCGTTTCGACGTGGTTATGGAAAATGATAAGCCGGTATCCCGGCGGCACCTGGTCACAATCAATGCTTTATTGAAAAATTCAGAAACACAACAGGATAGAGGCGGGGTGTTTCTTTATGATGATATTGCTTATCTGGTAAAGCGGTTTTCAATTGATATTGAAGCTGATTTAACGCAATTATTAAGTATTATGTTATTTAACCGGGCTATAAACAATACAGATGATCACGAGCGGAATTTTAGCCTGATTAGTGAGGGTGATGGGTTCCGAATGGCGCCGGGATACGATATGGTTCCATCGTTAACAACCGGTGCTTATCCGGTAGCCGGATACCAATATAGCCCGTGGCCACCAAAACCCAGCGAAGCAACAAATTGCGGGAAAATATTTGGGCTACCAAAGACAACTATAAGACGAATTTCTGATCAAGTTATATCTGCAGTTGAACAATGGCCTGCATGGGCGCAGAAAAATTGTGTGTCAGATAAAGATACAATTAATGTCCAACGGATTATTTGTATATAGGGAATTCAGCAGAGGGGTCGGTGACAAATCGCAATCATTACCATTTGTCACCGACCCCTTTTTACACATCTGACCCCGAAATATACTATTTGGCTTTAAGCGGGAAATTTTCAGGATGTTCTATAGTTTCAATACCGACATCAACATCAAGATCTGGCCAAAATAAATGGCCTGGTGACACCTCTTCTACATTAAGTATTTTTCCAAGCGGTACATCCTTGAACCAGGGAAAGTCTTCATAAGACATGAAGAGTTCTTTGTCACCGCAAAGCAGCCATACGCCATGACTGGAAACGTTGGTGACTTCAGGTTTGGAAATGTTCTCGCCAAGCGTTTGTGAGCTCATCATAATGTTCCTCAATCAGCTGCTCGATTTGCCTTAATTGTACCCGAGACAGACGATAGTTTCTTGCCAGCTTGATTTCTGGCTCTAACCAATACTTTGCCTCGCCATCGCCACAGTAGACATGTACGTGCATACGCGCTTCTTCTCGTGAGAAGAAGAAAAATCTATAGCCTCTTTCCCTGAATACTGTTGGGCTCATGTTATTAAACAGGTGCCGGATAATACAAAAAATCGAGTGAGTGCTAGATAGTATCCCTTTTTATATATCATCTTTCCCTGCCTTATAAATTTAATTCTGTACGTAATATTCCTGTTTGTTACGGTGTTGTCAATATTAACCCGTAGGGTGTTGGTATATCGGCGATTTTTACGGGTTAACCAGCGTACGTTTGGTAGCACCCGCTGCCCGCCATGGAGAGCGGAGCGAAGGCGGGTAGTCCCCGGAAGCGATTAGGCCGTGCGTTGTTTCCGTCGTGCGATAGCGCCAGAGGAAACATAAGCCGAAGGCATCCGACAATCGCGTCAAGCCATTTG
>CAYPEL010000213.1:0-3696 GCA_964409635.1 uncultured Gammaproteobacteria bacterium | reverse complement strand
CACGCCCCGTCATCAAATACAACACAAATCAGCAATCAGCATTTGCCAGCGAGATTCTACATGGCCATTACCTGCTGGATAAGGTAGTTAGAAAAATTGGTTACAATAATATCTATAGTACCGATGAACTAATGACTGACGATGACGAAAACTCGGAACTGTTCATTGAAACAACAGTAAAGATTTTACAGAATGAAATCAGCGTATCTCCGATACCAGACTCCTCCTTACTGAGTATTGGCTTCCAGCATGAAGACCCTGAAGTAGCTGGAAAAGTAGTCAACACGCTTGTCGACATGTTTGTAGACCGGCATATGATAATCCGTAATGACGAAGAAAAAAGAACTTTTTACCTGGGACAAGCGCAACAGTTAGAAACAAAGCTGGAGAAAAATGAACAAGCCCTGCAAGCGTTAAAACATAAAAATGGGATACTTTCCTCCTTGCCGGAAGAAAAACGCATGCTCGTCGAACAGCAAATGAAGCTTGCCGCAGCACACGGACAAACCATCATCAAAATGCGTGAGATTGATGAGCGCATCTCCCAGTTAACGGAACAGCTTGGAAACACTTCTGATAATCCCCTGGCACTTAGTGCGTTGAATAGCAGACTGCTGGAATTACAATCGACAGAAAGCGAGTTACTTGCAACGTTCAATAGTAACAGCCGTGTGGTGCGCAATACCAGAAACGAAATTAGCGCCATAAAAGCAAAAATCAAAAAACTCGGTAAAAACAAAGTCTACGGTAACAACCCCACTGCTTCTGGAACATCACTCTATTCCCAGCTACAGGAAACTCTGCTGGATCAGGAGGTTGAAGCAGGTGCTCTTAAGGCAACTGAGCAGGCTCAGCAAGCCCAGATGGAAGGCTACCGCAACAAAATAATTCTCCTGGACAAAATCGAAAATGCAATGGAGCGTCAGGAAGAACAGATACTGATCGACCAGAAAAATTACAAAATGTTTCTATCCAAGTATGAACAGGCATCGATCACAAACGCCATGGATGAAGAAGGCATTTCCAATATCAAAATAGTGGAACCGGCCTTTGTTCCAAACCGTCCGGTCACTGGAAAACGCCGTCTCGCAGTTCTGATATCCATGATTTTCGGGCTCATCGGCGGCATAGGACTCGCCTATTTGCTCGAATTGCTTGGGCCGACAATCGACACTAGAAAAAATGTTGAGCAGTATTTAGGTGTGCCTGTGCTGGCCACCATTCCAGACGCGCTATCACTGGCAACAGGATAATTAAAAAATAACAACAATTTATAAATTATTTAAGCCGAAATTAAATATTATGCACAACGATCAGTCAAAAAAACTATCCGAAGAAGTTATCGCCAGCCAACCCAAACGCTCTGGCAATACCCAATCGAGTATTCGCAAAGTTACTAATCTGCCTGGTAGACATACCAGTAAATCTGCCAATACTGAACTTCAAGCAGATCTGTTTACCCAATGCCTTAACGCTGAGGCTAAAACTGTGTTGTTCACCGGAGCTACCACCAATACTGAAACAGCTCCGCTTGCTGCCAGGTTTGCAGATACCCTTTCAAATGATACCAGGATAAAAACTTTACTCATTGATTGTAATTTCCGTAATCCATCACAGCATACCCGGTTCAAATTTAATGGCCCAGATACACTCATA
Source organism: uncultured Gammaproteobacteria bacterium (assembly GCA_964409635.1). Taxonomy (GTDB): domain Bacteria; phylum Pseudomonadota; class Gammaproteobacteria; order DSM-19610; family DSM-19610; genus CAYPEL01. The sequence continues at coordinate 2,040 of CAYPEL010000213.1, read as the reverse complement.
AGCATCGTAAAAAATAACTCGAGTATCGATGAAATTAGATCGACGGCACGAAGCAACCTCTTTGTATTACCAGCCGGCGGCAGGAATCTCTCAGAACCAACCGCTGTTTTCAGATCCACTGAATTTAATCGTTTGCTCCTCAGCGCCAGTGAAACATTTAATCTTGTTATCCTGGACACACCACCCATAACACAGTGCGCTGAAACCCGTTATCTAAGCGGAAAGGTTGATGGCGTAATTCTCGTCCTAGAAGCAGAAAAAACTCGTAAACATATTGCCATTGAAGCAAAAAAGAATATCGAAAAAGCGGGTGGTAAAGTGCTGGGCGTAATACTGAATAACGTTAAGTACCGCATTCCAGAATGGTTATATCGGCGTATTTAGAAAGCCGCCCAGATAAACACCAAAAGCACAGAGATGAAATGTGTGGTTTTTCACATCAGAAAAATAAAATATGCCCTGTAGAAAAAGCTCTACGTATGCATACTAATGAAGATTAGTCAGATGGATATTAACAATATCAAGTCCACATCAAAACGACTGACACCCTTCGCTATCATCTTTCTGGCTGCATTGATCGCAGCCTTTAGCTCAATCACTGGTCAAAGTTTCTGGCTGGATGAGTTTGATACGCTTAGAGTGGCCGATGTAAAAATATTTTCTGATTGGATACCACACTATCTTGAAGAATCAGATTCTAATCTTCAAATGCCTTTGTACCATATTTATATATATACATGGTCAAGAGTGTTCGGCTTGTCAGAATATTCGTTACGACTTGCCAACTTGCCATTTTATATATTGGGACTTTTCGCGATTGCCTGGGCCTTGCGGCGCAACATCCTGCTCGCCAGTTGTGTAACAGCGATTGCCGCTTTCCATCCGTTGACCTGGTATTACCTGAATGAGGCCAGGCCCTACACGATGCTCTATGCATCAACATTGATGGTATGCGGCGGACTTTTTGGACTCTATTCAAAATACAAGTTTGGATCTTTTCCGCTGCATATCGCAGGCACACTATCTATCACCTGCATCGGCATTGTACTTATGGCAGGTGCCAGCTTACTAGGTCTACTCTGGTCAGCTTCAGCTATTCTAATTGCAGCCTGGATATGGCGCGTCAGCAATGCACATAAAAGCTTAACCATTGCACGAATCTCGATACTGGCTATATTTGGAATCTTCCTAAGTGGCCTTTCCATTTTTTACCTATCAACCATATTACATGGCGTGCAAAGTACGGCACAATATGGCACTACTTTGCAAACCATCGTTTACGACCTGTATGAAATCACCGGCCTTGGTGGACTAGGGCCAGGTAGGCTTGCCCTGAGATATGAAGGTATTGACGCATTAGATGGTTACTGGTTTTCAATTGCAATTGCCGGGATAATTTTAATTACCACCTTCCTGTATGCAGCCACTATATTTGTTCGCCAAACAGGAATACGATTTTCAGTAGCTTTACTAATTGTTATCAGCATTCCAATCATCACCATTTTCACTACAGGCTACTTAACGGGCTGGCGCGTATTGGGCAGACACCTTATGCCCGCAACTGCACTATTTTCACTAATAACCGGTTTTGGCCTATACCATTTACTCAATAGCCGGAAACCATTGAAAACCGGCTGGGCATTTACTTTTATCACAGTCTTTTTACTATCTGCATTTTCTTACCAGGCGCCACGTCACGTAAAAGAAGACTACCGCCTAGCGAGCAGCATAGCCACGGAATACGCCAATGAAGGAAAATCTGTATGGTGGGCAGCACGTAAATTCGGCGGGCAATTTTATGGCGTGACTATCGAGCATCTGGAAAAACAAATTGTTGAAGGTGATTGCCAGTTCCTAAGCAGGCCACATGATGTTATTTTTGTTGCCAATCTGGAAAAAGACTGCCTTACAAAGCTAGCCCTACCTGATATCGTTATATTGTCGAGGCCAGATATCTTTGACCAGGAAAACATTCTTTCTGATAAAGTATTCAAGGATGGATACCTGCCATCCCTTTCACCTCAAGGTTTCAAAGTCTGG
>CAYPEL010000212.1:0-3701 GCA_964409635.1 uncultured Gammaproteobacteria bacterium | reverse complement strand
GATATAATCACCTAATTTCCTCCCGAGTATATTCGCCACTTTGTTGCTCAAAGATTTATTGTGATTATTAGACTGCAAGTTTATAGGTATATTTTTCATATTTCAAAGACCTGAACACACTCCCTAATTCAAAGACCTGACCCCCCTCCCTGCTCCTCCCGCCTGAACAAGATAATTTTATGTTCTCTGGCCTTTGCTATAATGGCCGGTAATATTGCAGCGCATGCGCAATTACGAACCCTTCCACAAAAATAGAAAAACCATCTCTTTCATGAACATTTACCACAGAAATCGGTGATGGATCTTAACTGGATAGAAGACTTTCTCGTCCTCTGCAAATGCGGCAACTTTCGCATCACTTCCGAGCAGCGCTTTGTCTCTCAGCCAACTTTGAGCCGACGCATTAAATCACTCGAAACCTGGCTGGGAGCTAAGCTGGTTGATCGAAGTAGCCAGCCGGTGCAGCTAACCGATGCCGGCGAGCGATTTAAACCCGTAGCACAGGAGATCGTGCGTCTCGCGTATCTGTCCCGACAGGATATCCAGGCACGAAGCAGAGAAGAAGAGGAAAGAATTCGTTTTTCGACCCTGAGCACACTGGCCCAATTCTTTTTACCCACCTGGTTAAAAAACCTTCAACCGGATATCGAGCCGGAGTTATTCAGCGTCAGAACTGATTATGCCGATGTCGGAGAATATTTATATGCCCTGGATGAGGGAGAAGTAGAGTTTTTTATCTGCTACGAAGACCCCTCTGAAAGACTCGTAAATGACACGAAAAAATACGCCTCGTTGCACCTGGGCATTGAGACACTGGTGCCGATAGTAAGCCCTGACAGCGAGGGTAAACCGAGATGGTGGTTACCATCAAATCCGCAAGGCGTGATCCCCTATCTGCAGACCAAGTTTACACTGTCTCAATGGCCGGTCAAACATCACCTGGACGAACGCTATGGTAATCTTGAATTCCACATCGTCTACGAAGCCACGATTGCCACGGCATTAAGCCAGATGGCCCGCGAGGGGTATGGTGTGGCCTGGGTTCCACTATCAACCGTTGCCAGGGATCTGGAAAACGGGCAATTGGTCCGTGCAGGGGACGAAAACGATAACATTGAACTACATATCAATATTTATCGAAATGCGAATATCATCGCGCCCCATGCTGAAAAATTTTGGCAGGTGTTACTACACCGGAATTTGTCTTCAGTCGATCAGATTTGATCGCCTCCTGCCTGATTCATCATCGTAGCGTTACGCCATAAACGGTGCGCCCAGAAAAGTCACCAGATCATTTTGTACCACCTAAATTCGATGCGATTTTAGCAATATGTTTATAAAATTAATGCGTTTAGTGCATGAGTCGTGCCAGATATTGTATTGGACTCTAATGGCCTTCCAACATACCCTAACGAGCCACAAATAGGAGGAGTAACAAAATGAAACTAACCACATTACTCACATCAGTTGCTGCGGTTGCCGCGATGACGTTAGGTGGTATATCCGCTGTCTCGGCGGAAAGCACACTGGAAATTGTTAAAAAACGCGGCCATCTACGCTGCCAGGTCGGTCAACCTTCACCCGGTTACTATAACCTGGACGCCAAGGGAAACTGGTATGGTCTGGACGTGCAGACTTGCCACGCTGTCGCGGCTGCCATATTTGGTGACAAGGATAAACTCGAAATCCAGTCGGTCAGCTCGCAGATGCGATTTACCGCTCTGGCCAATGGTGAATCTGATCTTTTATCACGCACCGCTACCTGGACTATGTCTCGTGACACCCAGCTTGGTCTGGATTTCCTGCAACCGAATTTTTATGATGGCCAGGGTTTTACGGTTCGCAAAGACAGTGGTATCACCAGTGCACTGCAATTGAAGGGCGCCAAGGTATGCGTGCTTACCGGTACCACCACCGAACTCAATCTGGCGGACTTTAGCCGGGTCAACAATCTTAACATCAGCGCGGTTACCTTCGAGGATTTCAACGTCCGTGACGAAACCTACCTGAAGGGTGGTTGTGATTCGACCACCGGTGACAAGTCATCCATGGCGGGCAACCTGGCTGCTTTTCCCGTGCCTTCCGACCACATAATCCTGCCTGAAACCATTTCCAAGGAGCCTCTGGCCCCAGCAGTGAGACATGGTGACAGCCAGTGGAGAGATATCGTCGCCTGGACGGTATTTGCCATGATCAACGCCGAAGAGCTCGGTGTTACCAGTAAAAATGTTGATGACATGCGCGCCAATTCGGATGATGTGAATGTGAAACGTATGCTGGGTGTCGAGGGAAGCCTCCACCAAGGATTGGGGCTTAACAAGGACTGGGCCTACAATATCATCAAACAGGTTGGCAATTACGGCGAAAATTACGAAGCCTATATGGGTAGCGGCAAACTAGGTATCGGTATTGCCCGGGAGGGTTCGGCTAACGCGCTGTGGACCAACGGCGGCCTGATGTACTCTCCGCCGATGCGGTAGCATCATTAGTCTGGCGCCGGACCGGCCTGCTGGTTCGGCGCCAGTTTAATTTTGCTGAACCCTTGTTCTTCTAGTGTGACATCACAGGAGCAATAATCGTGGCGGTCAGTGATAGTCGCAGGGAATCCGGGCACCAAAAACCGAAACAGGAGTTTGACTTTTTCAATGATGAACGAGTCCGCTCGGTCTTCTATCAACTCCTGACGGCAGCGGTTGTAGGCTGGATCGGCTGGTACCTCTTTACCACCACGACGAATAACCTCGAAGCACGCGGGATGAGCTCCGGTTTTGGATTTTTGGGCGTTGAAGCGGGGTTCGACACCGACTTCAAACTCATTGCTTATGAGGCCGGGGTCGGCACCTACGGGGATATCTTCCTCATCGGTATTCTCAACACCCTCTATATTTCGTTCCTGGCGATAATCGCCTCTACCGTACTTGGATTTATCATTGGTGTATTACGGCTTTCCAACAACTGGCTGATTTCCAGGGTGGCGCTTACCTATGTCGAGATTTTCCGCAACACGCCCTTGTTGATACAGATTATTTTCTGGTATACCGGGATTTTCTCGATACTGCCCAGGATCAAGAACAGCCTCGACCTGTCGGGTGGCGCGGAAACCGTGCTACTCAATAATCGAGGGCTTTACATGCCCTGGCCGGTACCAGGCGATCTACTGTGGATGACCGGCGTTGCTTTGATCATCGCGATAACCGCCGTCGTTGTATTCAGGCGTTGGGCGCATAGACGCCAGGATGCAACCGGGCAGACCTTCCCGGTGTTTTTGCCATCCGCGGCATTGATCATTTTACTGCCCGGCATGGTTTACCTGCTGACAGGATCGCCGCTTGCTTGGGATCTCCCGGTACTCGAGGGATTCAATTTTGTCGGCGGCGCGACGCTGCCACCCGCATTCCTGGCGCTTTTCGTCGCTTTGACCATATATCACGCTGCACATCTGGCCGAATCGGTGCGCGCGGGTATTTTATCGGTTAGCAATGGACAAAGTGATGCCGCAATGGCAATCGGCCTCAGGCAAAGCAAGGTTATGTCTCTGGTGATTATTCCCCAGGCGATGCCGGCCATTGTTCCGCCGATGATTAGCCTGTGGATGAACGTGGTAAAGAATTCATCGCTGGCCATCGCCATCGGTTACCCGGACCTTGTCGCTGTTTTCATGCAGACATCGCTGAACCAGGCCGGTCACGCGATTGAGATAG
>CAYPEL010000211.1:0-3708 GCA_964409635.1 uncultured Gammaproteobacteria bacterium | reverse complement strand
TACCGGCAAAATTCATTTCGCTGGAACCATTGTCATCATTAATACGAACACTGGTGGCATGCAAGGTGTTATTTGAGGGTGTCAGGTCAGCAGAACCACCGAGAAATTCCGGCAGCATCGGCGCGTAGCCGTTCAAGGCACCTTTTGAGGCTACACGAGTAGCGGGCGACTCGGCTTTATCATTAACAGCAGCGATAAATTTTTGTGCCTCTGCTTCCCAGTTGGCGGGTAATTCACCCGCCATACGGCGATTAAATTCAGCAGCTTCTTCAGGATAGGCTTTTTTATAAGCGGCAAACTTATCATTCCAACTCTTCTCTGCAGCCGCGCCTTTATCCTTCGCATTCCAGCCACTATAAATATCATCCGGAACAGTGAATGGCGGATGTGACCAGCCGATATTTTTTCGGGTAGCCGCCACTTCGTCGTCACCCAACGCTTCACCATGCACGTTGTGACCACCCTCTTTGTTAGGCGCGCCTTTACCGATCACCGTTTTACAACAAATCAAACTCGGTTTACCGGTCTCTGCAACGGCTTTTGTGATAGCCGCTTTTACGGCATCCGCATCATGGCCATCAATATTCGGAATGACGTGCCAACCGTAGGCTTCAAAACGCTTCGGCGTATCGTCGCCAAACCAACCGTCAATGTTGCCATCTATTGAAATATTATTGTCATCATAAACGGCAATCAGTTTGCCCAGACCCAGAGTGCCGGCAAATGAGCAGGCTTCGTGAGAAATGCCTTCCATTAAACAGCCATCACCCAAAAAGACATAGGTATTGTGATCAACGATTTCATGGCCGTCTTTATTGAATTGCTCAGCCAATACTTTTTCTGCCAGCGCCATGCCCACCGCATTGGAAATACCCTGGCCTAGCGGCCCGGTGGTGGTCTCGATACCTGGCGCATAGCCGTATTCAGGATGACCCGGTGTTTTCGAATGCAATTGACGAAAGTTTTTCAGTTCTTCCATCGGCATGTCATAACCGGTCAGGTGCAGCAGAGAATAAATCAGCATGGAGCCGTGGCCATTGGACAGGACAAACCGGTCACGATCAGCCCAATCCGGATTTTCAGGGTTGTGCTGCATGAAATCATTCCATAACACTTCGGCGATGTCGGCCATCCCCATCGGTGCACCCGGGTGACCAGATTTAGCTTGTTGAACCCCATCCATACTGAGCGCACGGATCGCATTTGCAAGGTCTTTACGCGAGGCCATAGGTCTCTCCTGATTGTTTTGATAAATAGTTTTCTGCGCTTTATCAGCAGCAAAACAGCCGCCGCCACTTTGCGAAAGCGGCGCGACTGCCAGAATTTCATTGGTGCTTCAGGTGTTATTTCACAGGGACAAAACGCCGTCCTGTGTTAACCAAAAATCCCGATACCGCATTGGTAAACCCTGAACCAATTCTGCGACTTTAATCGAGCGCGCCATTCTCCAACAGATGAGACCTTTCGGCAACCGTTGATTTAGGCAGACGACGACTTATTGACGATACGGCCGGTCAGGCGTTTGCTTCTATCCACTTAATCGAGCATCCCATACTGGGAATCTGCTCTTCCGGGCCCTTGCCGGTATTTGCAACCTGTTGCATACCTTCAAACAGATCACGACGCGCATCCACAGGGGCCGCTTCCTTACGGCTGGCGTCCAGACGACCACGATATTGCAGCTGCAAGTCAGCGTTATAGCCAAAAAAATCCGGTGTACACACGGCACCGTAAGCTTTGGCTACCGACTGACTTGCGTCCATTAGGTACGGAAATGGGAACGCATTGCCGGTTGCTATTTTCCGCATATTTTCAAATGAATCTTCCGGATAGTCGGTCGGGTCATTGGACATGATAGCCACACTGTTTATACCGGATTGCTGCAATTCCTGCGTGTCGCGCACCAGGCGATCCAGTATGGCTTTGACGTAGGGACAGTGATTACAAATAAACATCACCAGCAACCCCTTGTCACCACGGCATTTATCCAACGTCCAAAGATTACCATCCACACCGGGCAGCTCAAAACTAATTGCGGGTATTCCGAAATCGCACACTGGAGTTTCCAGAGAGACCATTATTTTGCTCCTGATTCGTCAGTCATGAATGCCACGAAGTGTAACCTATCAAAATGCAGGGCGCTGTTTCACTTTGACTTGTCAGAACAGACTGCCTAGAATTCATGTTCACAGCGCTGATTTGAAGTCAGATTGCGGGCGCTATAGAAACACGGCTAAAGCGAGTCTTCGAATATCGAAATTTAAACCCGCTAGAGTCCCGCTCCAGTGGGTTTTTTTATTGGGTGAGGAATATTACAAAATGAGTGAATTTATCTTTACATCTGAATCTGTTTCCGAGGGTCACCCGGACAAAGTCTCTGACCAGATTTCGGATGCTATCCTCGATGCCATTCTTGAGCAAGATACATCAGCCCGTGTGGCCTGCGAGACACTGGTTAAAACGGGTATGGCCCTGGTGGCCGGTGAAATTACCACCTCGGCATGGGTTGACATCGAAGCCATTGTCCGCGAGACCGTTAAAGAAATCGGTTACAACAGTTCAGAGATGGGCTTTGACTGGGAATCCTGCGCTGTCATCAACGGCATCGGAAAACAATCACCGGATATCGCCATGGGTGTCGATGCGTCCGAAGAACATGAACAAGGGGCTGGCGATCAGGGACTGATGTTTGGTTACGCCAGCAATGAAACCGATGTGTTGATGCCTGCACCAATCACCTATGCACACCGTCTGGTCAAACGCCAGGCCGAAGTCCGCAAGAACGGTACCCTGTCATGGTTGCGGCCGGATGCCAAGAGCCAGCTGACGTTCCGCTACCAGGACGGCAAACCGGTGGCCATTGATGCGGTTGTGCTCTCTACTCAACACGATCCGTCCATCTCTCAGACTGCGTTGCATGAAGCGGTCATGGACGAAATCATCAAGCCTGTGTTACCCACTGACTGGGTACACAAAGATACCAAATACTTAATTAACCCGACTGGGCGTTTCGTGATCGGCGGACCTGTAGGTGACTGCGGCCTGACCGGCCGTAAAATCATAGTCGACACTTACGGTGGGATGGCGCGTCACGGTGGTGGCGCTTTCTCGGGCAAAGATCCCTCCAAGGTGGATCGCTCTGCCGCCTATGCCGGCCGCTATGTCGCCAAGAATATTGTCGCCGCCGGTTTGGCTGATCGCTGTGAAATCCAGATCTCTTATGCGATCGGGGTCGCCGAACCCACCTCCATCAGCATCAATACATTTGGCACCGGTAAGATTGACGAGGACAAGCTGGCGGCTTTAGTGCGGGAACATTTTGACCTGCGTCCACGCGGCATGGTCACGATGCTTGACCTGCTGCGCCCGATCTATAAAAAGACCGCTGCCTACGGTCACTTTGGCCGCGAGGAAGACGGCTTCAATTGGGAAAAAACCGATAAGGCTGAAGCGTTACGTGCCAGTGCAGGACTTTGAAAAATTATTTAGATATTCGCCGCAACATGATTAGCATCATAGTCACAATCGGCTTTAAACTTGCGTGGTGAGGCTACTTAAATAGGTAATGGTAGTCACTCCGTATTAGATATTTATAACTTACTAAATGACTGCTTTGTGCCCAAAGCGGACACTCAGACTGGCCGCTCACCACGCTACCTGATAGCCTGAGGCTCAACACCGACTCGCAAGGATGCGACTATGCTGCAA
>CAYPEL010000210.1:0-3742 GCA_964409635.1 uncultured Gammaproteobacteria bacterium | reverse complement strand
TGACAACAGTGTGGCTATATCCGCAAAGACAGGCGAAGGTTTGTCCGCCTTACGCGAACATTTAAAACAGGTCATCGATTTTCAGCCACAGGAGGAGGGTGGTTTCAGCGCCCGCCGCCGCCACCTGGATGCGTTACAACGCGCTCAGAGGCATATTACGAAGGGCCGAGAGCAAATCGAACAATACAAAGCCGGAGAATTACTGGCCGAAGAACTACGCCTGGCACAACAGTGCCTGTCTGAAATAACCGCGAGTTCAGCAGCGACGATTTACTCGGTGAAATATTTTCCAGTTTCTGCATTGGCAAGTAAAATCATCGGGTCAAAACCTTCAGCTTTACCTGGTGAACCAATAATGAAAATAGTCTTGTATTAACATAGGCGGGGGAATAACAATTCATTTGTCAGGAGAAGGGTCGTTTTTCTCTGCTGCAAAAGGATAACGTATTGATAACCGAGGAAATTAAAAGCAAAGTCGAGCACATCTGGGAAACATTCTGACCGTGGCAGGTATTCTTGATTCAGTACTTTCTAATACAGTCGCCCATTGATCAACCACTTCGCGCCATGACATATCCTATCATTAAAGTTCCTGAGGGTGTATCGAGCCAACTGGAACAGTTAGGCACCAAATCCAAGTTTTGGTACCGGGACCAAAATAACCATCGGATACTCTTCAAACAGGGGCGGCCAGGAACAGGTGAAAACTGGGCAGAAAAAGTATGTTGCGAGATTTGCCGTTTACTTGGGCTTCCACATGCTGAGTATGACTTTGCCACCGCGAATGCTGGCGACTGGAAGGGTGTGGTTAGTCCGACGTTTGTCCCGAAAGGATCAAGATTAATTCTGGGAAATGAGCTGCTTGCCAGTTTTGAACCAGAATATGAAAAAACCAAACGTTATCGAATCCGTCAGCATACTTTGGGAAGAGTCCACGCAGTTTTGAGCCGAGCGCCTATCGGACTCCCTCTCGGTTACCAGGCACCGCAATCGGGTGAAATGGAAAATGCATTCCATGTCTTTATCGGTTATTTATTGCTTGATGCACTCGTCAGTAATCAGGACAGACATCATGAGAATTGGGGGTTAGTGTATACGCCGGATACAGGCCTGTTTTTGGCGCCAACGTTTGATCATGCTTCCAGCCTGGGCAGGAATGAAACAGATGAAAAACGCCAGGAACGGCTTAAAACCCGAGATAGTGGGCACTCGGTGTCTGCATATGTCGGGCGGGCATCTTCAACACTGTATCCTGGCACTAACAGCCAAAACCCTTATACTACTATTGATGCTTTTGAGAAGGCGGCTAAGTATGGTTATCCCGCCGCACGCTATTGGGGCGGCAAATTAAGCCTTTGTTCTGGTAAAGATTTCGAGGAGATATTCGATAATATTCCAGAATCAGAGATTACAGAACCTGCAAAACTATTTGCCCTGAAAATACTCGAAGTTAATGCTGAACGGCTGTGTGATCTGGAAATATTGAAATGACAAAAGCGTTATACATTGCATGGCAGGATCCTGATAGCCGGAGCTGGGCGCCGGTTGGCCGCCTTACACGCGACGATAGTCTTTATAAATTTGTGTATACCCAAGGTGCGGAGCGGGCGGGTAAAAAATTTCAACCGTTTGGTAGCATGCAAAATTTGCATGTAGCGTATCAGTCAGAAGAGCTATTCCCACTATTCGCAAATCGCGTATTACCAAAGTCGCGACCCGAATATGCAGAGTATTTGATGTGGCTTGGATTAACTGAACAAGACCACGATGTAATGGACGAGTTATCTCGTACCGGCGGGCTGCGAGCAACAGATTCTCTGGAATTGTTTCCCTGTCCAATGCCGGATGCGAACAAAAATTACGAAGTATACTTTTTCAGTCGGGGTCTTCGACATATGCATACTGAAAATCAGGAACGTGCCCGCCTGTTAGAAGCTGGCGAGTATCTGTATTTGATGCATGATATCCAGAATGAATACGATGCAATGGCCTTACTCGTACGTACTGGTGATCCGATCTCTCTTGTAGGTTATGCACCACAGTATTACTCCGGTGAATTCATACAATTACTTAAGTCAGTGGGGCAAGGTAAAGTGAAGGTAACAGTTGAACGAGTAAATTCAAATGCTCCGATTCAATACCGCGTGCTTTGTAAGCTATCTTCACCCTGGCCTGAAAATTTTTCCCCCTGTTCAAAAGGGAAGTATGAAGCATTAGCGTGATTAACCGAGTACAACACCTAAAGTATTGCCTAGTAATAGCGTCTCCATGATAAACCCAAAACATAAAAGTAAGCGCTAAATCTTCTGAAAACGCATACAATTAATGTACTAATGACTAGTACGAATAGATAAATTTCCAGAGGCAGCTGATGGAACGGGGTTATGTACTGATCATGCCTTAACCATTTGATCCTGTACTTATTACATAAGCAGGCCATTCTGCAAGGCGATGCGAGTTTAAACCAGACACGCCTGAGGCCATGGAGAAAAGCCTTAAAAAAAGCTAAAATAATCGGCCTTATTATCTAAACAGTTTTTAATCTGTATGCAATTCACCCAATCCTTTGATGTCATTGTAGTCGGTGGTGGTCACGCCGGTACCGAGGCCGCGTTAGCGGCGGCACGTGCCGGTGCGCGCACTTTGCTGCTGACACATAATATCGAAACACTGGGACAAATGAGCTGCAACCCGGCCATTGGCGGAATCGGCAAAGGCCACCTGGTAAAAGAGGTCGATGCACTGGGCGGTGAGATGGGTAAAGCGGCGGATCTTGCTGGTATCCAGTTTCGCCGGTTAAATGCGAGTAAAGGCCCGGCGGTTCGTGCCACACGTTGTCAGGCCGACCGTCAACTTTATAAGCAGGCAATCCGTAACCTGTTAGAAAACCAGTCCAACCTGACCTTGTTCCAGCAAGCGGTTGACGATCTCATCGTAGAGCAGGATCAGATCAAAGGTGTGGTTACCCAGATGGGCTTGCGTTTTACGGCACAAACCGTGGTGTTGACCGTCGGCACTTTTCTGGGCGGGCAAATTCATATCGGATTGTCGAATTATCAGGGTGGACGTGCTGGCGATCCACCGGCCAATGCGTTGGCGCAGCGATTGCGCGAGCTGCCTTTCCGTGTTGAGCGTTTGAAAACCGGTACACCACCGCGTATTGATGGCCGCACGATTGATTACACGCAATTAGTCGAGCAGCCTGGTGATTTGCCTATTCCGAGCTTTTCTTTCATGGCGACCGGTAACGAACACCCGCAACAGATCAGTTGTTACTTGGCGCGAACTACAGAACAAACCCACGATATTATTCGCGCCGGCCTGGATCGTTCGCCCATGTTTTCCGGCGCTATCGAAGCCACGGGCCCGCGTTATTGTCCCTCGATTGAAGATAAAGTGGTGCGCTTTGCGGACAAGAATTCGCATCAAATTTTTGTCGAACCTGAAGGTCTAAACACACACGAAATTTATCCAAACGGTATTTCCACCAGCTTGCCCTTTGATGTGCAATACGATTTGGTACGCTCTATGCCAGGCTTTGAAAATGCCCACATAACCCGGCCGGGTTATGCCATCGAATATGATTATTTTGACCCGCGTGATCTACGTGCGTCACTGGAAACCAAATATATTGATGGCCTGTTTTTCGCCGGTCAGATCAATGGTACCACCGGCTATGAAGAAGCCGCTGCGCAAGGGTTGCTGGCAGGTATAAATGCCGCCTTGAAAGTGCAGGCAAAAG
>CAYPEL010000209.1:0-3790 GCA_964409635.1 uncultured Gammaproteobacteria bacterium | reverse complement strand
TTCATGCCTGATTATTGCGCGGCGCCCACCGTTGCCCGATAAGGCAACTGATAAGCGCAGCGCCGATCAAGCTGTTTTTCAGCTTTGCCTATTTCTTCGTATCCCTAAACCCGGGTTTAGGGGCGCGCGCTCCCACGACGGTATTGGATGAGCGCCGTTGTCTCTGGCGATCCGTAAGAAAGCGTCCAGTGCCTGTATCGCAGTAACCTGTGGTCGTTTTACTGCCACCGCCTGACTTTTTGGTCATAATAATCACCTTATATAACAAATAGTTAAATGACATAAGTTTGATTGGTATCAAGCTTATGGTTATCATGATAGTACATATTAATACATTATCAAGTATTAAGTGCTATAGTGTACTTTCCGATACTAAACAATACATGCCTTTAAACCCGGTAAAAGGAGCGCCTGTGATGAAGACCATCGAACAGAAGCTTGCCACTGACCCGGCGAAAACAGCCGGTGTGGCCATCCGTGCTTTCTTCAATATAGCCCGTGACTGGGAATTGAATGCTGAACAAGCCATGACATTGCTCGGTTTTGATGAACGGACACGCAGCACCTACTTCAAGTGGAAGCGTGATCCGCAAAGTGCACGCTTGACCAAAGAAAAACTGGAGCGCTTGTCCTATATTTTTGGTATCTATAAGGACTTGCAGATTTTATTACCCAAAGCGGAGTCCGCCGATCAGTGGATCAAGCGGCCCAATGATGCGCTGACTTTTGGTGGCCGCTCAGCACTTGACCGGATGCTTTCAGGGCATGTGTCTGATCTTTACGTGGTCAGGCAATACTTGGATGGACAACGCGGGTGGTAAATGCAGCTTGAGCGCAAGCGCGTACGCTGGAAGCCTTCATGGCGATTAGTGCCCAGCCGTTTCCCGCCCGTGGGATTGTTTGACCGGATTTGCAGTGCTGAGGATTTAGCGATTATCCAGGATATTGAAGGTCTCACCAATGATCGCTTGAGAGAGAGCCTTGGAGAGATTGCACTGGTACCTAAGCAGGATCGAATCTATGGGCCTGGGACCACACCGATTATGGCGGCGTTCACCCATCTTGAGCCGGATGGAAGCCGGTTCACCGACGGCAGTTATGGGGTGTACTATGCGGCAAAGACGATTGACACGGCCGTTGCAGAAACTCTATTTCATCGGGCCCGCTTTTTAGCCGCAACCAACGAATCCCCGATTGAGGTCGATATGCGCAGTTATGCCTCTGATATCGATGCGCGGTTACACGATATCCGGAATCAGCAAAAGGCGCTGTCAAAAATATATGATCCTAATCCTAATCCGAATCACTATGGAACAGCACAGGCCTTTGCAAAAGAACTACGTCATGCCGGATCAAATGGGGTTGTCTATAACAGTGTGCGTGATCCCGGCGGTGAATGTATTGCTGTCTTTCGCCCCCGATTGCTCAAACCGGTGGTACAAGGTGCACACTATTGTTATATCTGGAATGGAGAGCGCATGACCGGCGTGTATGTCAAGACTGAATATCCTGAATGAAGGAGTTTTCTGATGCCCTATTATAATGATCTGCGGCCCAAAGCCGATTTCAAGCACAAAAACTATGCATTAGTATTCCCAAAGCTCACAAAGTCAGAGAAAAAACTCACACTTAAAAACCTGCTCACGCTCAGAGCGGGCCTGGATACCGATATTCCACAACGTAAAACAGAGCGCAACCTGCTTATTGCCAGTTGGAACATCAAGGAATTCGGCCACACCACGCAACGGCTGAGCGAAGCCTATATTTATATCGCTGAAATCATCACCCGGTTTGATCTTGTGGCCATTCAGGAAATCAAATCCACATTGAAAGACCTGCATATCCTTATGCGTTTATTGAGGCTGCTAAAAGGTGTCAGGCTGCTAAAAGGTGTCGGAGGGATTAAATTACCGTCACCTTTTAATTTCGATTGTCAGGCTATCAGGTGACGTGGTCGACAACCAGCCTGGACGACCGCTTCGGGCACTAATCGGTCGTTTCTCGCCTTGCAAATAGCGCAACAGCTGCATGGTCTTGCATTGCTTTCAGTTTTTAGCGGCGCGTTTAAGTTTCCAGCGCGAATTGTTCAGCGCCATTGCTGGGTGATCATTATCCAACACTCTAGCCCTCCAGAGCGGACAGGTCGCTGCGATAAGCGGCCAGGGTGTTCTCGCTGAGCCCTTTTTCCATCCATAACACATCGAGGAAGTGATCCAGCTCCGCCGTCTGGCTGGAACCCGCCCGCCTCTGTATCCGAGCAGTCTCGGCCACAACTCAACCTCTATTCAGTTCGGCCGCAAGCGTTAGCATATTCCTGTAGCCAATGCCTGCCAAAAACAGGCGCAACGAGAATAACTGGTATGCCTATGTCTGATAAACAAATTACAGCCGTCATACTTGCAGGCGGCCGCGGCTCACGACTGAACGGCATGGCGATATCTTAATCACGAGTCGATCTGTAGCATGAATACTCTGTGCGGGCATAATCCTGCTGAAAAACGGGATTAGTGTAGGCTTTGGACATCCAGGACTGTTTCCACTCGTGATAAATATCCTGATGACAATGTTGACAAGTTTCAGCTGATTGAAATTGCAGCCTGGGTGGAGCCGTTACTGTAGTTGCTTGGCGGGAATTCAAATTAACTGAGCTTGCCAGGATCGGATCCCAGCAAAATGCAACAAAGATCAGCAGAAGGTAAGAAGTTTTCAAGTCAAGCGCATAAAAACATCGGGGCAGGGCAAAAGGTGACATTCACCGTTATCTTACAAGTTCATAAACACTTTATTAATCATTGCAAGGGGGCGTGATGTTTTGATAGGTACACAGTTACCAGAATACTATGAAAAACACTTGCGGGCTGTTCACAGATGTTGTCTTTATCCGTCTTGCAGCTCTTTTCCGTGCCACACTCGCAGGATGATAACGACCTCATTTTTCACTGTATAACGAACAAAATAGGAACGGGGGAAAATAGTCCCGCACACCCGGCAATTCGTCAGATTCGATTCCTAACTCAGGATTATCAAGCAGAAGTAAAATGCTCTCTTTGAGATTTTGGCTAATGCATTTTGCTGCCGTGGAATTATGTTTCGCGATGAAGGCTCGCAGGCGTTTCAGATCATACGCTGCGCGTGGGGTAAATTTTAGTTCCATTACACAGGCGATGGCTTCTCGTTTTTATCTCCCCAGCTATCAAGCCAGTCAAGCACTTTGTCACCCGCGATCAAATCACCCGCCTCTACCTCAGCCAGTGCTTCATGGGTTTCAGTTAGCATCTCTGCTTTTCGTTTTTTTAACATGTCAGATTGTGTTGATGGCATTACGCCTTCACGGAACGAGTGCACGATACGCAGCAGAAGGCCTCGGTATTCTGCTGGTGTCTGATCGATTTCCTGGTGTAATTGTTTAAGATAGTCCGGTGTGCTCGCCATGATTAATGCCTGTCTTATTGCCATTCGCTTGTCTTCATTCTAGTCTTTTTTTGCTAACCTTGCAGTATGATGCATCCGAACATGGATTACTTTGCAATAAACGGTGGGCAAAGAGCAAGTGTTTGGCGCCCGTTTATCGACTTAAATGCTCCCTGGCCTGCTCTGTCGTAAAATGACGACCATTACTAATATCGTCACGTCCTTTACGAATTTTTTCCAGCACGTACAGATGGTATTGCACATCTTCGATACTGGCATCATCGGGTAAATGATTGACCAGTTCTTTTACATCATGCATAACAAAAGACATAGTTTTTGTTCCTCTTAATCGTGTAATAAGCATACCACTTATGCTGGA
>CAYPEL010000208.1:0-3912 GCA_964409635.1 uncultured Gammaproteobacteria bacterium | reverse complement strand
TGCCAGCCGATTTCTTCCAGATGCGGATCCTGGAAGGCTTCCATGGTGACCATGCGAATCGGACCACGACCGGCATTCACTTCGTTAATGAAGGCGTGGTTACGTAAACAGGTCGGGATTGGCTTATGAGATAAGTGCTGACCTTCTGTATCGAGATATTCTTTGCCGACCATTTTCGAGAGTGCCGGGAACCACTTGGATTCATACTCTTCACCGTAACCGTTTTGCGTATAGGTCTTCAGGTGCAGGAAGTAGGCGCCCACAGGACCGTAGCCATCCTTGAAGCGGGCCAGTACGATCTTGTTTTCCATCTGCGTCATCTTGGCGCCAGCTTCGATCATTAGACCGTAAGCGGAACCGGATGACCATGGCGCATACCATACACGACCAGCGCCTTCACCGACTGAACGCGGCTTGTAGATATTGGAAGCACCACCAGCACCGACGATAACAGTTTTGGACTTGAACACATGGTAGTTACCGGTACGCACATTAAAACCAACGGCACCCGCAACACGGTTTGGATTGCTTTCATCCATCAGCAGGTGGGTAACACAAACACGGTTGAATACTTTGTCGGCAGCCTTCTTGGCGGCTTCTGCAACGATAGGCTTATAAGATTCACCATGAATCATGATCTGCCATCTACCTTCACGTAGATAACTACCGGTTTTCTCGTCTTTCATTATCGGCAGACCCCAATCTTCAAACTGGTGAACAGCTGAATCCACATGGCGTGCCATATCAAATAATAAATCTTCTCGCACCATACCCATCAGATCCATACGCGCATAACGTACATGATCTTCTGGATTGTTTTCACCAAAGCGGGTGCCCATGTAACAGTTGATTGCATACAGACCCTGGGCTACCGCGCCCGAACGGTCGATATTGGCTTTTTCGGCGATGATAATCTTCTTGTTTTTGCCCCAGAATCTCGCTTCGAAAGCGGCACCTGTACCCCCAAGGCCAGCGCCGACAACCAATACATCAATATTGTCTTCAATGATTGTTTCGTAAGCCATCAGTAGTACACCCCTTCTTTCATTGTAAGGCCATTGGTTTTAAGCGTATGCAGGCCGCCTTCATCCATCCTAATGTACTTCGGCTCTTTGTAAAGCAACTGGCTGTTGCGCATGTCATCACCTGGCCCGGACACTGAACTAAGGTCAGGAATAGCTGATCCCCAGGGTTTTGTTGTAATCGGTGCCAGCAGATCCCAGTCTTTTTTACCGTTGCGGAAGATGATACGCCATGCGATCACACCCTTTTCTTCATCGCGGCGGACACGCACTGAATGACCCAGCGGCGCAAAATCCGCGTAGCCACGCACGTCGATAGCGTGATGCGGGCATGCCTTCACACAGGAGTAACACTCCCAACACATATTCGGTTCAATGTTGTATGCACGGCGAAGGGTTTTATCGATGTGCATGATGTCTGATGGGCAGATATCGACACATTCTCCACAGCCATCACAACGGGTCATATATACAAAAGTAGGCATTAGTAAATCCTCTCTAGCTTAAAATTAGTAATGGCGAGGCGGCTCACGCTTGATGCCAAGTCCCATATACGGTGGGTTATCACCCATATAGGTCGCTATATCCGGAAATTTTTCCCTAACTTCTGCACTGGTCAGTTCAGGAATGTCAGGCAGACCCTCACGCGATCCATCCGCCCAGATAATTTTCTTCTGATAGGCTGCCACAGGTTTGAAGAACATATGCGCAAACTTGGACCAAATCACAGTGCTGAACAGCAGCGTGCTAGCCAGAATGAACAATACAAACATCAGCAGCAACCCTGTGAAAGACCAGAGCAGAGCGAATGTGCACATGGCCAGCATTGACAGTATAAAGGCATCCTGACGGAATGATATTACATTCCAGCGTTGGCCTGCAGCAGATACGTCCACGCGAATATCAAACCAGAACCAGTAACCACCAATACAGAGCATCAGCGCACCAACATGCCAGAGGAAAGGCCAGATACCGGCACTTGCCTCACCACCGTAAAAGAAAATCATGATGGCGGTGGCCGCTACAAAGAATATAAAACCGTACATGGTCAGCAAATGCGATAGACGGCGCTTCTGGTTGCAGAACTCGGATGAAGTCAGCACTTCACTCGTGATAGTTTTGATCAGCAGTGATTTTTTTTCAGCCCCACTAATCTGTTTTTGTGCTTTCTTCGCCATCGCCTTGGTATGGCCATCGAAGTATTCTTTGCTCCTCTTGTGGATAACGTCTATCGCGGTACCTGCAACAACAAGAACCATCATGGCTATCACGTATGCCTGCATAGAAAAAACAGGGATGATCTCGGTTAGCGCAGCGAAAGGATTGCTGGTAATCATCACTTAAAACCCCTCGAATATTATGGTCGATATTTAATGAGCCGCTGATGATAAAGGACTATCTTTTGCAATACTATTCGATATTCATGACGCTTCCATCAAATTACTTTATGAGAGACCCTGCCACCCTGAATAATGGGGAAACTTCGACAAATGCATTGTTGATGACATTACCTGCGGGAAATTTTTTAACACTGAAATAGACACAGCTCATGAACAAGGCGAACTTGTTAACCGGCATCAACAGAAACCCCACCATGCTTATAGTATTTCAATAACTTAAGCAAACACCACCGTCACGCTGAGCCCATCAATACAATGTTGTCGGATAAGGGGAGGATTTATTTTGACGATCAAAATGCAGATTTATACAGATGCAAACCCAGCCCCATGCACCAAAGCTGGCGTGTTGTCAGTAATCAAAGGGATTTTCTATCGCGTGGTTGAATCCCGTCTGTGCGGATATAACCGGCCTTCGGGCGCGCGCAATTTGATCCGGTATGACACCCTGCACAGCCCTGGCTTGAGTTATGCGCTTTAGTGTTACTCTTTCTAATACGCCGGATAACGGCCACGCCAACGACCAGTCCGACAATACCCAGCGCAATTATTTCCTGAATCAATCCATCCATAATAACTGCCCTTCTATAACGATAACCGGTTGCCTATCTGATAGGTAAGAAAGGCTGCCAGGTAACCAACCCCGGTCATATACACCCAGGCAAACACAGGCCAGCGCCAACTGTTTGTTTCTCGTCCAATGGCGGCAACCGTTGCGACACATTGTAAACAGAACGCATAAAATACCAGCAACCCGGCGACCATGGGTAAAGTGTATACCGCACGGCCATCGGGCCAGGTCGATGCTGCAATGCGTTGCCGCAGGCTGGCACTTTCTTCGTCAACCTCGCTACCGACCGCATAGATGGTGCCTAATACGGCGATGACGACTTCGCGCGCCGGAAAAGAGGCCAGCACGGCAGACGAGACTTTCCAGTCCCAACCGAGCGGGGTAAAGACCGGTTCGATGGCTTTCCCCATCCTGCCCAGGTAACTCTGCTCCAGATAGCCTGCGGCTTGTAAATTATCCAGTTCACTGATCCGGGTTTGCAACGCCTCACCGCTTAACTGTTGTGCAGCCTGTTCGCGTTGCTGATCAAACCCGTCCTGCAAAGCCTGCGGGTGCGGGAAATACACAAGCGCCCAAATGATGACGGCGACCATGAAAATCACCGTACCGGCGCGCACCAGAAAAATTCTTCCACGCTCCCAGAGACGTATTAGTACGGATTTAATATTGGGCATACGGTACGGCGGCATTTCCATTACAAAGGTCGGTGTCGGGCCGCGTAAAACAGTGCGTTTAAAAAGTAGTGCGGTCAGCACACCACCCGCAATGCCGAGGAAATAAAGACCCAGCAGCAGCAACCCTTGCAGGTTCAAAAAACCACCCAGGTAGGATTGTCGGGGGACAAACGCAGAGATCAGTAATGCATAAGCCGGCAGCCGCGCCGAACTGGTCATAAACGGCGCGGCCAGGATTGTCGCCAGAC
>CAYPEL010000207.1:2464-3932 GCA_964409635.1 uncultured Gammaproteobacteria bacterium | reverse complement strand
AGTAGAATTTGCTTACGGGTTTCCGGGTGCAGTAAC
The DNA here is from genome assembly GCA_964409635.1 of uncultured Gammaproteobacteria bacterium. Classification (GTDB taxonomy): domain Bacteria; phylum Pseudomonadota; class Gammaproteobacteria; order DSM-19610; family DSM-19610; genus CAYPEL01. Next base: position 3,896 of record CAYPEL010000207.1, on the reverse strand, counting down.
AGTTGCGTACATTCTCTTGCGGATAATTGAGCAATGCTTTTTATGCGAAAAATTTCAGCCCTGTCTTTTTCTGCTAGCGTATTCAAAAACCGAATACGCTGCATTTCGTTCCACGCATATTCAGCGTACGTATGAGTAGTACTAATTTTGCCAGACCCCATAGCCTTGGCCGCGGAACCAGTTGGCGAGTGCAGACTCTTGCTCATTTTCTGGTAATCCTTCCTGATTGAAACCGTGTATCAACTCTAGCGCCAGTTCGATGCCGTACCGTCTAGGATATTTACTGCTGCGGTATCCAAGCTTATGTTGTTCATAGCGGTCGCCTGGGTTATGAATGGTCATACCTACATAGACACAGGGCATACCTTCTCTATAACCAGGGTTTTCTGCACAAAATTCTGTCCGTTTCAGCACGTCAGGATGTAGCGTGATGACGTAGAGGTTGCGGCCCTGTTTTTTACGGGCCGCCCGTTTGGCTTTAAGCTTCCAGTCCGCGATCCGGGCATCCCGGTACAAGTCAGCCTGGTGGTTACGGTTTGCATCTGAGAGCATAGTCTAATGATATAGCATCTGTAAGCGATTATGAATAACGGTGACTTACGATGGGCTTCCAGATTTGATTAAGTGCCCACCATATCCAGTACTTACATTCACCCCAGTAGTACTGTGGAGCAGCGTATGAGTAATTTTGCGCTGTAAGTTCTGCGAAGGCAAAGCGGCAGGCTGCAACGTAATTGAATCTGTAGTAGCCTCGTTAACCAAAGAGAGGATGTTGACCCTTTACTCTGAAAGGGAAGACTGAAACTGTCAGTACATTATTTGAGATGGTCGGGCTAATGTATTTCACCGAGATATAAAAAAACGCGCGAGATGGGATCTCGCGCGTTTCAGGTACCGCTGTAAATTGTCGAGATTTATATTCGACTAGCTTTGCCCGGTGACAGCAGGGTAATGCCTGCCAGGCCAAATAGCATGAGGATCAGTACAGACGGTTCCGGTACCGATTTAAAATCCATGTTGAGATCCCAGTGGTTAAGATCACCACCTTCCTGGCCAGCTTCGTATATCCGGCTGGGGATGATCCAGACCGAGCCACCAAATGCGGCTGATTTGTCGTTAGCGCCCAGGCCGACTTGCAACGCATAGTTACCTGCCATGCTAAGTTCGTAGTAATTACCTTCAATACCTATCTCGCCTTTCAGGATGTCATCATAGAAATGCCAGGAGGAAAGTTCCGGTCCACCGCCGGTCTTTACCGGCGAGTGGTTGTTGGAGAAACCATCAAACAGGATATTAATCTTTGCAAGGACGTTATCGGGGTTCAGCGCGGTGGCGACCAGTGTCGCCGTCCCATCGTTGTACTCGGTAAACAGACTACCCATTTGAAAGCTGTAATAATTGTTACAGGCTGAGCCGCTGGCGTTGAGGTCGT
>CAYPEL010000207.1:0-2364 GCA_964409635.1 uncultured Gammaproteobacteria bacterium | reverse complement strand
GCTTTCCCTGGCCTTTTATTTGAACTTTAGTTGCGAGTACCCATCTACATTAATCATAAGAAATAGACTCTGGCATCGGTATGAAATTAATATGGTTAAGTACACTACTTATTCTTCTGTCGCCCTCTATCGTGGATGCCGACGGTATAACTGATCCCGCGTATGGCTTATGGGGGATAGGAGTCGTCGATCGTAATCTGAATTACAAAGACACAGCAAGCGACACCAGTATTGCGCCGTTTATTTTTGGCGGTTATGGCCCAGTCTTTGTCGAAGCCAACCGTGCCGGCGTTTCGGTCTATCGTGACGGTACTTTTTTTGCCTCGGTCGTCGGGCAGCTTCGTACGCACCAGTTCAGAAATGCAGATGATAATCCCTCTTTTGCCAGCCTGGGTGACCGTGACCGGGCAATCGAACTAGGCGCACAGGTTGGCGCCCGTTTACCGGCGGGTTTTTTCACACGACTTGCTCTGCTGCGGGACGTGTCGGGAGCACATGAAAGTCATGAGTGGGATCTGCAATTATATCGGCGCGACTCCTTTGGTCCAGTGCGATTATTATCATCTGTTGGCATACAATATCAGGACAAAAACCTGGTCGACTACTATTACGGAACCCCAACATACAAACCCGACAATGCCTTTGGTGCAGAACTTGAGCTGATTGCAACCTACCCCATCGGCAATTGGGGCATATTTGGCGGCACCCGAGCATACATCTTCGACAGCGAAGTTAGCGACAGCCCACTAGCAGATGGTAATAAAGTTATTCAGCTGTTTGCCGGGGTAGGTTATTATTTTTGATGTGGCTGTTTCAAGTTAAATGCAGCGTTATTGTAGACGTTGATGTTGTAGAATAACCCTATAAAAAATGTTTCCGGAAAAGTTGACTTCCTCAGAACAGTTATAAGCCATGATCTCTAGTGAAGGTATGGTTTTGATACCCCGAAATCCGACAGAAATTTGTTGCCCCGGATTTTTTCTACAGGCTCATTATAATATACATAGAGGGAGTCAAGGTCAGAGTAAAAACCATTCTGAGTTTTACTCTGGCCCCTATGCCGCGGATATCTGCCGTAATATTGTTTCTATTTGCAGACGCGCGTGCGTTAATCCCTATAATAAGCACCATTCCCGAGCCTCTTGATCATTAAGCACTATGTCAAAAAAACGGTTAAGCCAAGCACCTGATTATCTGGTTTATGTGCTGATTGTCCTGCTGATGGTCGCTATTATGTTGTCCTGGCAGGCCTGGAATCGTACTGATAACTTTAAACGTTACCACCACCAATTTGCTGTTACCTCAGTGATGGGGGCTGTTGCCGAAGTGAATTTACAGATCAGTGAATTGCAACGGACAATGCGGCTATTTGCCGAAGACCATCAAGCATTATTTGAGGCGGTTGCGGATGCCAAAGATGATGATGCCGTATGGGAACAGCTCGAGGCTATAGTACAAAAACATTTCCCGGAATACTTTGGATTGACACTCACAGACACTGCGGGCAATGTCCTGCAAGTGGATTTTGACAATCGGGTGGGAGAACTCTGTCAGCAGGACATTCAGGGTTTTATCGAGCGGGGATACCGGCAACAGGGGTATATTCATCCGAATCCGCAAGGCTATCACTTCGATGTCATGATTCCCTGGGGTGGGCAGGATGCGCCGCGTGGCATATTCTTCCTGAGTTTTGATCACACTATGCTGTCACGCATTCTCCAGCGGCTGCAAATACCCGGTCACGAACTTCTATTATTGCAAAAAGACAAATTGGGATTGATCGAGATTACCGGGCAGGGTTCACGCGATACGCTGCAGCGGGCGTTTTTCCTTGATAGCAATGAATTAGAACGCATAGCCTTTTCCTTGCCGGTCGCTAATAGCCGTTGGAATCTCGTCGACCTGCCCGCCGAGGGACTTTTTTACAAGGAAGCCGCCCGTAACTGGGTATATGCCGGTATTTTATTCAGCGTGTTCGTCAGTGTTATCCTGTTCATGCTGCATCAGCTTCGCCGTAAGGAAAGGCGTCGTATTGCGGCGGAAGTACAGGCACTGCAGCACCAGAGTGACTTGGCGCACGTTGATCGGCTAAACATCCTGGGCGAGATGGCCTCGGGCATTGCCCATGAACTGAATCAACCCTTGTCTGCCATATCCACTTTTTGCCAGTCTGGACTACGTATCCTTGAGGCTAATGGGGAAAGACCGGACAAGCTCGCTTATGTCTTGGAGGAATCTTCACTGCAGGCAAAACGCGCCGGCAAAATAATCCGCCGCATGCGTCAGTTTGCCGCCAAAGGAGAAGTGCAGCGCGAAGCGATGGATCTCAACCGGGTCTTGGAGAATGCAACAGGTTTTATCAGC
>CAYPEL010000206.1:0-4014 GCA_964409635.1 uncultured Gammaproteobacteria bacterium | reverse complement strand
TGCCCAAATCCTGGCTGGTTACTCGCTGGGCGGCGCGGATCTGTTACGCCGCGCCATGGGCAAAAAGAAACCGGAGGAAATGGCCAAACAGCGCAGCATTTTCATAGCGGGCGCGTTACAGCATGGTGTCGAGGAAAAAACCGCGAGCTATATTTTCGATTTGATGGAAAAGTTTGCCGGCTATGGTTTTAATAAATCTCACTCAGCCGCTTATGCCTTGGTTTCCTATCAAACAGCCTGGCTCAAAGCATATTACCCAGCTGCTTTTATGGCCGCCGTGTTATCTTCAGATATGGATAATACGGACAAAGTCATGGCCATGATCAATGAATGTTGGGATATTAAACTGGACGTTTTACCACCCGATGTCAACAGTTCGGGGTTCGCCTTTACAGTAAAAGATGAGCGTACTATTTTATACGGATTGGGTGCGATCAAAGGGGTCGGTGAATCTGTCGTAGAGATCGTCATCCAGGAGCGCAGCCTGAAGGGTGTTTTCACTTCACTGGTAGACCTGTGCAAACGCATCGCCTCGCGAAAAATAACCCGGCGCGTTTATGAGTCGCTGGTTCGCGCAGGCGCGTTGGATTCTCTTGGCGCCAACCGGGCGTCAATTATGGCTCAGTTACCGGATGCCATTAAATCTGCAGAGCAACACTTACGCGATGCAGACGCCGGCCAGAGTGATCTGTTTGGTGGAACCCTGAGCCAGGACGCTGCACCAGTCGCGGCAGCAGTTGTAGTCTTACCGGAATGGGATGAGGAGCAGTGGCTGTCGGGCGAGAAAGCCACACTGGGCTTGTATCTCACCAAACATCCTATTGACCGTTACAGGCGTGAGTTACAACACATCGTTTCCGGAACGCTCACCGAACTCGGTGGCGCCGATGACAGTGCACTCACGGCAACTGGACAGAAAAATGACCGGGTTGTGGTATTGGCCGGGTTGGCAATCGAAATACGTACACGCTCAACACAAAGCGGGGCGCGTATGGCGTTTCTTACTCTGGATGATAGAACGGCGCGTATGGAAATCAGGATCTTTTCAAAAGTCTATGCGCAGTACGAAGCCTTGCTTGCTGTAGATAAAGTGCTGGTTGTGCAAGGTTCGTTGGGTTTTGATGATTATTCGGGCAGTATACGCATGAATGCAGACTGCATTTATGATATCGACACGGCGCGTGAAATCTATGCAAAAAAACTCGTGTTGGACATTAACGCACAGAAAGCAAGTAACGGTTTCATACTTTCACTGGAGAATATTTTGAAGCCGTTTTGTGATGGCGCCTGTCCGGTAGGTCTCAATTACAAGTCAGCTTCAGCTAATGCCAGTATTACATTAGGCGAGCAATGGCGTGTGCATCCAACCGACGAACTGCTGCACCGGCTGAAAGATTTGACAGGCGAAGAAAAGGTCAGGGTGCTATACAAATAAATCGTAAGGTGCGCCCGCGCTGAAAATCCATTAAAATTCATCGAATTGTAATAAACCAAGTTGGAAACTATTGACTTTATGGATCTGAATTTCCTCGATTTCGAACAGCCCATAGCGGAGCTGGAAGCCAAGATTGAAGAGCTGCGTTACGTTGGCGATGACGCCGAAATAAATATAAATGAAGAAATTGGGCGCCTGCAGGCCAAAAGCCGCTCTCTGACCGAATCCATTTTCTCCAACCTGAATGCCTGGCAGATATCCCAACTGGCGCGCCACCCGCAGCGGCCGTTTGCCCTGGATTATATCCAACGGATTTTCACCGGATTTGAAGAATTACACGGTGACCGCATGTATGCCGACGATCCCGCGATTGTCGGTGGTCTGGCGCGCATACAAGGCAAGCCGGTGATGGTGATAGGCCAGCAAAAGGGCCGTGATACCAAGGAAAAGCTGCGCAGGAATTTTGGTATGCCGCGCCCGGAAGGCTACCGCAAGGCCAAGCGTCTAATGGACATGGCAGAGCACTACCGCCTGCCGGTGCTTACCTTTATCGATACACCTGGCGCCTATCCTGGCATTGGCGCGGAAGAACGCGGTCAGAGTGAGGCCATCGCCCGCAATCTGTTTGCCATGGCCGGCATGAAAGTGCCGGTAATCTGTACAGTAACCGGGGAGGGCGGGTCGGGCGGCGCACTGGCAATTGGGGTGGGTGATCACATGGCTATGCTGGAATTTAGTATCTATTCGGTCATCTCACCTGAAGGCTGTGCTTCCATTTTATGGAAAAGCGCAGACAAGGCATCCGATGCCGCTGAAGCGCTGGGTTTGACCTCCAAACGGCTCAAGGAATTAGGCCTCGTCGATGAAATTATTGAAGAACCCCTGGGTGGAGCTCACCGCGATCCTGCAGAAATGGCGGATCGTATCCGCGCAACCCTGGTCAAGCAATTAGCCACTCTGGAAGCTATTCCGCCAGAGGAGTTGGTAGCGCAGCGTTATCAGCGGTTGATGGCCTACGGCACGTTTAACGAGCCCTCCTGATCAAAATGAAATTTCTACAGCAGTTGCATGCAGGCGCGGGTTAGCACCCTATCGCGGAATAATTCCCGTTCCCGCAAATCTGCCTGTAAACCACCCGTGTCTGAAAGCCAGTTAAATAAAACGCTATTATCAGCATTAAAAGATTTGCCGGATGCCGGGAGCTACTGCGTGGCATACAGTGGCGGGGTGGATTCGCACGTATTACTGAATCTACTCGTAAATGCGCGAGAACAATTACACGGCAATGTGCTCCACGCGGTTTATATCGACCACCAGTTACAAGCAGATTCAGCGTCCTGGGCCAGACATTGTGAAGCGGTCTGCGATCAACTGGATGTTGCGTTTACCTGCATCAAAGTCGATGCGGCTGCAAAACGCGGCGAAAGTCCGGAAGCGGCGGCTCGCGATGCCCGCTACCAGGCCCTGAAAGACTGGTTGCCAGAATCTGCCGTCTTGCTGACGGCGCAGCACCAGGACGATCAGGCAGAGACCTTGTTGCTGCAATTATTCCGTGGTGCCGGCAGCAAGGGCCTGGCCGCCATGCCGGCAGAAAGTAAATTTGGAAAAGGCCTGCTGTGCCGACCCTTGCTAGATATTTCGCGTGAATCCATTTTAACCTATGCACGCGAACAGCAACTGGATTGGATCGAAGACCCCAGTAATACCGATACAGATTTTGACCGTAATTTTCTTCGCCATGTGATTATGCCGAAATTACAGCAGCGCTGGCCGTCAATTTCAGTAACACTTGGTCGGGCAGCAAGGCATCAGGCCGGGCAGGCAGAATTAAATACCGCCCTGGCCGAAATAGATTTACTAAGAATAGAGCAGGGCGCCGGGCTATCGGTTAACCGGCTTACTCGTTTATCTCAAGCCAGGCAGCGCAATATCCTGCGCTATTGGGTTCAGCGGAACCGCCTTCAGGTACCCGGCGATATAATCCTGCAGCGTGTGCTCAAAGAAATTCTTGACTGCCAGCCAGACGCCAGTCCATTAGTGCAATGGCCCGGGGCTGAAATTCGCCGCTACCGGGATCGCTTATTTGTTATGGCGCCCTTACCGGGATTTTCTTATGGCCAAATATTCGAATGGCAGCTAAGCCAGCCTTTGCACTTGAAAAACCCGGCCGGCGTGCTCAGCGCGGCGGTCGAGACGGGCAAAGGACTGCATAGCCGGTTTCAGACGCAAAAAATAGAAATCCGTTTCCGGCGCGGTGGTGAAGTATTGAAGCCCGCCTCGCGTGGTCAGACCCACGCGTTAAAGAAGCTGCTGCAGGAAAAGGGGATTCCCGCTTGGGAGCGCGCCCGGATCCCGCTGTTGTACGCAGGCGATACGCTGGTTGCCGTGCCTGATATTTGTATTTGTGAAGGCTATCAGGCGGAAGCGGGCCAAGCTGGCTATTTCCCCCACTGGAGCAGGCTTGAGGCGCATTTGTGAGAGCGTCAGCAGCGCAAATCGACTGAATTGCGGGAGACAAAGGTGACGGAGGGATTATTTTTTAACCGCTTTTCTTTGGCCTACCTCTGGCTGGCTGTCCC
>CAYPEL010000205.1:0-4028 GCA_964409635.1 uncultured Gammaproteobacteria bacterium | reverse complement strand
AAACTTTCGCAGCCATAAAACCTAGAGAAATTCGAGCTGAAAAGAAACCGCCTGTTTACCCGGATCCAACACCTCGAGTACCAGTTGAGTTTTTTCACCAGGCTGAAAGCCTTGACTGGCGTCTTTATTATTGGACAGATATTCGTCAGGTTTAAAACGCCGGACAGAAACGGGTGTACCCGACATATCAGAAAATGAAATCTCAAATACAGGGTAGTCTTGAATAAAAGCCGCATCATTAAGAATAGTAGCACTGACAAGCAGCGCATCTTTGACACGGGGGTGATCCTTGACTTCACGTTCGAGTATTTCAATTTTGCTTAAATCCCGGCGCAGAGGTAGATCACAATTCAGTACGACACAGTAGCGCTCCATCCAGGGCCGAAACTGTGTATCAGCCGCCAACTGATTGCGTTCTTTCCATAGATACTGACCGGAAATTAAAACTGACAAAAAAACCGACGCTGCCGCGCCCCACCATACTTTTTTAGATATATGGCTAGCCTGACTTTCAGGTCCATCATTAAGGATAACTACCTCAGGTATCGAGACTTGATCTAAACGTGGCGGTATCTCTCCGACTATGGGTTGCGCATAAAAGTCACAGTCAGACCACGCAACAATATTTGTTTTTACTACAGCATGGATATTTGTTGCATCAGGACAGGTTGCAACAGCAGAAACATCTGCTTTTACGGTAGCCCGCGCCACCTCGACTACGCCATCAATGTCCTGCTCTGCCGTGCGCAGACGCTGTACAGCATCGCCCGCCTCCTCCAACGAATCGTACAAAAAAGCCGTGGCATCAAATACCGCCTGACAACCTCCACAGCGCACATGGCCCTGCGCAACGGCCAGATAGCCGCTGTGAATTTTGAAGGCATCCTGACAGGACGGGCAGACAACGTACATGATCTTAAAGGCTAGCTCACTGAAATATCGGGTCTATTTGACCATACCATGTGTATTAGCGTCAGGCATGGTGGTTTCCCTGAATATTTCTTGTTAGATGAATGGGTTGGTGGGGTTTGTGCCGCGCCTAACCTTTAACCCCCGTCAAACACACCCAACCCTCAAGCTCCACGGGGGGATTCATCTGCAAACAGCCCGAGTACGCCGCCATAACCTGTTCTGCCTGTCCATCCAATATGCCGGACAACACAAGCGTACCACCGGGCTTGATAAAACCGGCCAGGGTATCCGCCATCTCAATCAAAGGGTTTGCGAGAATATTAGCCAACACCAGGTCGGCTTGGTATGAAGCCGGTAAATCACTGGGCAGGGTTGTCTTTATCTGGCTATCCAGCTTGTTCCGGGCAGCATTATTCCGAGTTGCCCATAAGGCTTGCGGATCGATATCCACTGCGCAGACATTTGCGGCACCCAGCTTCAAGGTTGCCATGCCAAGCACACCGGAACCACAGCCATAATCCAGGACTTCAAGGTTAGCCGGCGGATTTTGATCCAGCCATGTCAGACACAAAGCCGTGGTTGGATGGGTGCCGGTACCAAACGCCAGCCCCGGATCAAGATCAATAATTACCGCTCCACTTTGTTCAGGCCGCATACCGGCTGGACAGACCCATAATCGCCGGCCAAATTGCATGGGTTTAAAATCGTCCAGCCAGGCGCGTTCCCAGTCGCGATCCGGCAGGGTTTCGATTTTTATTCTTTCGGCGCCTGTCTCTCCAAAGGTGTTAATAAATTGCTGGCGTAAATAGTTAGTGTCCAGGCCATCATCAAACAGGGCGATGATGTTTGTAGCCAGCCAGAGCGGTGTTTCACCCGGCTTCGGCTCATACAAGGGGTGATCGGCGGCGTCCTGAAAAGTGACCGACAGCGCACCCTGCGCTTCGAAAAATTGACTGAGGATTTCGGGGTCGAATTGACCGGCTTCGATAGAAAGTTTTAGCCAGGGCATTTAATAACACCTATAAAATAATACTATATGACTTAAAACACACCCTTAAAATAATATTTCCTGCCATTCTTTGTGTTATACTCCCCGCTTCTTCCAGATTCAGACACTCAATGCAACGTCAACAATTACAATTTCTGCAAAAATGGTTAGCCAATGACAAACGTAAACCATTGATTATTCGTGGCACCAGGCAGGTTGGGAAATCGACCTTAGTACAGCTATTCGCCAAACAATTGAAACATACCTTACTGAATGTGAATTTAGAGCGCTACCCTGAATTATCCCAGGTCTTCGAGAGCAAAGATCCCGAAAAAATCCTTCAGCAAATCGAAGCCTTGCCACGGATGCACCCATTCCGTGATAACCCACTCCTGTTCCTGGATGAAATTCAGGCGGTACCTGAAGCCATACCCGCGCTGCGATATTTTTATGAGGATTTCCCGGAACTTCCCGTCATCAGCGCCGGCTCAATTGGTAGAGTTCGCATTATCTGATCACTCATTTTCCATGCCTGTCGGCAGAATTCAGTATCTGCACATGGGCCCAATGACTTTTACCGAGTTTCTCGCCGCGATGGGTGAAGACAAGCTGTATCATGTCGTGACGCAGTATGAATTCGGTCAGGAAGTCGGGGCAGTCGTACACCAACGCCTGCTACAATTATTACGCAGCTACTACTTTATCGGCGGTATGCCCGAAGCCATCGCAGTATTTTCAGACAGCCGCAGCTACCGGAATGTCAGCGAAGTCCATCATTCGATTATTGAAACCTACCGTGAAGATTTCCCGAAATATACGGGCTCAAGAAACCTTAACCGAATGCTGAATGTATTCAATTTCGCTGCCCGGAATGTGGGTGTAAAAGTCAAATACAGCAATATCTCAACTCACGACCAGAGCGCAACCATAAAAAAAGACCTCGAACTGTTATGTATGGCACGGGTAATCAGCAAGGTTATTCACAGCCATTGCACAGGCCTGCCATTACAGGCCGATATAGAAGAGAAGGTCTACAAATTACTCTTCCTGGATGTGGGTCTAATGAATGCCATTAGTGGATTGAACTGGCGCGCGATCTCTCAGCTTGATAATAAAAAGTTGGTAAATGAAGGTGCAATTGCAGAGCAATTCATTGGTCAACATTTACAGGTATTACTCGCTGAATCACCTAACCGGGAACTGAATTACTGGTTACGCGAGGGCCGCTCATCCAATGCTGAACTGGATTTTGTAATTGCGCTGGATGGGCAAATTATTCCAATCGAAGTCAAGTCAGGTGCAACAGGCAGTCTGAAATCATTGCATCAGTTCATGGGCGAAAAGAAAGCCCCCATGGCAATCAGGTTCGATACCTCATTGCCCTCGGAACAGCAGATCGATGCCGTGATACAAAGTGGAAAACAACGCAAGGAAATCAGTTACCGCCTGCGTTCCTTGCCGCTTTATCTAGTTGAAGCATTAACAAACCTCTGATTCATTCTGAAAAAAAGCGGGTGTCACTTTCCCGGATTTTCTTTAACAAAAAAGTCCTGCATCTGCAAGACTTTTGATCGTACCTGACCCGAAGGGCACTACAATCCCAACTTTTTCTCCAGATAATGAATATCCGCACCACCCGCGATAAAAATCGAATCACTGCAGATTTTCTGGTGCAAGGCTATATTGGTTTTAATTCCATCGATCACCACTTCAGCCAGCGCCCCGCGCATTCGCGCCAGCGCCGCCTCCCGATCATCACCGTGCGCAATCAGTTTGGCGATCATGGAGTCGTAATAAGGCGGTACGTTGTAACCGTTATAAATATGCGTATCCACCCGAATACCCGGCCCACCGGGCGCGTGATACTGGGTAATGGTACCGGGTGATGGCAGGAAGTTTTCCGGGTCTTCGGCATTAATCCGGCACTCGACGGCGTGGCCGGTCCAGCTGATATCAGCCTGATTAAATGACAGCCCCTCACCGGCCGCGATGAGCAATTGTTCTTTAACAATATCCACGCCGGTCACCATTTCCGTCACCGGGTGCTCGACCTGTACACGGGTATTCATTTCAATGAAATAAAACTCGTCGTTTTCGTACAGAAACTCAAAAGTACCGGCACCGCGAT
>CAYPEL010000204.1:0-4033 GCA_964409635.1 uncultured Gammaproteobacteria bacterium | reverse complement strand
TTCTCGAACAGGCTTACCTCCAGCTTGAATACAAACCTTTTCTGAACTTCCGCTTCGGTGAAATGATTGTGCCTTTTGGTATGGTCAACAGCCATCACCAACCCAGCGAGTATTTCCCACTCCAGCGCTCACTGGCAGAAACTGCACTCATACCTTCCGTCTGGCACGAAGCCGGTATCGGGCTATTTGGTGAGTTAGGTCGTTTACGTTATGAAACGCAGCTCATTACAGCGCTGGATTCGTCCGGCTTCAGCGGCCCCTTTTTTGTACGTGATGGTATGCAGGGCAAGCTGGAAGTCGATAACGCCGACGACCTGGCGTTTGTCGCCCGCGTGGATTACGCGCTTGGGCTGGGTGCAACAGTGGGCGCCGGTTTTTATATTGGTGACAGTACGGACAACCGTCCAAGACAAAATCTGGGCGGCGATGCTCTGGTGACGTTATATGAAGTGCATGGCCGTTATGGGCGTGGCCCATTGACACTGCGTGGCCAGTATATGGCCGGTACGATTGATAATTCAGACGCTGTTACCCAGGCAAATCTGACCTTCTTTAACGGCGATGTTGTGGGTGTGTCGCGTACGCCTGTGGGTCATAAGGCCGAGGCCTGGTTCATCGAGGCCGGCTACGACATATTCTCTCTGTTTAACAACTCACCTCGTGGTCGCCTGGATCTGTTTGGTCGCTATGAAGCTTACAACACGCATGCAGATACCGAAGGCAATATTGCGCAGATAAGCCGTTTTGACCGCGAAGCCGGCACCTTTGGCGTCAACTACAAACCGCAACCCGGCATCATTTTTAAAGCGGAATATTCATCCCGTATCCATGAAGGCGAAACTGGAAGTGAACAGGATGTTTATGGCCTGGGATTTGGATTTGAATTCTAGTTATTAACCATGTCTCCGGAATTTTTAAAACTTATTAATACAACCTTGTTAAGGAGTTAAATCATGAAAGTCAGTAAATTCATAAAGAATTTTTCGATTATCGCCAGTGCTGTGATGTTGGCCGCGTGTGGTGGCGGAGGAAGCAATGGAGGTGGTGGCAGTAATAACAACGTTAATTTCACAGCTCAGTCAGTCGTCGATAATCTTGTCGACAATATCATTACCCAGGCTTATACGGAGTTGAATACGGTGGCAGGTGATTTGTTAACCGCTGTTCAGGCGCTAAATACAGAGGGTGCAACCGAACCGGAAATGGATGCCGCCCAGGAGGCATGGAAAATAGCCCGTGTCCCCTGGGAGAGCAGCGAGGGCTTTCTGTTTGGACCAGTGGACGCGCTGGGCATCGACCCGGCTATCGATTCGTGGCCTCTGGATAGAGCCGGACTGACAACATTTTTGGCAAACAACCTCAATGCAACCAAAGCAGATGTTGCAGCGGCCGGCGATGATTTCCGCGGCTTTCACGCCCTTGAATGGCTATTGTTTGGTGATGGCGTCACTAGCAATGATAAAACTGCTGCTGACCTGACGGCACAAGCCGGGGCGATAAATTACCTGGTGGCGCTTGCGGAGCACCTCAAAGACCAGACGCAAGCGCTCGAAGATGGCTGGACAACCGATTTTAACGGCAACGGTGCCTATGCAACGCTGACCAAGACACCGAGCTCTGCAAATCTTGTCTTCTCTTCCTTTACCGCCGTTATGACCGACATTGTTGATAGCGTCATTGGTATTACAGATGAAATAGGCAACACCAAGATGGCTGAACCATTGAGTACAGATATCGCTTCCGCAGATACAACCAAAGTTGAATCCCAGTTCAGCTGGAACTCACTGACCGATTTTTTCAGTAATGTACAAAGTATTATGAACATCTACACTGGCAAGCAAGGTTTTGACTGGCAGACAGATACCTTAACCGATACCGATAATGGTTTGTATGCCTTTGTGCTTGCACATGACTCAGTATTGGCGACTCGGGTTTTTGAGGAAATTCGGGATGCACAGCAAAAGATTGCCCTGGTTAAAGGCGATGGCGATAACACGACAACAGACATTGGGCCTGGTGACGTGCCATTCCGTAACCAGATTGAGCTACCGGCCGGCCGGGTATTGGTTGAAGAGGCAGTAGTGGCGCTCAACACTTTGTTCGATACGCTAAGAGTTGATGTTAAGCCGCTTATTGGCCAAACAGATTTCCAGTAAATTTCCTATTGATGCGCAGTTAACAGTCCGGGCCGTTGTGGCCCGGACTGGTATTACTTAGCCAGCCTAAATTAAATGCTAGCCAACGCAGGTGTGCCATGTTTAAAACCAAGCCAATTATCCGTACTGTACAAGCAACCGGTATATTAACCGTCCTTATCTTATCGAGTGGCTGTGGCGGGGGAGGTAATTCCAGTAGCTCAAATAACAGTGAACCGTCCTTTGCCCGGATAACCGCCAGCGGTGGTGACGGAACGAATTTTGAAAGTAACCAGTCGAGTTCTGGTTTTGATACCCCGGCAGCTAATCTGGAGGGCAGTCAATTCGATTTGCATTTGGCGGGTGACGCGGAATTCGAGGCCAAATTCATCAAAGCAATCAGTATTGATTTTCCTGAAAATGATGGCGTGGGACCAGTATTCAATAATGATACCTGTATTGAATGCCATGTGCGTGACGGGCGTGGTAACTACTCAATTGATGCACTGAATGCACCCATTGGCGAGTGGACCAAGCTGGGCAGTAACGAATCGATGTTTTTACGCACCAGCATCGGCCCGGATCAGGCGGCCTGTATCCCGGAGGCATTAAATGCATATTGTGCACCTGTCGCGCCAACCGGATTTACGAGTCAGCTGTTTCACCGCGGCGTGCTGGGTCTGCGCCAGGATGGCTCTGATTTCAGTGGCCAGGCAGATGTCTATGTGAAATTTGAAACCCAGGAGATCACCTACGGCGATGGCACAAAGCAAACCTTGTATAAACCCGTTTTCGAAATACGCAATCCCTATGATAGTCCCGGCGAAGCACCGGGTGATAACACACCGCCGGTGAGCCGCTTGTTGCAGACGGATGTCATGACCAGCCCGCGCATGGGCATGCCGGTGTTTGGTCTGGGTTTACTGGAAGCGATCAATGAAGCAGATATTCTCGCACTGGCAGATCCTGACGATGCCGATAGTGACGGTATTTCCGGCAAAGCCAACTTTGTGTTTGATCAGGTTAAATTCAAACAGGGCAATCCTGACCCGGTCAGCCTGGGCCGGTTTGGCTGGAAGGCCAACAACCCCAGTGCTGCCGTACAAGGCTCAGGCGCTTACCGGGCTGACATGGGTGTGACCAACTATTTGTTTGAAACGGACAGTATTGTGGGGACACCGCTGCACGATGCTTATTTGGTATCTAACCCGGCGGATGACGGGCAAGCGGGCATGGAAGTGAGTGAAGATATTGTCAAGGCAACAATGTTTTACGTCAATACGCTAGCCGTGCCAGCGCGACGGAATGTGAATGATGCAGCGGTGCTGCGGGGTGCGTCCTTGTTCGAGACGGCTAACTGCGTAGCGTGCCACACACCTTCATTTACTACCGCTACCCATGCGGGTGTCTGGGGGCCATCGGGAATTGTCGCCATACCGGAAGTAGAAAATCAGACGATCTATCCCTTCACTGATATGTTGCTATATGACATGGGCGAAGGATTGGCCGATAACCGTCCGGACTTTTTGGCCACCGGCCGGGAATGGAAAACGCGCCCACTGTGGGGCATCGGTCTGACAAAAACGGTTAACCTGCTTGCTGGCTTCCTGCATGACGGGCGCGCAAGAAGCCTGGAAGAAGCGATACTTTGGCATGGTGGTGAAGCAGAAACTGCGAAGGAAACTTTTCGTACTATGACACAAGCAGACCGGGATGCATTGATCGCCTTTTTAAGATCATTGTGAGAGAGTTGTCCCCCAAAATTAGGACACCCCACTAAGTGTTAGTGCCATTCGTACCGGAGGGAATAAAATTTATTCCCTCCGGTACCTTCCGAGAAAACTATGATTCGCCGTCAGTTTCGATATTCCCTGACCAACCTGCTGCCTTGGCTTTTT
>CAYPEL010000203.1:0-4053 GCA_964409635.1 uncultured Gammaproteobacteria bacterium | reverse complement strand
GCCAGCTTTGGACGTTCAACGCAAACAGGAACGGCGGCCATTACCCCAATCCAGGATAGTGGCCGCCATAGTCATTTACATGATTTTTACAGGGTTACGGTGTGAAGGTTATCGGACTAACCCTCATTTCCTCATGCTCCAACACAAGGCCTGCTACTGATCCAGGGCTAGATGAGGTTCCGCTTAAAATTATTGAGTCCAGTACCAGAATCTCACCGCTGCTGGCGAGGTCACCGCTAATCAGTGCGACGGTTGCCGTTTCACCATTCACTGTGTCAACAATCTCAACCAGACCGAAGCTGTTGATGCTCCAGAGGCCGGTGTCAGTTCCAGGCATAGGATTCCCGCTTATATCACGGTCAAAGACAGACATACTTCCATCGATATTGAACGTCACCTCTGATGAGGTTCCATCCGAGTTGGATACATTGAAAGTTTTACTTCCTGTGCCAGCTAAATCCGCTGCAGTAACAGCTGCCAGAGTGAGTAACGTCAATGGAAAAGCAGTAGTTTCACCCTCATTGATAGCAGATATTGAAATAGCTCGCGAACTCTGACCTGTCTTGGTAACAGTGCTGGAATCAATCGAGTCTGATATCGTCATAATGCCATTGGCATCAATAGACCATGAATCATCCGTACCAGATCCGTCACCCCCGGCAGATGTTGTATCGGTAACAAACACTTCGTAGGCTGTGCCATCAGCATTGAACTGAAACAGTCCGATTTCCGGAACCAAAGGATCAACTACCATAAATGCCTTCCCGGAAATTTCTGCATTGGTAAAGACTGTATTGGTGCCATTAGCCAGATTCGTGGCCGCTGTTGTTACATCAAGCAGCGTAGCACTACCACCGGTAGCAGCCGTGGCAACCGCAGCTGTGCTGACAGCCGCCGCAATATCCGCATCTGCAGCGAATGCCACTGGGTCACCATTTTCAAATACGGCGCTACTTACTGTGGTGCCAGCCAATGCAGTGGCAGCTACTGTTAGATCAATACCGTTGGTCGGATCACCGTCCGCATCCAGCGTTTGCAGAAAACGGGCAATATTCAAAGGCACAACAAAGTCGTCAGGTGTGCAACGCGCGGCACCATCAGCCAGCGTACCTAGTTCAACACCACCGACGGAAAAGGTAAGCGGCTGACCCACTGTGTAGGTAAAGGTACCGTTAGCATCGGTTGTCTGGGGCGCACTGCTGCCAGACTGATAGGTAAGTCCTTCTACTTCAGCATCGATGAATACACCGCTTGCGGTTACACCGCCACCCGATGAGGTGTCGGAGCTTGAACCACCGCCACAACCCACCAGGACAGTACCCAGAGCTACTGAAACAGCCAAGGCAACTAACTTATTTGATTTGTTACTCACGTTTATGCTCCTTTATAATTCCATTTAAATCAATACACACAACAGCCGTGTCAGCATTTTCCATGTCATATACATGCATCATTGTGACGGGTCTGTTCGAGTTTTAGCGACTTAGGAAGATCAAACCGTATCCCCAATATTGGGGAAAATTGTTAGCAGTGAGAAAGTGTAACGTGAGTTTTATAAGAGACGTTCAGTAACACATGAAAAAGAACTTGTTTCAGCTCTCATATTTCGGCGCATATTCGCCAAAATGAAGCGCGTGTTGCGTTAACGAGTACAAGTCATGCCCGGCACACTCCTATTTAGGACTATCAGTCCAGGCGCATTAACTTGGCTAACAACCCCACCTGACTGTTGACTCCTAACTTCCTGTAAACTTCTTTTATCTGACTGCGAATCGTACTCAATTTGACACGGCGGTCTATCGCTATTTGTTGCGGGAGTTTCCCTGTCTTAAGTCTCACCACACAGTCAGCCTCCAGTGGTGACAAGTCAAAATGCCGACATAAATACTGAATCATGGCACTGTCGTTTCCAGTTAAAGATGCCGGCTTGAAAGTAATCAGGGCCAGACAGGTTTTAATCGGCAGCCCCAGCTTTTGTGTGGTGGTGACAAAAGGTGTCACCATAAACTCCCACGGACGGTTAGAGGACGCTTCCAGAAAAACTTTTGGTAAAGCCAGTTGCATGCCTGTCACTGCTTTCTGAATAGCTTTTTTTAGATAGGTATCGATTCCCAGAACCGGGCTGGCTATAACTCCCTTACTGCTATTTACAGGGAAGTCAGGGTGGCATATTTTAGTTTCCGCCATGTTATTAGCATGGATTATCTTTCCATTGGCATCAACAATAACCAGGCCACGATCCAGCTGATTGAAGACATCAAGACCGGAAGCGGTAACCAAACCATCACCGGAAAACTGGCCGCTAATCAACAGCGCCTTTTCCAGGTGGGGGCGTATGCGGTTTAGGTATTCCAATTCTTCACTGCTAACTTCTCCTGCGGTACGGTCGCGCTGGATACCTAATCTGATAGCATAATCCCCACCGGGACGTATGTAGGTGCCGGTAGCGTGATGGATATTCTCACTTTTCCCCCACTCACTAAAAAATGCTTTGTTTATATACTCTTTATGTGAGTAACAGTGGATATCTGAGGACAGAAAAGAACCTCTGTCTTTCTCAAAAACAATAGCGCTCCACTCGTCAATCGCAAAAAACTCTGAGGCGTACCGCTGTATTGAATCTTCGTCATAGCCGTGCTGATGAAAAGCATGTATTTTTTCCCCCAAGCGATCTTCAATTGATAATATAGCTCCGCGTCCATCAGTAGCCTTTACCAGGGAGGCTAGGACATCCGGCCAAAGCGCAGGATTCAATATTGCCCCATAGATTAACTCCAGAGTTTCTTCATACACTAGCGCCCCTCCTGTTTATTGCGTTGTTAAAACCGCCGCATGGTATTTTCTTAGCAGTATACTGACACTAATCGAATTGACACAAATAGGGTTCCATTCTTACCCCCCATGGCCATCAAGTTTTCAGCTTGTTCAAAGTGATTTGCTATTAACAAAGTAAAAGGCAGCGCCTTGCCATGTGCTGTACAGTGCGTCTGAAAAGCAGTGTAGTATTATTTGATCAGTTGTAAAAGTAGCGTGCGTTCCGGGCGATGGCGTTGGTAGCGCGGTGTACCATCGCCCGGACTGGCTTCCTTGCCAGTGCTTTGCAGCATGGTCGCATCCTTGCGAGTCGGTGTTGAGCGTCAGGCTATCAGGTAGTGTGCTGGGCGGCCAATCTGAGTGTCCGCTTGGGGCACACAGCAGAATACTAGTTCTATCTAATCAAGAAAACGCTAAAAGACAGCTTAGGGTCGCACTTTGCCCGTTGAGCCATATTAAGGCTAGGAATTGACAATGTTTGCCAATATATGCCATTCTTTCCCCAGGAGGCACTCACTATGGCAACCATGAACGTTTCCCTGCCCGACCTTATGAAAGCATGGGTGGAAGAGCAGATCAAAACGGGTCACTACAGTAATGCCAGCGACTATGTACGCGATCTTATTCGTCGCGACCAGGAATATCAGGACCGGCGTGAAACCCTGATCAAAGCCCTTATTATCGGCGAAAAGAGTGGTGTGTCTGAACGCAGTCTCGAGGATATTTGGCAGAGCGTAAAGGATCGGCACGGTCTCGATGTATAAACTGTCTGAGGCAGCGGCCAATGACATTGAGGAACTTCTAACCCGCTCGATGCTGGACTTTGGTATTAAGCAAACGGAAACGTATTTCCAATCGCTTACCCAATGTCTTGATCTACTTGGTAACAACCCTGAAATGGGCAGTGCCGTGGATGATATCCGGGCAGGCTATCGCTGCTTGTTGCACGAGAGCCATGTCATTTTCTACACAGGCAGTCAGCAAGAGTGTCTGATTGTCCGCATTCTGCATAAACGCATGGATGCCAAGCGTAACCTTCAGGATTGATATCTGTCATTTTAAAGTGACACACAACAGGTGAAGCGGGGTTGGGAAGGAGATTCCTATGTCTAAAATCCTACCTCTCGATCAAACCAATCACTCACCACACATTACCGGACAAAAACCACCCCTGAAACCACGGGAAGTCTGGTTCATCCGAATTCGCCTGCAAATTGGAAAAAAAAGTGTTCAAGGGGT
>CAYPEL010000202.1:0-4088 GCA_964409635.1 uncultured Gammaproteobacteria bacterium | reverse complement strand
CCAGCTCAACTTCTTCTATTGTTAACAGGCGCTGGTTATCCAGAAACATGACGGCTTTGCCCTGGACATCGGTCATACCGCAGATAAATTCCTTGTTGGGCATTTCCCCGAAATCCGGCGTACTCTGGATATCAGATTCACGCACACTGACGACATCTGAGACCGCATCGACAACAAGCCCGATTTGTTTAGGGCCATCCTCTAAGTTCATCGTCATAACAATGACCACCGTTTCACTGGTGTACTCTTTTGCAGCGATGCCCAGCCGCAGCCGTAAATCCATAACCGGCACGATTGCGCCACGGATATTGACAATCCCTTTTAGATAACCCGGTGTATTGGGTACCCGTGTGACCGGTTCCCAGCTGCGGATTTCATGCACATCCAGGATGGGTGCGGCATACATTTCTGCGCCCAGGAAGAAGGTCAAAAACTGTGCGCGTTCTTCATTTTCAAGATCCATCACCTGGTCGACTGTATTTAAGGCTTCCACGCTATCTTTCCTCTCATAGACCCGCTGCTTTGCCGTCCACTACCTGCAAGGTGGCGTTATTGGTTTGCCAGCGACGGATAATGCCGGACATGTCCAGAATCAGCGCAACTGAACCATCACCAAGAATGGTGGCGCCCGACACGCCCTGGACACGCTTGTAATTCGTTTCCATGGATTTGATCACGACCTGTTGCTGTCCGAGCAGGTCATCGACAAATATTCCACACTGTCTACCGTCCGCTTCGACAACCACCAATAAGCCTTCTGAAAGCTGTTTCGATTCACAGGATTCAATACCAAATACATCGTGCAGACGGATAATCGGCATAAATTTGTCGCGTAGCTTGAAGGCTTCGCCCCGGCCCGCGACGAGGTTAATCATGTTCGGCTTGAGTTGAATGGTTTCGATAATGGAAGCCAGTGGAACGATGTATACTTCATCGCCGACCTTGGCAATCTGCCCGTCGAGAATAGCCAGTGTTAACGGCAAATGAATACTGATGGTGGTTCCCTGACCCAGGGTTGAGTCAATATTGATGATGCCTCCGAGACTCATTATATTTCTGCGCACCACATCCATGCCGACACCGCGTCCGGATACATCGGTTACCTTTTCTGCGGTCGAGAAACCTGGTTTGAAAATTAACTCGTATATTTGTGACTCGGTGAGGTTATCCTCAGCCGATATCAATCCCTTTTCGATGGCTTTGGAATGTAATTTCTCTGCGTCCAGTCCTTTGCCGTCATCCTTGATCTCGATCACAATGTTACCGCCCTGATGGCAAGCACTGAGAACGATGGTGCCGGTTTCCGGTTTTCCGGCTGCGACGCGGTCTGCTGGCGTTTCTATGCCATGATCCAGACTGTTGCGCACCAAATGCACAAGCGGATCACTGATTAATTCAATCACGGTCTTATCGACTTCCGTCGCTTCACCTAACATTTCCAATTCAATCTTTTTGTCCATTTGCCGGCTGATATCGTGCACCAGACGCGGGAAACGGTTGAAGGTGAAGCTGATGGGGATCATGCGAATGCGCATGACACTTTCCTGCATTTCACGGGTATGGCGTTCCAACTGCTCCAGCCCGTTGCGCAGGCGTTCAATGCGGCTCATATCAAAATCTTCGCCCAGTAAGCTCAACATGGACTGGGTAATGACCAGTTCGCCGACCATATTGATGAGGCTGTCTATTTTCCCAATATCGACGCGGATTGAACCTGAACCTTTTTTTGCCGGTGCTGGTTTCTTTGCTGCCGGCGTTGCTTTTTCAGCAGCGGCTGGGGCGGGGACTTTTTCAGCCACTTTGTCCTGGTCTGGTGATTGATCAGCAGCAACTGCGGGTGTGCTTTGAGTATTTTCAGACGCAATAGCACCTTGGGCTTCTATGGACAACTCACAATCTTCATCAATCCAGCCGAGAATGTCATCGATTTGTTCGCGTGTCATATCGCCTGTCAGAGTAAGCTCCCAGGATAGATAACATTGCGAGGGATCAAATTCGGTAAAGGCGGGTAGAGACGCTGTATCGACAGTCGTTTCCAATTCACCGAGTTCACTCAATTCACGGAAAATACGCAGCGGGTCATTTCCGGATTGGAAAAAATCCGCGGCGGGCTTAATTTTTATTTTCCAGCCAGCAGGGACATCAGCACTCTTATCGACTGCTTCTGAAGGAGTTTCTTGCCCATCAGCTGCACCAGGATCTTTACCAAGTTCTATATTTAATCTTTCCAGTAAAGCAGCAACACGTACCTCATCAGCATCAACACCATCTCTCAGCGCTTCCAGCATGCCCCGGACGGCATCGCCAGATTCCAACAATAAACTGACAAGATCACTATTGACTGGGCGTGTTGCTTCACGCATTTCATCCAGCAAGGTTTCCATGGTGTGGGTGAATTCAGAGACATTGGTAAAGCCAAAGGTACCGGCGCCACCCTTGATTGAGTGCGCAGCGCGGAAAATGGTGTGGATCAGCTCATTGTCGCCAGAACCGCTTTCCAGTTCCAGAAGCGCAGATTCCATGCCATCGAGAAGTTCGAAGCTTTCCTCATAGAATATCTCGTGGAATTGACCCATATCCGTTGTCATAACGGTCTCCTTTGATAGTACCTTCGGTTTAACGACCGTGGACTAGACCGACTTTAGCTATTTGCCCATAAAGCTATTTTTTCCTACACACCGGCAATTGCGGGCTATTTTGACGCCATTTTTTGGCAGTTTATTCAGCTCACTGGAAGCGCCATGAAAACCCCTAACAATCCTGGCGACAGTGCCGATAGCTAGTCAATCCGGGCTATACAAGACCGGGTATGGCTGAAACAAACACAGTATTCGGGGGTCCCCGTGGACAAAGACATGAAAATTCTGGTTGTAGATGATTTCTCAACCATGCGCCGTATTATCAAAACCCTGCTTGGCGAACTGGGCTACACCAACATCGATGATGCAGATGACGGTAAAACCGCCCTGCCAAAACTGCAAAGCGGGAATTTTGATTTTCTGATTACCGACTGGAATATGCCTGGCATGCAAGGTATTGATCTGCTTAGAGCTGTGCGCGCAGATGAAAAACTCGCTACCTTGCCGGTCCTGTTGGTAACCGCCGAAGCTAAAAAAGAACAAATTGTTCTGGCTGCAAAAGAAGGTGTTAATGGCTATGTGGTGAAACCTTTTAACGCCGTTACTCTGAAGGAAAAGATTGACCTTATTTTCAGCAAACTGAAAGCGACAGCATAGGCCATTACGTATGACTGAGAGCGTCATATCTGACAACGAAACAGTGATTGATATTGCCCAGCAACTGGTCGAGGAACTAGAAGTCGGCAATGAATCCTCCGCCAGTGAATGCCTGGATGCACTCGCCAAAAAGCGCGAACAAGGACTGTTCAGGGAAATCGGCAAGATAACCCGTAAACTCCATAACAGCCTGCGCGAACTTCGTTTCGACACGCGGCTTATTGATCAAGCTGAGTCAGCTTTACCAGAAGCCAAGCAACGCTTAAATTATGTCACGACGCTGACTGAACAAGCGGCGGATAAAACATTAACCGCCGTGGAAACAAGCCTGCCACTGGTTGACACGCTAAAAGAACAGGCTGAGTCTTTTTCTAGCTACACCCAAAGCTTCAAAAAAGATCACGATTCTGGCGATATACATGCATTAATTACAGAAGCAGAACAATTTTGCCAGCTAACAACAGACCATAGCTCGACGCTTCGCAGCCAGCTTTCAACTATCATGATGGCTCAAGATTTCCAGGATCTAACCGGCCAGGTGATCGGACAGGTTATTAACATTGCCCAGGAAATTGAAGAAAGTCTGGTTGATCTGATCAGGGCCTCTGGCCACCACATCACCGAAGAATCGAATACCCTTCCTGCCAATAGCAGTGAAGATACTGCCCAGGCTTTTGGGCCTAATGTACCCGGCCTGGAAGACAGCGAGGTCGTCAAGGATCAGGACGATGTTGACGACCTGCTTTCCAGCCTGGGCTTTTAATCTGTATTAAATCTGGCCCGCTATCTGTAGACAATGTAGACTACATTATAAAGTACGGGGCCGTAGCTCAGCTGGGAGAGCGCTGTGTT
>CAYPEL010000201.1:0-4099 GCA_964409635.1 uncultured Gammaproteobacteria bacterium | reverse complement strand
CTTATCAGTTGCCTTATCGGGCAACGGTGGGCGCCGCGCAATAATCAGGCATGAATATGCGCCGGATTGTTACAACACATAATTCGCATTAAAGCACACAGACCGTTAGCTCCACCTACCAAGAAATAAACTCTCCAGGCTCCAATAAAACATATTCGCTAGCATACAACCAATGCATGCGTGTACTAATAACTATAGGGCAAAGGTCCTGAAAAAGAAGACGGTCAACAACGGATTGGAAGTCGTTCGGCGTATCCTCAACCTGGCTGCCCGAAAATGGCGTGATGAACAGGGGCTCACCTGGTTAGAAACGCCGCTGCTACTGACCATGCTCACCGTCGACTATGCGCGGGCACCGTACCCTTTAAGCTGGGAAGAGCAAAGATTTCTGCTCAGTGTTGCTTGGGCATAGGAACGGGGACATCACATCCCACTACTCTGCGCCCGAGATTGAGGAGTTGTTAACGGCGGTAGATCGGGTGTGTGACACCAACCCCCGCAAAATCCCCGCACTGACACTTCTGAAACGAAAAACGGGTTAAGACTTTTGTGTGTAGCTCGTTGTTTATGATGTAGTTAAAGTGGTAGCGGGGGGAGGATTTTTAACCTATAGACTTAAATTGTATTAACCAACCGCCTGTTTTTCGTAGGTAGAAATCTGAACCAGATGTGATTGTTTTATAAACCTTTGTGGAGGCATCCGTTGCGCCTATCAGCACTGCAGAGCACTACAGGTCATAACAGGATGGGCAAATCCGGGCAACCAAGTCGTACAGGTTGTTTCTTGTGCGAATTTTTCGGTAAATTTTCCGATTGCCTGGTGATATACAAGTAATCGCCAACCCTCAGCAACTAACGCCTCATTCGCTACGCTATAGCCGCCTGTAAATCTGCATGCTCAAAAGCCGAAGCCATACGGTCAATCTCCGCAGACGTTAAACCCAACCGTGCCGCTTCTTTACGCCAGGTTGCCACTACTCGGCCAACCTCGTTGGCAATCGTGTGGGCACTGTCCTTATCCAATTCAAAATAATCCACCACTGTCATCGCCAGATCCAAGGAAGCGGTGGTGTCCTCAAGATCGATAGCCGTACTCAACACCCGGAGTTTGATATCCGTCGGCACGGGATTGAGATCATAGGCTGGCGCCAGCCGCCAACCGTCGGAGTCACTGTACAGAAAACCATGATTGCGCAAATGATCATCCGTGTTCGAGATCAAAACGTTGAAGACAATACGCCGCCACAGCGCGTCCATATCTTTCTTCGGCGCGGCACCATAGCGGCGCAACGCATCCACGAATTCAAGATAACTCCGTGGTTCGTTATCACTTGCACTGAGCATGCTCATCGCGGAAAGAAACGGAATACGATGGTTTACCGTCCGATCAAACCGGCGTAGCAATAGCACAGACTTTTCAGCCACCGTCTCTAACCGCCATTCCGGCACTGAGATACCCGCCTTGGCCGCCAGTGTCAGCGCAAGTGCTTCCCACCGTACGGTGTTCACCTCGTCCTCTTTGTGGGGAAACTTGGCAATCAGCAAATGCCCGTCGCGGTCTCTTACAGACGCCTTAGGCCGGGCGCCACCCAAGGACGATCCGGGGGCCAGCAATAATTGCAAATCCTCATCGCGATCCTTGTCACCAACCACATGTTCCGCGGCCAAAAGCAATCGCGGCAATTCGATTAACGGCGGTATACGCGTTGTCTCATGCGGCGCTAAAAAGGGACCATCAGCTTGTGTCGCAAAACGCATTGCACCCTGGCGCGCCTCATCATCGACGTTCAGCAGGTAGTCGATTTCCATCAAGGTGCGCGGTGTCTCGCTAGCAGACTCCGCCCGCCGCCGTTCAGCCCGGCGCATCAGTACCCGCCCCCAGCGGTCAGGGGCGGAATCGCCAATGGCGCCGAACAAGGGTTTACCCGATGGCGTATGGAAAGGACCCGGATCGAGCGTTAGGGCCGGTTCTAAAGAAAAGCGCTCCGCATACTCAAGCCAACCCGGATCATATTCGAAGCTTGCGCTTTCCTTGCCCTTGCGCACGCGCGCCCATAACCGCCCCGCCAGTAGAGGCGTACCATCAAGGTCTACATACACCAACACTTCTTTATCCATTCTGTTTACCGGCAGGTGCACGCTTCTTACGCGGCCGGCGAATCCGCTGGGGCAGACGCTCCTCTTCCAGTTCAAGGCCCACGGCGTCGGTTGTGACATCTGCCAACTCACCCAGCCGCTCTACCATACCCAACACAAAAAGCACCGCGGCATAGTTACCCAAGGAGACACCGGGATCGCCATTTTCCACCTTGCCTAAGGTCGTGCGACTAATGGACGCCCGCTCGGCCATGATGGCCGTCGGGATACGCCGTCTGAGCCGAGCATCGCGGATATCCTGTCCCAGCTTGCGTAAAGCCCGCTGGACGGGAATCGGTGGCATCGAATTTTGCTGATTCTTTCTCATTTAATGTGCATAAATATGAACAGTAACATATACTATGTATAGTATTATGAACATTATGTCAAGACTGCTCTCTATACACTCTTGCACAGCCGTTTCGCCCTAAACTGGGTAAAAACCGGGCAGGCTGACTGTTTTCAGGGAATGTTTTGGCTATGAACGGGAAAATAGCGCATTAGATGGAGGGCCAACTACCTGCTAGGAAACCATTGGCAATGTCTGCGGTACTGGTTTTATTTCCCGGTTATTCACACAGCCTCCTATTTATTTCACCCTTTAAATATTGTGTTTACTAAACGAACTTATGCATTGCTGCCATTTCTGGCGATCACTCTCATTGATACCGTCAATTATTAGAATAGCGCGCTGACCGCTCTTGATGCCTGCAGAATGAAGTTGATTAATTAGATAATCCAGATTTGATGCAAATCCGGTGTATTGGGCAAGCGCTGTACCAACATCATGGATCTGCTTCGAAATCCATCGCCAGTACTATAAGTGCTGCTACTCTTCGATCAATACACGTGAGGGTAAAATCACCTAAGTAATGTGTCTTACCAGTCCCGAGTATACCACTATTTAATTAAATATATCAATAACTTATTGGGATGGCTCGTTGCTTGATTTGCACTACAATGCACAACGGTGCAGGACTCATTCACGCACGCTAATAGTATCTACCCTCATGATGAGCCACATCATTATATTCCATATTGGAATATAGAATATAAGGGTTGTATCTACTCGCATTGTATGGAATATTCTAATTTCCGATATGGAATAATTAGTGTATTGATCAAAATGAACCAGCCCTCAGACCAACAAGTCATGCGCCCCCTTGATGTTGCTGTGCTACTCAAGATCATCACCTATGGAAATGCCAATTGGAAACAGCAACAGCTTTCAGTCGATCTGTGCCTCAGCCAATCCGAGATAAGTAAATCCATTGCGCGGTCTAAATATGCCGGCCTTATCGATGAGACGGGCAAACAGGTGCGCAGACTCGCGCTGATGGATTTTCTTGAGAAAGGCCTCACTTATGTCTTTCCTCAGCACCCAGGTGCACTCGTGCGTGGCATACCTACCTCCCATTCGGCATCACCACTGGCAGAATTGATTCAAAGCAAAGAGCACTATGTCTGGCCATCTGCTATGGGCAAACTGCGCGGCCAATCCGTAACGCCTTTGTATCCTCAGGCACCTGAAGCGGCTTCACAGGATGCCAACTTACATGCCTTTCTGGCCCTCGTAGATGCGCTGCGTATCGGCCAAAAAAGAGAACAAGCGCTGGCAATTAGCGAGCTAAAGAAACGAATATTAAATGATAAATAGGACAATTGTCCTTCGGGTGCATGCTTGGCATAGCCAAGATGGGCTTCCATCTCTGCACCCAGCGCCGCTTCAACGGTCATCTTCTTTAACTGTCGACTAAAGTCGTTCAAGTCTTTTTCTGTTTTTATCGTCTTCGCCAGCTGGCCTGCCAGGGCCTTCATCTCTTCCTCGTCCATCACTATACTCATGATTAATTCTCCTGTAGCTTAGAGTATTAAGTAATGAGTAGTTACACAATTTAATTTACAGTCTCCCCCCTAGGCTCTCACAGAACCGTACGTGAAACTCTCGCTTCATACGGCTCTT
>CAYPEL010000200.1:0-4210 GCA_964409635.1 uncultured Gammaproteobacteria bacterium | reverse complement strand
GGCATTGTGAGGTATAAACGGCGTTAAAACGACCTACGGACGTGTATCGCGTTACGGAATGATTGATTTCGCTTAGAGTCTTGACCAGGCAGGCCCGATGACACGTAGTGCCGAAGACGCGGCGATTATGCTGCAGAACATGGCGGGTTTTGATGAGCGTGATTCGACGTGCATCAATCGTCCGGTAGATGATTACCTGGCTGGCCTGAATAACCGTCTGGATGGATTAAAGATTGGTTTACCAAAAGAATATTTTGACGCAGGCCTGGATGCGCAGGTGGCAACGGCGATTGAAACGGCAATCGGCGAGTTTAAAAAAATGGGCGCCGAAGTCAAAGCCATCAGCTTGCCCCATACCTCATTGTCCGTGCCTGCCTATTATGTCGTGGCACCGGCAGAATGTTCTTCTAATCTGTCGCGGTTTGACGGTGTGCGTTTCGGTTACCGCTGTGAAGACCCGCGCGACTTGGATGATTTGTATGTGCGTTCGCGCGGTGAAGGTTTTGGCCCCGAAGTAAAGCGTCGTATTTTAGTGGGAACCTACGTTTTATCAGCAGGCTATTACGATGCCTATTACCTCAAAGCGCAACAGGTCAGGCGATTGATACGCGAGGATTTCCTGAAAGCCTTCGAACAGGTTGATGTGATTATGGGGCCGGCGACACCGGAGCCGGCCTTCCGGCTGGGTGAAAAAGCTGATGACCCGGTTAGCATGTATCTGTCAGACATCTATACCATCGCCGTCAACCTGGCAGGTCTGCCGGGTATGTCGGTTCCGGCCGGATTTGTGAATGATTTACCCGTTGGGCTACAGTTGATCGGTAATTATTTTGAAGAAGGGCGTTTGCTAAATGCAGCGCACCAATTTCAACAGGTGACCGATTGGCATACGCGTTTGCCCAGTGGGTTTGAGTAACGAACTGGTAGTTGGAGTTTAAATTACATGCAATGGGAAACTGTTATCGGGCTTGAGATCCATGCCCAGCTAGCAACCAAGAGTAAAATATTTTCGGCGGCCTCAACTGCCTATGGCGCTGAACCCAACACCCAGGCCTGCGCTGTGGATCTGGGTTTGCCAGGCGTATTGCCGGTATTAAATAAGGAAGTGGTGCAGATGGCTGCGCGCTTTGGTCTGGCGACGCACGCAACGGTTGCGCCACGTTCAGTGTTCGCGCGTAAAAACTATTTCTATCCGGATTTGCCTAAAGGCTACCAGATCAGCCAGATGGAACTGCCGATTGTACAGGGCGGATATCTCGACATTGATCTTGAAGGGGGAGAAGTTAAACGCATCGGTATAACGCGCGCCCACCTGGAAGAAGATGCCGGTAAATCATTGCACGAAGATTTTCACAATCAAACCGGTATTGATTTAAACCGTGCCGGTACACCGTTACTGGAAATTGTGTCTGAGCCGGAAATGAGCTCGGCGAAAGAAGCCGTTGCCTACATGAAAAAGATTCATGCCCTGGTGCGCTACCTTGAAATTTGTGACGGCAATATGCAGGAAGGTTCATTCCGTTGTGACGCCAATGTTTCGGTTCGTCCCAAGGGGCAAACAGAACTCGGGACACGTGCTGAATTGAAAAACATAAACTCCTTCCGTTTTGTTGAGCGGGCGATCAATCTCGAAGTCGAGCGGCAAATTGATATCCTCGAAGCTGGCGGAAAAGTTGTCCAGGAAACGCGCCTATACGATGCGGACAAAAACGAAACCCGCTCCATGCGCTCCAAGGAAGAAGCCAATGACTATCGCTATTTTCCGGATCCTGACCTGTTGCCGGTCGAGCTGGATGCCGACTTTATAGAAAGTGTTAAAGCAACTCTGCCGGAACTACCCGATGCGCGCCGTCAACGCTTTGAAGAGCAGTATGCCTTGTCTCATTATGACGCGGGTATTCTGACCGATAGCCGGGAAATGGCAGAGTTTTATGAGCAGGTGGTTAGTGCGGCTGGAGGTGAAGGCAAACTGTCTGCCAACTGGGTGATCAGCGAACTCTCCGGCCAACTAAACAAAGAAGATAAGGACATTACCCAAAGCCCGGTGAGCGCGCAGCAATTAGGTGGCATGATTAAGCGCATTCAAGACGGTACACTATCCGGCAAGCTTGCTAAGCAGGTATTCGAAGCCATGTGGGCGGGTGAAGGTGATGCGGATAGCGTGATTGAACAGAAAGGCTTAAAACAGATTACCGACACTGGCGCGATAGAAAAAATAATCCGTGAAGTTCTGGATAACAACCAGAAGCAGGTCGAACAATACCAAGGTGGACAGGAAAAACTGCTTGGTTTTTTTGTTGGCCAGGTTATGCAGGCCACACAGGGCAAAGCCAATCCGGGTGAAGTTAATAAGTTGCTAAAAAAAATGCTGTCATCCTGATTGGGTTTCACCCACCCTCCGGGGGCAGGGAAATGGAGGTAGCGAGAAACAGAGATGGCCACCCACGATAAAGATTGTCTGTTTCGTTTTGTGTTCGAACATACCAATGTGCGCGGCGAACTAGTCCACCTTGATGCCACCTGGCAAGCAATACTGGAGCGTCACGCATATCCCGAAGCCGTCAGGCATTTACTCGGCCAAATGATGGCGGCTGCTACACTATTGTCTGCAACCATCAAGATTAATGCTTCTCTGCATTTGCAATTACAGGGTGATGGCCCGGTTTCCATGCTGCTGGTGCAGGCCGGAGCTGATCGCGTGCTGCGCGGGCTAGCACACTGGAAAGCAGGTGATTTACCGGATAATTTCCGTTCAATGGTGGGCGACGCACGGATCTCGTTGACTATCGATCCCGGTGAAGGTGGTGACCAATACCAAGGCATTGTTGCGGTAGAAGATAATAGTTTGCCGGCGGCTCTGGAAAGTTATTTCCGGCAATCAGAACAATTAGCCACGCGTCTCTGGCTGGCGGTTGATAACACGCGGGCTAGCGGTATGCTGTTGCAGCAATTGCCAGGTGAATGTGAAGATGCAGATGCCTGGAACCGTGCAGTGCAGTTGGCTGACACGCTTACCGATCAGGAGTTGTTGACGCTACCGATACGCGATCTTTTGCACCGCTTGTATAACCAAGAAGACGTCCGCCTGTTTGAAGCAGAAGCGGTGAGTTTCCGCTGCAGTTGTTCTAAACAAAGAATAGAAACAGTATTACGTGGACTGGGATATCCGGAAGTGCAGGATATTCTGGAAGAGCAGGGTGCGGTCAGTGTGAACTGTGAATTTTGTAACCAGCGTTACTCCTTTGATGCGGTTGATGTGGAAGAGTTGTTTGCAGCTTCCAATCAGCCGGATGTGCCTGATACCCGGCATTGAGTTTTGGCGGTGCTTTCTGAAGTGGGCACACCTTTTTTCGCGGCGCTTGGTGGGTTTCAGCCACCCGACGGCGATACTGCTTGGCCAAGACTGACGCGTGGATGGCCTGCGAGATCGTTATAGGTTGCTACCCCAGTGAAATTATTTTTCCGGAATAATTTTTGTACAGCGGGTTGCTGATCATAACCGTGTTCAATCAATAGCCAGCCGCCAGGTTTCAGGATTTGCGCAGATTGTTTGATAATCAGATTTATATCATCCAGGCCTTCAACCCCGGACGCTAGTGCACGCACTGGTTCAAAACGTACATCACCCTCAGATAAATGAGGATCGTTTTCTGCAACATAGGGCGGGTTGCTAAGCATCACATCAAGGCAATTTTCATTCAATGAATGACACCAGTTTGCACAGATAAAACTGATATTAGTTAAGCCCAGACGCGCTGCATTTTGTTTTGCCAGTAAGGTGCTCGAATACGTGAGGTCACTGGCAACGATATGGCAAAGCACCCGCTCTGATGCAATCGCCAATGCAATCGCGCCACTGCCTGTTCCCAGGTCGGCAATGGTGAGTGATTTATTGGCAGGTATTTTTAACAGTGCCTGTTCCACCAGTAGTTCTGTTTCCGGGCGCGGAATCAGCGTGGTTTCATTGACAGTCAGGGGAAGTGACCAGAATTCTTTATGTCCCGTTAGGTAGGCCACGGGCGTTCCTTGCTGGCGTTTTTCTATCAGTGAACTGAAAGTTATCAGTTTACTTTCAGGGATCTCTTGCTCAGGGTGGCTGTATAGGTAACTGCGCTGTTTATTGAGCGTATAGGCCAGTAATATTTCCGCATCCAGCTGGGAGCTGGCAGATGCGGTGAGTTTTTCGGTTGCCTCTGACAACAGTTGCGAG
>CAYPEL010000199.1:0-4237 GCA_964409635.1 uncultured Gammaproteobacteria bacterium | reverse complement strand
CGTACAGTTTAGTTGATAGTGAGCAAGCTGTATGGATACGAAGAAATTATCCGTGAGAATTACTGGGTTCTTTTACACCCGGCTGAGTCACAATATGTTTCATGAGATTGCAATCTTCAAGCATTGCCGTCATTTCTTCGGCGGGAAGGGGCATGCTAAACAGATAGCCCTGAATTTCGTCACACCTCAGCTTGCGTAATATTTCGAGTTGATTGGTCGTTTCAACACCTTCGGCGAGTACATTCATGCCGAGCTTATGAGCCATGGCGATTATCGCAGCAACAATTGATAAATCGTCGCTCTCAGCATCCAGTTTTGAAATAAAGCTGCGGTCAATTTTCAAGGTGTCCACGGGCAGGGCGCTTAACTGGCTGAGTGAAGAGAAACCTGTGCCAAAATCATCCAATGATATTCGTATGCCAGCGGCCTGTAGCCGCCGGGTGTTTTCCAGGGCCGTTTCAATACTGGATATCTCTGCGCTTTCTGTTACTTCTAACTCCAGCAGATTTGGATTGAGCCCAACTTCATCGAGTATTTTGAATACTGTTTTATACAGATCACGCTGGCGTAATTGGATGGAGGATACATTTACAGAAATACACAAATCGGGCGCAATCGACTCTGTCCATTGTTTTGCCTGGCGGCATGCCATTTGTAAAACCTGTTCACCCAGTTCTAAAATCAAGCCACTGCGTTCAGCCACTGGTATAAAATCCGTTGGTGGGATCATGCCGCGCGATGGATGATTCCAGCGCAGTAATGCTTCAGCACCTATAATCGTACCATTGGCAATATTAACTTTTGGTTGATAATGAAGTGATAAGTCGCCGTTCTCCAGGGCATGACTGAGCTCACTTTCCAGCTTTACCTGGTATGTTGAGTTTATATTGAGTTCAGGAGAATAGAATTGGTAGCGGGCGCTTTCCGGCTGTTTAGAAGCAAAGTAGCGTGCTGTCGCTGCATTGTTAAGCAACTCTTCGGCGGTGCTGCCGTCACTTGGGAATAAACTAACCCCGATGTGGCTGTTTAGATTAATTTCATGTTTGTCAATTTCCGCACGCCTTGCCAGTGCATCAAATATACGTTTTATTACCCAGGTGATTGGTTCTAAGTTTTCCAGATCGGTTACGAGAATACCAAACTCATCAACATTGAGCCGTGACATGGCGGTTTTACTATTATTCTGATTGAGCAGAGCAATGGTATCTGTGCTGCGTAATACTTCTGTTAAATGGCCACTGACTTTTCTGATCAGCTCATCAGCAATGTTGTTACCCAATGTATCGTGTATGCGCTTGAAGGCTTCTATATCCAGAGAAATAACAGCCAGATTCTGGTTATTACGTTTGGCGCGCGTCATTGCCTGGTTCAAGCGATCCTGAAACAACACCCGGTTGGGTAATCCGGTTAAAGGGTCATAAGCGGTTTTGAGTAGTAACTCTTTAGACTGTTGTTCGATGACTGTTTCCAGTTCATATATCCTATGCGTCAATTGATCAATGTTCTGGCTTAATGGTTCGAGCACTGCATCGAATTCGTCTTCGTCTTGCGGATGTCCGGGTTCAATGGACGTTGCATCTAACGGTTGGCGATCATCTGCTGTTGTGTCTGCTGACCTGTTAGGTGTAGCTTCAAGTTCAGGGCTCCAGGCGATGACGCGATTCCTGCCTTGTTGTTTGGCAGCATAGAGCGCCTGGTCAGCCTGGTGGACGAGTTGCAGTGGTTTGTCAGCGTCAAAATCGGTGCTTGAGATGCCAAAACTTGCAGTGATAATAATATCTTTATCAAGCCGCTGCTTGACTAGTTTTTCAATTGAGAATCTAATCCGGCCGGCTATGCTAACCGCTTCATCGAGGCTGATATTGGGCATCAAAATACAGAATTCCTCACCCCCGTAACGGCATACCATATCCAGCGACCGGGATTCAGACTCGAGTATTTCAGCAACGTGTTTGATAGCCTGGTCACCAAATAAATGTCCATGATTATCATTGACCTGTTTGAAGTGATCGATGTCGGTCATGATGCAGGCCAATGACTGATTCTGTTCATTGGCCTTGAGAAATAGCGTATCGAACTGTTCAAAAAAATAACGTCTATTCAGGCAGCCGGTCATAGAATCACGTGTTGCCAGCACGGTGAGTTTCTGGTTTTGTTTTTCGATTTTTTCCTTGCTATCTTCCAGGTCGCCAAGGGTTACGCGAAGTTTGTCATTGGCAGCCTGGATTTTTGATATGTCTTCAAAGCTGACCAGTGCACCTCGGCTTTTTCCATTTGCGTCGAGAATCGGGGTGCAGTTAACAATATAGGTGAGCGTGGTTTTGCCAGGTGGGTTGAGCTTAAGACGAAAACCGGTCACGGCTGTTGATTGTTGCAGTGCTTTATCCCAGGGGAATGAGGTCAGTTTGCGGTTATTTCCAGTATCACGCCAGTCGTAGATACCTAGTATTTTGCCTAATATCTTTGCTGAGGTTGTTTTGTGTGAATCATAAAATGTAGTATTGGCGAGAATAATCTTGCCATGGTTATCGATCAGGACTACGCCTGATCGAAGTGCGTCGAGGGCGAACTGGACACGGCCTGGAACGATTGAGGATGGATCCAGATAACGCAGTGTTCGGTACATTAAAAAGGTATAACCGGCAAAACCCAGCAAGGCTACAAACAGTAACAGCTTGGTAACCGGCGAGAGCGTTAATCCTAAAAAGCTTTGCTTGAACATTGGTGCAAAGTGAAGTTCGACTGTGCCCCATTGTTTTTCCTGTTGATAGATTGGCACAACCACCTGGGTGGGCGTGGATTTATTATCGGTAAGTTGTTGCCATAAATTGGCATGGTCTCCAGCCTGTACAATTAATTTTCCGCTGGCATTGCGCAGGCCGGTAGAGATAATATCTTCATGCCGGTTGGTAATTGCTCCCATTGATTGTTCGATAAAATCAAAATTATTTTCCTGGGCGGCTAAAGAAAAATCAATCGCCATGGACTCACTGATCTTTTTGCGGTGATCCAGGATTTCGGCCCTGTTGTCAGGCGCGAGTCCCACCATATCTGCCAACATTAGAATGCTAAGCGTCAGCAATACCAGCCCAATACTGATTCTGAATGTAGGTGAAATCCTCATGAATCTCTATCCTGAGCTTGCGGACGGCTGGCGAGCTTTGCGTCATCGATGAGTGCACCGATTTCCTGCTGCAGGCTATCCTCTTCCTGTTTGTCGACCTGTTCTTCTTCTTTCCGTCTTTTTCGTTCGCGCTTCGACATAGCAATAATCGGCAATGGATCAAGCCCTTTCCAGATTGGAATCGAGGTCATGGCTGCAGCAATCAAGGCCCCGCCGCGTAAAACCCAGGCGACAAAACCAGCCGACAGCGACCAGGTGGCGCCACGTACAACGTTTGCCATGATCATGTCATCGGTTTGTGATTCAGTGTAGCTATCATCTAATTCATCCAACATCGCATCGATGGCATTCCACATTGCGAAATTCGAAGCGATTGGCAGTAGTGTCCTGGGTATGTCAATTTTATTGATCACTGTCTCGAGTATATCTACAGGGATTTCCTGTAGTTTTTCGGCCATTACCTCGAAAAACTGACTTTCCGGTGTTGATATCTCTACAGGCGGGGTAATACTCCCCTGTGTAGCCGGGCGCGTACGCCCCCGGGTATCTGTATTGGGTGTTAGATCAAGCGCTTGCTCTGGTGCCGGTTCTTCAACCGGAGGCTCGGCAGGATTCGGGTCAATTGGGATCCCGCCTGGATCTGGTGGAGTTGTATCAGGTGTATCAGTATTTCCTGGATCGGTTTGGCCCGGCTCAACCGTGATGGCGATGACACTGGCCGTATTCAGTGCTGGCCCACCGGTATTACCCAGGTCATTGACGCTGATCGTGAGGCTGGCATTGCCCTGGAAGCTGTTGCCGGTGTCAAGCAGCAAGCCATCCAGGGCGGTATTAATTGCAGCTAGTGTGCCGGTGAAGGTCATACTGGCATCCTAAGCACCATCACCGGTTATAAACGACAGGCCGGTGGTTGAACCCAGCGACAGGTTGCCCTGGCTGCTCATCAGGGTGACTTCGACAAT
Organism: uncultured Gammaproteobacteria bacterium; assembly: GCA_964409635.1. Lineage (GTDB taxonomy): Bacteria > Pseudomonadota > Gammaproteobacteria > DSM-19610 > DSM-19610 > CAYPEL01. Next base: position 151 of record CAYPEL010000199.1, on the reverse strand, counting down.
GGCGTTGGGATCATCGATATCGTTGACCGTGAACGCATTGGCATTGGCTGTGGAAAATACCAGCGAGGAACCCGCTATCATCGAACCCGAAGCCGGAGTCATGAGGGTGGGGGCATCGTTGACGGCATTGACGGTGACAGTGAAAGAAGTT
>CAYPEL010000198.1:0-4299 GCA_964409635.1 uncultured Gammaproteobacteria bacterium | reverse complement strand
CAAGAGAATGTACGCAACTGTTACTGCACCCGGAAACCCGTAAGCAAATTCTACTCAGCGGCGAACCTGCTCTAACATCGGCAGAGACTCATTAATGTGTGGCCGATTTAATATTACCGATGATGCCGATATTCATGCCTTACTGGCATATCTGAATGTAGACTTTGGCCCCCTCCCCATGCGTTACAATTTAGCGCCCACCGACCAGGTTCCGGTGATACATTACTGGGAAGGAAAACGTCTCATCAGTGATATGCGCTGGTGGCTGGTGCCACACTGGAGCAGTGGACCTTCAACTAAATATGCTCTGTTCAATGCGCGTAGCGAGCGCTTGGAAACGAGCCGGGCATACCAAGGCTGTTTCCGCCACAAACGTTGCGTTATTCCTGCACAGTCTTTTGTTGAATGGCAGCGCAGTGCAGGTAAAAAAACACCCTATATATTTTCAGCCGTGGATAAGGCAATAGCGTTTGCCGGATTATGGGATTACTGGAGCGATGGGACTGAGCATGTTTTATCCTGCTCTATAGTGACTACAGAAGCAGCACCTGAATTTACACGCTTTCATAATCGTATGCCGGTTATGCTAGATACTGCCAAGGCTGAAAGCTGGCTTGATGAAAAACAACAGCTGGGAAACCTCTTGCCTCTCTTTGAACCGGTATTACCTTATTCTCTACAGGCCGCGGCTATTAATTCAAGCTATAATAATTCCAGAGATAAAGCTGCACCAGTCATGTTAGAAGCCCCCAAGATGCTGGCATGAGCCCCTAATTTCCGGGCAGAATGAATATATGAACCGACGCCAAGCAGAACAATTGCGGCAGAATAATAGGCACTGGAAGCTGGGTACAATTTATGTGTGCAAAGCCGATCCCCGGATTATCGTCCGCAATCGCTGGATATTGGGTTGGGCCTGGAATTTTGGCCACCCACATGTGTGGATAATTTTACTTATAGTCATGGCCATAGTTATTGCTCCACTCTCCTGCACCACACTTTTCAGCAATGTTCCACCAAGTGTGCTGGTTGCCATCTACACAGTGATGTTAATAGTGGTAATTGCCGCAGCAAATTATATTGCTAATGGTCCAAGATGAGTACCGTTGTAATGTAGGATGATGGAGCCTGCGTAACCTATCAATTTGCATAGTGTGTTGATGGGTTTTACCCATCTTACGGGATGTAAGGGGAGTGCCTGTGTTTTACCGGATTATGGCCGATGGCCTGGTGTTATTTCATTTATTTTATATCGGATTTGTTGTACTGGGCGGGTTGCTAATTTATAAATGGCGTTGGCTTGTGTTGATACATTTACCCGCCGTTGCCTGGAGTGCATTAGTTGAGCTTCAGAACTGGTATTGTCCACTGACACCGCTTGAACAACAGTTCAGACTAGCCGGTGGTGAGGCAGGCTATAGTGGTGGCTTTGTAGAACATTATATTTTTCCTCTTATATATCCTGCCGGTTTGACCCGGGAGATACAAATTATGCTTGGTGTATTTGTTATAGCGATAAATTTGCTTATTTATAGCCGTTTAATATTAAGATTAATTCGGAAATAGAATCCAGCTATTAAGTAACCTCTGATGAGCAGGAATTATTTACTTTGAGTGTTACAATTCGTAACCCGCTGCTGCAAGCATAATTACCATTCGCCCTTCACTGAAACCATTCATTCGTTGCTCTCCGACCAGAATAATCGGCACGCCCTTACCGTTTAGTTTTTTGTAATCCCGTCTGCCTTTATTTGAATTCTCAACATCGTACTCAGCGTAATTAATTTTATTGTGCTTAAGAAACCGTTTTGCTTTTTTACAATAGCCACAGCGTTGGGTCGTGTAGAGAACAATCTTGCCTTTTGCTGCTGGGAAGAGATCAGTTTTTAAAATTTCAGCAGGTGCTGCGTACGTGTTTACCCGGATTTTCACCTGTTCCGATTCACGGTCAATGGGTGGCTGGTCTCCGAAATGAACTTTTCCATCTACGTCCTTCCAGCTGTAGATACCTGCCCATGTGAGTACTGGGAAAACAATCAACAGTGTTAAAACTAAAAATTTCAATGTATGCCGAATGTGCATAAAGACTTCCAGAGTTCTCGAAAAAACCTTCTTTATATCGACTGGATCGCGCGCAACTTAACCAATAAAAGACGTAACATATTGATAGTAATTAATATATAAGTATTCTTGACAGCAGTCTCCAGCCCATCTATAGTAAGTAAACGCTCACTAACATTTAAGTAATCAATCCCTTTAAACCTAGTTACAAAAGGAAACAAACCATGTCACACGATCAAGAATTAGACGCCCGCGGACTAAATTGCCCTTTGCCGATCTTGCGCGCGAAAAAGAGTATTAATTCGTTGGAAACAGGACAGGTCTTGCGCATTATTGCTACCGATCCTGGCTCGGTAAAAGACTTCGAAGCCTTTTGCAAACAGACCGGCAACGAATTAATGGACAGCAAAGAAGCTAACGGTGAATTCGAGTTTCATATCAAGAAACATTGAGCCCCTGTCCACCTTAGAATAGACGTCAATAAAAATGCCTAAGCGCTTGAAGGCGACGGAACGCCGCGCTTCAATCCTGGCTGTCGCGAAATTATTATTTGCCGACAAGGGTTACCACGGCGTATCGGTCGACGAAATCGCTTCCCGCCTCGGTGTCAGTCCCGCACTTTTGTACCGGCACTTTGAATCCAAAGAAGCTCTTTATGAAGAAGTGCTGAACGAAATCGCCTGCCGCCGCGAAAGCTATGTTGACGCTATTGTCACAGGCGAATCCGATTTCGCCAGCGTGTTACGCCGTATCACGCGCATCTATGTCGATAGCGTGGCGCGTGACCCGGATTATTTACGCATGGAAATGCACAGCGTGCTAGATGGGTCGGATGCAACCCGGCAGTTTTTTGAAAACCGCTGGAAGCCGTTTTCGGATTACATCACGGTGGGCTTGAAAGATCTCGCAGATGAGGGGCATCTGATCACCGCTTCCGCTGCAACGGCAAGTCTGATGTTCCAGGGTATTTTACGCGAAGCACTGTATGCAAAGTGTATCTTAAAATCTAGCCACTACCAGGATATAGAACTTCACGACCTGGTTGAGCAATTATTGGGGTTGTTTTTTAAGGCGATTGGCATAAGAAAAATGGATCCTGGGACAGACGCTGTCACGGTAACAACCTCATCGACTTGAAAAATGGTTGATGGCCCTAGTTCACCATAATTATAAATTTTAATTAACATTTTCAATTGCTTGCCTGACTTTTAAAGGGTTTGCAAAGAAAAATAATTTTGTCGATATTCTTTACATTCTGAAATAATAGAATATAAAAACATGATTTTCTAATTATTCAACGAGTTGCCTTAATTATAGATTAAAAAATACTCAAATTTAGCTGTCCTCAATATCAGAATTTCTTACATTTAATTTTTTATGATAGCGGCGAAAAAACCTAAGCTATTAATAAACTTTCATTTTTATTACCAGGTATAGAAAATGCTTGTGTTTTAACAGCTTGTTTGAGAGCGAGCGTTAAATTTTTTTGAGGAGAGGCGATTCTGTCCAGAGTTGCTGAAAGGAGAATACAAGAAATGATGAATACGTCTGTTCTGCGGAAACGCCTTTATGGCGGCTTTCTTTCTACATTATGTTTATTACTGATCCCATTTACTGCATCGGCTGTGTCGACAGGCCTCTATACGCTGTCTAACCATCCTGATGCAGGCCAGGCACCGCCTCCTTACGGCATGCGGCTTGACGGCTTACTGGGACATAATGTGTATACGTTTGATTTCGACACTGGCAATATGCAAATGAACTACGATGGGTCTACCGTGCATATTTTTGGTACTGCGTTTGGTGGCGCAGATACCGGGGCAGGCTATGCCCCCGGATCCACTGACACGTGGACGATAGACTTTTCCTTCGACACTGGCGTTACCCAGCCCGGAGGTGAAGGCGGTCTGAATGATGTTGTGGTTAATAATTCAGGACACCATACCAACTTTGGAACCCTGGTGGGCAGCAGTTTAGGGAGCTTTGATCTGCGCAGTCACGGTAACGGCAGTGAAACCTTCATACTGGGTGACGAAGACGGTTCCGGGCACCGCGGTTTCGCTGGTATATCAGGCTGGGGTTGGCTCGATTTCAGTGCTGATGGAGGAACAACCTGGGAAGGTCAGGAAGCAGGCAATACGGCTGACTTCATTTTCACAGCAGCACCTATTCCTGTTCCTGCAGCACTCTGGCTGTTTGTTTCTGGCCTGTTAGGCTTGGTAACTTTTGCGAGAAAAC
>CAYPEL010000197.1:0-4330 GCA_964409635.1 uncultured Gammaproteobacteria bacterium | reverse complement strand
AAGGTTTTGCGGCCGCTGATCCAGTTAATTGATAGTGATGGTTACGAGCTCAATGTAGGGGATTCTGACATGGCGGGGCACTACTTCGTGCCGGCCGGTGCGATCGTGGCCTTATCGGACGGCGCTGATGTAGCAGTGGGTGACTTCGTGGCGCGTATTCCCCAGGAGTCTTCAAAGACGCGGGATATTACCGGTGGTCTGCCGCGCGTTGCTGATCTGTTCGAGGCGCGCAAGCCAAAAGACCCGGCAATTCTTGCTGAAATTACCGGAACGCTGAGCTTCGGCAAGGAAACCAAGGGTAAACAACGCTTGGTCATAACACCTAAAGACGGTGAAACCTACGAAGAGTTGATTCCCAAGTGGCGGCATATTTCCGTGTTCGAAGGTGAGCAGGTGGTTAAAGGTGAAACCCTGGCCGATGGCGAGCCAAATCCGCACGATATCCTGCGCCTGCTGGGTGTGACGGTGATGGCGGAATACCTGGTCAAGGAAATACAGGATGTCTATCGCCTGCAGGGTGTTGGCATCAATGATAAACACATCGAAGTCATTATCCGGCAAATGTTGCGCAAGGTCGAAATCTCGAACGCTGGCGATACCCACTTCCTCAAGGGTGAGCAGGTCGATCGCGCACGCGTAATTGAAGCCAATGACAAGCTTGGCAAGGATAAGCAGCCAGCGCAATGGAACCCTCTGCTGTTGGGTATCACCAAGGCGTCTCTGGCGACCGAATCCTTTGTTTCAGCGGCTTCATTCCAGGAGACGACGCGGGTACTGACCGAGGCATCCGTGCGCGGTTTGCGGGATAATCTGCGTGGTCTGAAGGAAAATGTCATTGTTGGGCGGTTGATTCCGGCAGGTACCGGTCTTGCCTATCACGCCGAGCGGCTCCGTAAGCGTAATGTGGAAGAACTGATTCCCGCTATCCCAGATACTGTCACTGAGCAGGCAGAACCTGATGATGCAACGGCGGATGTATCTGAAAGCTAGGCGGATTATCGATAGCCGGGATTAACTGCGCTCATGACGGACTTTTGACGAATTTAAAGAGCGTCATGGCTGCAATAAGTTCAGTGTTTAGCGGTAAATTTGCTTGACAGTCTGACACTGACTACATACAATTCCGCTTCTCCGACAGGCCTGGTTACCCGGCCTGTCGTTTATTTTCAGGACTTTAAAAACTTCCAGCCCTGGGCGATGCAAGCCGCCGGGTGGAGTAAGCATTCAATGGCCACAATAAATCAGTTGGTGCGTAAGCCGCGCAGCCGCAAAAAAGAGAAGAGTAATGTGCCGGCGCTTGAGGCATGCCCTCAGAAGCGCGGTGTGTGCACACGTGTGTATACCACGACACCAAAAAAGCCAAACTCTGCTTTGCGTAAAGTTGCGCGCGTGCGCTTGACCAATGGCTTTGAGGTGACGACTTATATTGGTGGTGAAGGCCATAACTTACAGGAACATTCGGTCGTGCTGATACGCGGTGGCCGGGTTAAGGATTTACCGGGTGTACGCTATCACACCGTGCGCGGCTGCTTGGATACTCAGGGTGTTCACAGCCGCCGGCAGGGTCGCTCCAAGTACGGCGCCAAGCGTCCCAAGTCCTGAGCTTTGCGCTAGAATTTGAACGGCTAAAACAGACGAGTCACAGACAATGTCCAGAAGAAGAGTAGCAGCGCGGCGGGAGATATTGCCCGATCCCAAGTTTGGCAGCTTAGTGTTGGCCAAGCTGGTCAACATGGTTATGCAGTCCGGTAAAAAATCGGTTGCAGAACGTATTGTTTACGGGGCGCTGGACCAGATGAAAGAGCGTGGCGCGAGCGATCCGGTCGAGGCGCTCGACACCGCATTGGATAACGTCAGGCCAACCGTTGAAGTGAAATCACGCCGCGTCGGTGGTGCAACCTACCAGGTACCGGTTGAGGTTCGCCAGGTTCGCCGTACGACCTTGGCGATGCGTTGGGTGATTGATGCCGCGCGTACCCGCAGTGAAAAATCCATGGCCTTGCGCCTGGCGGGAGAAGTCATGGATGCGTCCGAAAATCGCGGTTCGGCCGTCAAGAAAAAAGAAGATACTCACCGTATGGCGGAAGCGAACAAAGCCTTCGCGCATTACCGCTGGTAACTGGTCAAGGTGTGGGTAAGCAGTCGTGGCGCGCAAAACCCCGATCGAGCGATATCGGAACGTGGGTATCATGGCGCATATCGATGCGGGTAAGACGACAACGACTGAGCGGGTACTGTATTACACGGGTGTTTCGCACAAGATAGGCGAAGTGCACGACGGTGCTGCCACCATGGATTGGATGGAGCAAGAACAGGAGCGCGGGATAACCATAACTTCCGCCGCAACGACTTGTTTCTGGCGTGGCATGGACGAGCAGTTTGAAGAGCATCGTATCAATATTATTGATACGCCGGGCCACGTAGATTTTACCATTGAGGTAGAGCGGTCGCTGCGGGTGCTGGATGGTGCGGTAGCCGTGTTTTGTGCGGTAGGTGGTGTAGAGCCTCAGTCAGAAACGGTGTGGCGCCAGGCGAACAAATATCATGTGCCGCGCATGGCTTTTGTGAACAAGATGGATCGCGCCGGTGCGGATTTTCTGCGGGTAGTAGAGCAGATCAAGCAGCGCTTGGGTGCAAACCCGGTGCCGCTGCAGCTGCCGATCGGTGCAGAAGAAGGCTTTGAAGGGCTGGTCGATCTGGTTCGCATGAAAGCGATTTACTGGAACGAAGCGGACATGGGTACGACCTATGACGCACGTGATATTCCAGCCGCTATGATGGATGCTTGCAAGGAGTGGCGTGAGCAACTGTTAGAGTCGGCCGCCGAGGCCAGCGAAGAGCTGATGGAAAAGTACCTGGAAACGGGTGATCTAAGCGAGGAAGATATACGCGCGGGTATTCGTATTCGCACGCTGGCAAACGAAATAGTGCCAGCCTTATGTGGCTCGGCGTTCAAGAATAAAGGTGTGCAGGCTATGCTGGACAGCATGGTGTATTACATGCCTGCACCGAATGATGTGCTGGCGATCAAGGGCATACTGGATGATGCTAAAGGGTCTGAAGCGGAGCGGCATGCCAATGATGATGATGCTTTCGCGGCGCTGGCATTCAAGATTGCCACGGATCCGTTTGTTGGTACATTAACGTTTTTCCGGGTATATTCCGGCGTGCTGAAGTCGGGTGATACCGTGTATAACCCGGTTAAAGGCAAGAAAGAACGGGTTGGCCGCATTGTGCAGATGCATTCCAACTCACGTGAAGAGATCAAGGAAGTGCGCGCCGGAGATATTGCGGCGGCGATTGGTCTGAAAGATGTCACCACGGGTGACACGCTCTGTGCAGTTGATAAGGTGATTACACTGGAGCGCATGGAGTTTCCCGAACCGGTTATATCGGTTGCGGTGGAGCCAAAGACCAAGCCCGACCAGGAAAAGATGGGTATCGCACTGCAAAAATTAGCCCAGGAAGATCCGTCTTTTCGTGTGCATACTGACGAAGAATCCGGGCAGACGATTATTTCCGGAATGGGTGAGTTGCACCTGGATATCATCGTCGACCGCATGAAGCGCGAATTCAATGTCGCGGCTAATGTGGGTGCTCCCAGGGTTGCGTATCGGGAAACCATACGCAAAGCGGTTGAGCAGGAAGGCAAGTTTGTGCGCCAATCAGGTGGCCGCGGTCAATACGGTCACGTATACCTGCGCATAGAACCGAAGGAACAGGGTGGTGGTTATGAGTTCGTCAATGAGATTGTTGGCGGCGCCGTTCCCAAGGAATATATTCCAGCAGTCGACAAGGGCGTGCAGGAACAGATGCAGAACGGCGTAATCGGTGGTTATCCGGTTGAGGATGTGAAGGTTACGCTTTACGACGGCTCGTATCATGATGTTGACTCGAGCGAAATGGCGTTTAAAATTGCCGGCTCACTGTGTTTCAGAGAGGCTGCCGGTAAAGCCAGTCCGGTATTGCTTGAACCGGTTATGAAAGTGGAAGTGGTTACCCCGGAAAATTATTTGGGTGACGTGATGGGCGACCTGAGCCGTCGCCGCGGAATTACCCAGGGAATGGATGATTCACCGGCCGGTAAAATTATTCGTGCCGAGGTGCCGTTGGCCGAGATGTTTGGTTATGCGACTGATGTACGGTCTGCGACCCAGGGCCGGGCAAGTTATTCCATGGAGTTTCTGAAGTACGCTGAAGCGCCGCAAAATATTGCTGACGCGGTGGTTAAAAAAGCATCCTGATTGATTGAATTGTGAAAGAGGTATTGCGTTGTGTCCAAGGAAAAATTTGAGCGAACGAAGCCGCACGTTAACGTGGGGACGATTGG
>CAYPEL010000196.1:0-4379 GCA_964409635.1 uncultured Gammaproteobacteria bacterium | reverse complement strand
CAGCATAATCGCCGCGTCTTCGGCACTACGTGTCATCGGGCCTGCCTGGTCAAGGCTCGAAGCGAATGCAATCATGCCGTACCGGGATACACGGCCGTAGGTCGGTTTAACGCCGGTGATACCACACAAGGCCGCCGGTTGCCGGATCGAGCCACCGGTATCGGTGCCGGTGGCGGCAGGCGCCAACGCCGCCGCAACGGCGGCCGCCGAGCCGCCTGAGGAACCACCGGGCACACGCTCCAAATCCCAGGGATTTTTAACCGCGCCATAAAAACTGGTTTCGTTGGATGAGCCCATCGCGAACTCATCCATATTGGTCTTGCCAAGCATAACCGCGCCCGCGGCCGCCAGCTTGGCAGTCACTGTGGCGTCATAGGGTGCTTGGAAATTATCCAGCATGCGGGAACCACAGCTGGTTTTAATACCCCGGGTACAAAATATATCCTTGTGCAAATAAGGAATACCCGTCAGCGGGCCGGTATCCCCCTGTTTGAGCTTCGCATCCGCTGCACGCGCTGCTGCCAGCGCCTGCTCTTCGGTAAGGGTAATAATGCTGTTCAGCGGTTCACCAACTGTACTGATTCGTTGCAGCAGCGCGCCTGTCAGCTCCTCGCTGGAAAATTCACCCGCGCGCAGCCCTGCACCCAGTTCGGCTATCGTCTTGCGATACATGAGAACCTCTAAATTCCGTGGTTATTCGATGACCTTGGGCACGAGATACAGCCCGGCCTCGACTTTGGGGGCGATTTTCTGAAAATCGCCACGCTGACTAGACTCGGTTACTTTGTCTTCACGCAGGCGCTGGTTTGCCTCCAGCGGATGAGCGAGCGGTTCAACGCCTGTGGTATCAGCCCCATCGAGCTGCTCAACAAAAGCCAGTATGTCAGATAGATTCTGCGTATACTGATCATATTCAGACGGATCAACACCGAGACGCGCCAGCCAGGCAATTTTAACAATTTCTTCACGCTTAAGGGCCATGTGACTCCACCAATGCAGCTAATCGGACAAAAGTAGCACACTTGCTCCCTTGCCCCAACTGCCCCTCATTGTTAGATTACACTATTAAGTATCGAAGCAGACATCACCCGACATGATAAGAAACCTATTGGGTCTATTCTCCAATGACCTGTCTATAGATCTGGGAACAGCCAATACACTCATATATGTACGTGAGCAAGGCGTTGTCCTAAATGAGCCATCGGTGGTGGCAATCCGCCAGGATCGTGGCCCGGGTGGCCCTAAAAGCATTGCCGCTGTCGGCACTGAAGCGAAAGCCATGCTCGGCAGAACGCCGGGTAATATCACCGCCATCCGGCCGCTGAAAGAAGGCGTCATTGCGGATTTCACTGTCACCGAAAAAATGCTGCAGCATTTTATTCATAAAGTCCATGAAGCTCGGTTTTTCCGGCCCAGTCCACGGGTTTTGATCTGCGTGCCCTGCGGTTCGACCCAGGTAGAACGGCGCGCCATCAAAGAATCGGCGGCCGGGGCGGGCGCGCGCGAAGTGTATTTGATCGAAGAACCCATGGCCGCCGCAATCGGCGCTGGTCTGCCGGTCGATGAGGCACGCGGCTCCATGGTTTTGGATATTGGTGGCGGAACATCTGAAGTAGCGGTGATTTCACTCAACGGTATTGTTTATTCGTCTTCGGTGCGCATTGGTGGCGACCGCTTCGATGAAGCCATAATAAATTATGTACGCCGCAACTACGGCACATTGATCGGTGAAGCCACCGCCGAAGATATCAAGAAAAAAATTGGTTCCGCCTACCCGGGCGCCGAAATGAAAGAAGTCGAAGTCAAAGGCCGCAATCTTGCGCAGGGTGTGCCACGCAGTTTCACGCTCAATAGCAATGAAATACTCGAAGCTTTACAGGAGCCACTGTCCGGTATCGTTGGCGCTGTAAAAGGTGCACTCGAACAAACGCCGCCGGAACTGGGCGCCGATGTTGCAGAACGGGGCATCGTAATCACCGGTGGCGGTGCACTGCTACGCGACCTGGATCGCCTGCTGATGGAAGAAACCGGCCTGCCCGTCGTCATCGCCGATGATCCGCTGACTTGTGTAGCGCGCGGCGGCGGGCGCGCACTGGAATTACTGGATGAACGTGGCGGCGACGTGTTTGCCGTTGAATAAGGCAAGCGCAAGGAATACGTTGCGCCTTCTTTACACGAGGTAATACCATCAAGCAGCTTTTCACTCAAGGGCCTGCACTGGCTGTACGCTTGATAGTACTCTCCCTGTTGTCCATTACTCTAATGACGGTGGATCATCGTTACCACCAGTTGAACCCGCTTCGTGAGGGTTTGTCGGCTCTGGTTTATCCGTTTAAATGGCTGGTCGACCTGCCGCGTTCAACCAGCGGCTGGTTTAAGGAATCACTGTCATCAAGGCATACGCTACAGGAAGAAAACGCCAGCCTGCGCACCAAGCAATTGATACTGCAAACCCAGCTGCAAAAACTCGAATCACTCGAAGCCGAAAATCTACGCTTGCGCGCCTTGCTCGATGCCTCGTTCGAGGTCGGCAAACAACAAATGCTGATTGCTGAACTGATGTCTGTGGATCTCGATCCTTACCGCCACCAGATCCAGATCAACAAGGGCAGCCTGGACAATCTCTACCCGGGACAGCCGTTACTCGACAGCAAAGGGGTCATGGGGCAGCTGGTACAGGTAGGGCCGTTTACTTCGGCCGCCATGCTAATCTCAGATCCGGGCCACGCCATTCCAGTTCAAGTCAACCGCAGCGGTCTGCGCACCATCGCCCTGGGCACCGGTGCAACCGAACGGCTTGAGCTACCGCATATTCCCAACAACGCCGATATCAAAGTCGGCGACCTGCTCACCACCTCCGGACTTGGCGGACGTTTTCCAGCCGGTTACCCGGTCGCCGATATCACGGCGGTTGACCAGGATCCTGGCCGGGATTTTTCTTTCATCACGGCACAGCCGCGCGCGCTGTTGAATCGCAGCCGGGAAATATTGCTTATCTGGCCGACGCAAAATGAATTAGTTGCAGAACAAGATACCAGCCAACCAGACCCTGTGGAAACCGGCGAATGAATCTGACGCGCCACCACGGCGGCCCGGTTATCCTGTTCACATTCGCAGCGGCCCTGGTGCTGACAATCATCCCGCTACCGGAAAGTCTGCGCCTTTACCGCCCGGACTGGGTTGGCCTGGTACTCATTTACTGGTGCCTCGCACTACCCGACCGGATTGGCATATTTTACGGCTGGCTGGTAGGTTTGCTGCTGGATGTGTTGACCAGCAGCCTGCTTGGCCTGCACGCATTGGCGCTGTGCCTGGTGGCCTATCTTAGCCTGCGTATTCATCAGCAGATACGTGTCTATCCGCTTTGGCAACAAGCCTTGGCGGTCATGATCCTGCTGTCTGTCCATCAATTGGTGCTGCTTTGGGTTAACGGCATATTAGGTCGGCCCGGCCCGGGCTTTAGCTACTGGGTTCCGCCAGTGATAGGCGCCGTATTGTGGCCACTTATCTTTTCAATATTGCGCGCCTTACGGCTCGGATTTTCGGTACGCTGAAAGCTGCACATGGCAACTCCGGTCACAATCAGGGATTATCTGTTTGAAAGCCGCCTGTACATGCGCCGTACAGTTGCCACCATAATTTTTGCAACATTCCTGATCGGTGCATTGATTGCGAGACTGATATTTCTACAAGTATTTGCGCATGAACACTACGCCACACTGTCTGACGACAACCGAATCAAGATCCAGCCGCTGCCTCCCAACCGTGGCCTGATCTATGACCGCAACGGCTTACTGCTGGCAGAAAACCTGCCGTCCTATCGCCTTGAGATTACCGCCGAGCAGATAAAAGATATGCCTTCTACCCTAGAAGCGCTGGGTAAGTTGGTTACAATCCGGGAAATTGACCTCAAACGCTTTGCACGGCTGCGTCAACGAACGCCCTCGTTCAAACCGGTGCCGTTGCGGTTTCATCTCAATAATGAAGAAGTCGCCCGCTTTGCCGTCGACCGCCATCTGTATCCTGGCGTAGACGTCGTCGCGGGTCTATCACGCCATTATCCGCACGCTTCATTAGCAGTGCATGCGCTTGGTTATGTCGGACGCATCGATGAAGGTGACCTGAAACGGATAGACACATCGAACTACAGCGGTACTACACATATCGGTAAAGTCGGCATAGAAAAAACCTACGAAACAAAGCTGCATGGTAAAGCAGGTTACCAACAGGTAGAAACCAATGCTGAAGGCCGCACCTTACGTACCTTGGAACGCACACCGCCTATTCCCGGGAGTGATCTCTACCTGACGCTGGACGCCAGGCTGCAAGCTATAGCAGAACGTCTGTTTGGCGAAGAAACGGGGGCAGCCATCGTTTTG
>CAYPEL010000195.1:0-4406 GCA_964409635.1 uncultured Gammaproteobacteria bacterium | reverse complement strand
CAGGGTGGGCGAAATTCACCTGATAGCGCAGCAAATGGTGGGTTTCACCCACCCTACGGGGAATTTACAGCATCCTCAACTGCAGGTTGGGGCTTGAATATGCGACAATTGCACGGTTTTATAGTTTGCAAGCCAGGTGAAGCGGGTTAGGATAGCGCTGGCTTTTGTGTAATACGTTAAGAAACCTCATGATTTATTCGTATATTTTTTTATTACGAATAAATCATGAGGTTCCTTAAGTTTTTGAATTGTATGGGCAAAAGCCCCCTATTTATTTGCATTCCGGGATTAAGGTCAAATGCCTGAAACACTCATAGTACGGATTGGTGAAAATGCTCAGGTGCGGGACTGGATCACGCTGGATGAGCAGGGCCAGGTCTCGTCTGAAGCGCATCCTGGCGAGCCGGACAGCACAGTTTGCCAGCAGGCGCAGTATGTCGTTGTGCTGGTGCCGGCCGAGGATGTACGGCTTTGCGAGGCGACCGTTCCCGTGCGTAACCGGCAACGTGTCCTGCAGGCCATTCCCTATGCGCTCGAAGAGCAATTGGCCGAGGATGTTGAAAGCCTGCATTTCGCTATAGGCCCGCTCCAGGAAACCGGAGAGTACCCGGTAGCGGCCGTATCGAAGCAACGCATTGAGGCCTGGCTGGCGGCGCTTGCGTCCTTGCAGTTGACACCTGACGAAATGGTCTGCGAAATCCAGGTATTACCCCTGGAGGCCGGATCCTGGAGTTTGCTGGTGGATGGCGACCGGGCGCTGGTTCGCAGCAGCGCACAGGCAGGCTTTGCGACCGATACTTCCACAGTATCGACCCTGTTTGAATTATACGCCGGGCAGGAAACTGCGCCGGAGCGGGTTCAGATCTATGGCGATACTGTCATTGACCTGGGTGTCGTGGATGTGGACATGGATACAGGCGGCTTGTCGGCACTGCAATTAATGGCCGGGGACTGGAAACAGAAAACCGCGATCAACCTGTTGCAGGGTAAATACAGCCAGAAAGAAGATATTAAGCAATTGCTGTCGCCCTGGCGGGCAACGGCGGCGCTACTGGCCGCCGGTTTGGTGTTGGCGCTAGTCTCTGTCGGCGTGGACTCGTACCGCTTGTCAAGTCAACAGGAGGCGTTGTCTGCCCAGATAGAACAGCTCTACAAAGAGACCTTTCCCAAGGACAAACGGGTTGTGAACGCACGCGCCCAGATGGAGCAACATCTGAAACGTTTGCAGCTTCAGTCCGGTACCAGCCAAACTGATTTTATTGCTTTGCTGGGAGAAACAGGCAATGTACTGAAGCGCACCAAGGGCGTTGAAATCAGTGCTGCAAGCTTCCGCGACGGGCGCCTGGATCTGGAACTGGCGGTGGATAATTTACAGATTCTCGATAAGTTGAAGCAGGAACTGGTAGCCAGTGGCCGTCTGCAGGCGGAAATCCAGTCAGCTACAACCGAGGCGGGACAGAAAGTCAAAAGCCGCTTGCGGGTGGAAGGAGTTTAGGCTTGTTTGCCAATTTACAACAATGGTTTGAAGGCTTGCAGTCGCGTGAGCGGTTACTGGTCATGCTGGGCAGCGTTGCGCTGGTACTGTTGGTCTTGTATCTGATGATTTGGGAACCCATGTTCTCGCGTTACCATAAGCTCAAGAGTTCTGTTGCCGAACAGCAGCAGACGCTGGACTGGATGCAGCAATCCGCCGGGCAGATTAAGGCGCTGCAAGGCAGTACATCTGCCGGTACGGCACAAGGCTTGGGCGGCCGTTCATTACTGTCGGTTGTTGATCAGTCGGCGCGCAGTGGTGGCTTGGGCAGTAGCATCAAACGCATCGAACCCGACGGCAAGAAAGGTGTAAAGGTCTGGTTTGAAGGTGCAGGTTTCGACCAGATGATCGTCTGGTTAGGAAATTTGACACGCCGTTATCAGATCGAGACCAATATGGTAACAATCCAGCCCCAGGGCGATGGGCGGGTCAATGCCCGCATAAGCCTGCTGGAGCCGGCTGCATGATAACAGTCCGGCGGGGTCTCCTGCTTGGTGGCGCCGCTTATTTGATATTCCTGGTGTCCTCAGCACCCGCATCCTGGGCGGTGCAGTTTCTGCAAGACCGGTTGCCAGGTCTGCAGTTAACATCGGCTCAAGGCACACTTTGGTCCGGCCAGGCCAGGCGATTTGAGTTTAAGGGGCAAACCGTAACCGATCTGGCCTGGCGGTGGAGGCCGCTGGCGCTCCTGCTGGGCCGGGTTGAATATCAGTTACAGGGTAGCTGGGCCGGTGAGCCGGCCGCACTGAAGGTCGGTTCCAGTCTTACAGGAAACACCTATCTTGCCGATGTATCTGCCAAGGTTGCGCCACAAATACTGCTCGCGGATATACTGCCGGGCGGTACGGTGCTGCAGGGACAACTCACGATGGAGCTGGAGAAAGTGGAATTATCGAGTCAGGGACACCTACCTATTCTGTACGGCCAGATCCGTTGGCCAGACGCTGAAGTGATTTCCCCACAGAACTACAAGCTGGGTGATGTGCTGCTCGAACTCGCACCGGATGATCATAAAACACTCGGCAAGCTGAAAGCTGAAAATGGGCAAATGCACATCGACGGGACACTCGAACTGGAAGTGACGGGAGACTACAGCTTGCTGGCTGATGTCCGCCCCGAGGGCGAGTTGCCCGCCGCCGTCAAAAACGGGCTGGATATGTTTGCAGAATACCGCGATGGCCAGTACCGGCTCGACCTCAGCGGTAATCTGATTTCGCTGTTTGCAAACTAGGCCTTTTTAATAAAGTCAGTTCGATTATTTTTTGCCACGGAAGCACACCGTATGCCACGGAAATATCTTAATGGGGTGTCTGTATTTTATGCTGTGTTTTTCCATGGCTATAACATCCATTATTGTTAGATTGGAAAAGTACTAGCATGCAACTAACTTTGAATGTGCCCGAGCAGCACGACCTGAATGATCCAACCGTTGAACTTGATCCGCAACGCCTGCAGGATTGGCTGGACGGTTTGCCGTTATTAAATCGTTCCGAGTCCAGTTATCAACTTTTAAATGCGGTTGAGTCTCTGAATGAACAGAAGATCGACAGCCAAAAACGTTTCCGCCTGCTCAACTTGTATCAACCGGTGGTGCGTAAGCTGTATGAAGCTGACGCGGCCGATAGCCTTGGTCAGCAGCGCGGCACAAGTCAATCCAGGCAGTTGATGGCCGAAAATATCGAGCGCTTGTTTTTGACCATGGCGGATGGTTATAAGCTGGTCGTCAAAGCATGGTTTGCGGAAGGGGTGCATAAAAATGATGCGTCTTTATTCGCGCGCGGCTTGCGCCGGGCGTTCCGACAATTTGCCTGGTTAATGCTGCATAACTATCGGAACGCACGTTTGCTGCCCGAGTATTTATTTTTTGAGATGCACCAGTTATACCGTCTTGCCCGGCATTTTGGCGTACATTCCGCCACGGATGCGTCCAGAAGTAACAAAGTTTCAGCGAGCTTGATGGACTACTACCATGCGGCCATGGTGACGGCACTGATAAACCGGCAAATAGAAACTGCGCAGTTGGGGCGTGTTTTCAAGACTTTGCTGCGCTATGGCGGTGAAGTAAAAATTAGCGCTGGTAATCGCTGGCAGGAAAATTCACAGCACCAGTATTTGATCGATCTGATGCGCGATACTGAACCACAAAACTGTTTAGGCCTTTCTTCGCCAGCTTCTGGTGAAGTGTTATACATTATGGATCTTTCCGGTTTGATCGATACCCTGCACGAAAAAATGGTGGCACGGTCTGCGGAGTCGCGTTTTACGGGTTCGGAGCCGGTCATTTTAAAAGCCTTGGCGCCAGCCTGACCCGTAGCTTTATCGGCATCCTGTAGCTGCGAATTATTTGCATCTACAACCATCAATTGCGGTAATATCGTTTTATTCCATAACCGTGAATAAACATGCATAGCCCAATAAAAATCCCCATCGAAGCCATGACGCCGGCAACAAAATGCGGTTTTTGTACCAACACCCTGTGCTGTACCTATATCACTCAGGCAGTTGATGCACCCCGTTCGAAAACCGATTTCGACTACCTTTTGTGGCAGGTGTCGCACCGTAATGTGCGCGTCTACAAGGATGAAGGCAGCTGGTATTTGCTCATTGATAACCCCTGCACGCACATCATGTCTGATGGCCGTTGTGGTATCTATGCCAGCCGGCCGCAAATATGCCGGGATTATTCCAATGATTTTTGTGAGTTTGATGAACCGGCAGAGAATGGTTTTGAATTATATTTTGATGGCTACCAATCGCTACTCACTTACTGCAGGAAGCGATTCAAGCGTTGGGATCAGTTACATCAATAGATTGAAAATGATAGACAATCAATATTTAGCCTCGGAATACACTGAAAAATAAAATCTTAAAT
>CAYPEL010000194.1:0-4515 GCA_964409635.1 uncultured Gammaproteobacteria bacterium | reverse complement strand
AATCAGGCCGATATTCGGGCCTTCTGGTGTTTCAATCGGACATACCCGGCCGTAGTGGGTTGGGTGTACATCCCGTACCTCAAAACCTGCACGCTCACGGGTCAACCCACCTGGACCCAGTGCAGACACTCGGCGTTTGTGCGTTATTTCAGACAGCGGATTATTCTGATCCATAAACTGAGACAGCTGACTGGAACCAAAAAATTCCTTGATCGCTGCTGCTACCGGTTTTGCATTAATCAGTTCCTGCGGCATCAGGCTTTCGGATTCAGCCACACTCAACCGCTCCCTGACGGCGCGTTCCACGCGCACCAGACCGATACGGAACACATTTTCCGCCATTTCACCCACACAGCGAATGCGCCGGTTACCGAGGTGGTCGATGTCATCCACAAACCCATTTCCGTCGCGGATGTTTACCAGCGTTGACATGACCTCAATGATATCCGAGCCGCGCTTGACTAAAATCTCCTTCAGTTTGCCAAAACTGATTTTTTCAGCTTTGTGCCCAGAGGCTTCGACCAGCTGACCTATCCATGGCCAGGGCGCTAAATCGGCAACCAGCTTTTCAATACCATCCACATCACCTGCACTTTTCGTTTTGGCTTTTTTCTTATCTGATTTGGGCAAAAAGACGGATTCCACCTGGCGGGAAAAATACTCACAATCCACCAGAATACCTTCGCCAGAATCACTCTTGCGCCCGACCCGGCGGTTAAATTTCATACGTCCGACAGCTGACAGGTCATAGCGGTCAAAGGTAAAGAACAGGTTGTTAAACAGGTTTTGTGCCGCGTCTCTGGTGGGTGGCTCACCCGGCCGCATCATGCGGTAAATTTCGACCTGGGCTTCCAGCTGATTCGATGTCGGGTCAAGGCGCAGCGTATCGGAAATATAAGCACCCCGATCCAAATCATTGGTATACAAGGTCTGAACCTTTTTGATGCCCGCCTCGCGTAATGCTTCGATCAACTCTGGCGTGAGCTCATCGTTGGCATTGGCAATCACTTCGCCAGTTGTTTTGTCGATTTCGGCGTGCGCCAGCATTTTTCCGATCACATAATCTTCCGGCACGACCAGCGTTTTTACACCGGCTTTTTCCAGCTCACGAATGTGCCGCGCGGTAACGCGCCGACCCTCTTCGACGATTACTTTACTCTTCGCTTTAATATCAAAGGTAGCGATTTCACCGCGCAGACGCTCGGGCACCAAATCCAGTTTCACTTCTTCCTTGGTGAAGTGGAAGGTATTGGTATCAAAGAAAATCTCAAGTATCTGCTCAGTGCTGTAACCCAGCGCACGCAATAGAATGGTCGCCGGTAATTTACGGCGCCGGTCGATGCGCACGAACAGCGCGTCTTTATGGTCAAATTCCAAATCCAGCCAAGAGCCACGGTAAGGAATCACCCGCGCGGAAAACAGCAATTTACCAGAGGAGTGCGTCTTGCCTTTGTCGTGGTCGAAAAACACACCCGGCGAACGATGTAACTGTGAAACAATGACGCGCTCAGTACCATTAATAACAAAGGTGCCGTTATCGGTCATCAATGGCAGCTCGCCCATATAGACTTCCTGCTCTTTGATGTCTTTGATGGACTTATTGGCGCCTTCTTTATCATAAATAATCAATCGCACCAACGCGCGCAACGGCGCAGCGTAGGTCATGCCTCGCAGTTGACATTCCTTGACATCAAACGCCGGTTCACCGAGCCGGTAGCTCACGTAATCCAGGGCAGCCGTTCCAGCATAACTGGTAATTGGAAACACCGACGAAAATGCAGCGTGCAGCCCCTTATCATTTCGCTGGCCGGAATCCGATTCCGATTGCAGAAAATCACGGTACGACTCGATCTGAGTCGCCAACAAATAAGGAACCTCAAGAACGCTGGGGCGTTTGCCGAAATCATTCCGGATGCGTTTCTTTTCAGTAAAGCTGTAGGCCATGGTGTTCCTCGCTAAATAGTGTCATAGACCCGTTGCCATAACAGGCCTGAATTCAACAGTGTCTTACAAGCGGGAAAAGGCCGGCAGCATTACCGCTACCAGCCATCCCTTAAGCAACAGCTATTTGCTGCCACATTTTTCGAGACTGATTGTCCCGGATATCACGCGTGTTACTTAATCTCGACGCTAGCGCCGGCCTCTTCGAGTTGCTTTTTGATTTCCTCGGATTCACCCTTTGAGGCGGCTTCCTTAACGGTAGTTGGCGCACCTTCAACCATTTCTTTGGCTTCTTTTAAACCCAAGCTGGTGATCGCACGCACCGCCTTGATGACTGACACTTTATTGGCGCCAAAACTGGTCATCACAACATCAAACTCGGTCTGTTCTTCCGCAGCACCGCCGGCATCAGCCGCAGCAGCCGGTGCAGCAGCAACCGCTGCAGCTGCCGAAACACCAAATTTTTCTTCCATTGCAGAGATCAGGTCAACGACCTCCATTACGCTCATATTGGAAATCGATTCCAGAATATCTTCTTGAGACGCTGCCATTTTGTTAACTCCTAGTTACTGCCTGCCAGGCAGGCGGTTTATATCAAATTGATTAAAAGATCAGGCTGATTGTTTCTGATCGCGGATAGCTGCAACAGTGCGCACCAACTTGCCAGGTACTTCGTTCATTGTCCGGACAAGTTTTTCTGCAGGCGCTTTCATCACGGCCATCAACAAGCTGAGCGCCTGGTCACGGGTCGGCATTTTCGCCAGACGATCCAGTTCGGACGGGTCAAGTAATTGCCCCCCGAATGAAATCAACTTGGGAATCAGCTTGTCGTGATCCTTCGAAAAGTCCTGTATGACCCGCGCGGCTGCACCTGGTTCCTCTTGCGAGAAAGCCAGGATCAACGGCCCGGTCAGGCCTTCCTGCATACACTCAAAGTCAGTGCCTTCAAACGCACGCCGCGCCAAGGTGTTTTTAACCACACGCAGATACACACCGCCTGCACGCGATTTCACGCGTAATTCGGTGAGCTCTTCCACGGTTAAACCACGGTATTGTGCAGCGACAGCCGAATGCGCCTGACCGGCGATCTCAGCGACTTCAGTCACAACTGCCTTTTTTGCTTCTAGCGTCAATGCCACTTGATTACCTCCAACAGACAAAACCTAAACGGCTTCGCTGTTTGTTAAAGAGCAGTCCGCTGTACAAGCCGGTGCTACTCCGGTTTCGGTGAACCCTATACCACAGGGTTTTCACCATCTGCGCAGGCTGTGATTTTGAGCCCCTCAAACAGGAGCGCCTGCGGTCTTTGACGGCTACCGGAACCTCTGGCAGCGTCAAAATTTTTTAAAGTATTTTAAAGGGGTCAGATCCCTTTTTTTACATTATTTTTTATTTAAGACAAAAAAGGGATCTGACCCCTTTAAAATACTTTAAAATATTTATAGCTCCAGACTGGCCTGATCCAGAGAAAGCCCCGGACCCATGGTGCTGGAAACTGTAATTTTCTTCACGAACACGCCTTTTGATGAAGCAGGCTTCAACTTATTTAGATCGGTCAGCAACGCCTGCAAATTTTCTTTCAGGGCGCTAACTTCAAAGCCTACTTTGCCAATTGAGCAATGGATGATGCCAGCTTTATCGGTGCGATAACGCACCTGACCCGCTTTGGCATTCTTAACGGCTGTCGCCACATCCGGTGTTACCGTACCGACTTTCGGGTTCGGCATCAGGCCACGCGGACCCAGTATCTGCCCTAACGTGCCGACGACACGCATGGCGTCCGGACTGGCAATAACCACATCAAAATCCATATTGCCTTTTTTAACTTCTTCCGCCAGGTCATCCATGCCGACAATGTCGGCGCCTGCTTCCTTGGCGGCATCGGCATTTGCACCCTGGGTAAATACGGCCACGCGGACTGTTTTACCGGTGCCGTTCGGCAGCACGGTAGAACTACGCACAACCTGATCAGATTTACGTGGGTCGACACCCAGGTTGACACTGACGTCGATCGATTCGTCGAACTTGACCTTTGAGAGTTCGCGTACTAAACCTAACGCGTCTTCAACCGGGTACAATTTACTGCGATCAATTTTTTCGTTGATTGCTTTATTACGTTTGCTTAACTTGGCCATGGCTTAATCCAACCCTTCGACATCAAGCCCCATACTGCGGGCGCTACCGGCGATAATTCTGACTGCCGCATCAAGATCGGCAGCATTCAAATCTTCCATTTTGATTTTGGCAATCTCTTCGAGTTGCCCACGATTCACCTTGCCGACTTTATCGGTATTGGGTGTACCGGAACCTTTTTGAATGCCGGCTGCTTTTTTCAGCAGCACCGCGGCCGGTGGCGTCTTGGTGATAAATGTAAAGCTGCGGTCGCTGTACACTGTAATCACAACGGGCACCGGCATGCTTTTTTCCATGCTCTGCGTTTTAACATTGAATGCCTTACAGAATTCCATGATATTCACGCCGTGCTGACCCAAAGCCGGACCCACAGGCGGGCTGGGGTTAGCCTCCTGAGCGGGTACTTGCAGCTTGATATAAGCTTCGATTTTCTTTGCCATG
>CAYPEL010000193.1:0-4647 GCA_964409635.1 uncultured Gammaproteobacteria bacterium | reverse complement strand
ACGGAAGCCATGGTCGCAGAACTGCCGTAGGTCGAGCCGGCTATGCCGGGTGGCTGTGGAATGCCAGACATGGGCGGCATGATGTAAATCAGACCGCTGTTTAAGGCACAAAAAACCCCGCCCTTGTGACGGGGTTTTTTTATGGTGATGAAAGTAAGTAAAAGTTGCAGAATAACGCTGGAATCGTTGTAGACTTATAAACATGCCAATGCAGGCTTTCCACCCGGCAGTCCGGGCCTGGTTTGAAAAAACCTTTCCTGGTCCGACAAATGTCCAGCAACAAGCCTGGCCCTCGGTGCTTGCGCGGCAGCATACCCTGCTCGCGGCGCCGACAGGATCCGGCAAAACCCTGGCGGCATTCCTGGCCGCGATTGATAACCTGATCCAGGAAGGACTCGAACGCGGTTTGCCCGACGCAACCCGCGTGCTCTATATATCGCCGCTCAAAGCCCTATCAAACGACATCCAACGCAACCTGCAGCAACCCCTGCAAGGCATCCGCGATGAATTATTAATGCAGGGATTGCCGGATGTCGACATCCGCGCCTGGGTGCGCACCGGCGATACGCCCCAATCCGAACGCGTAAAAGCCAGACGAACACCGCCACATATCCTGGTCACCACACCGGAATCGGTCTATATCCTGCTGACATCCGAATCCGGACGGCGCATGTTGAGCACCGTCAATACCGTCATTGTTGATGAAATTCACGCCGTCGCCGGTAGCAAACGGGGTGCACACCTGGCGCTATCACTGGAACGCCTGCAGGCGCTGACAAGCAAGGCGCCGATGCGTATAGGCTTGTCTGCGACACAAAAACCCATCCAGGATATGGCACATTTTCTGGTGGGTCATCGTGATGAGCATTGTAATGTAATCGACGTCGGCCAGGTACGTGAACGCGATCTCGCCCTGGAGATGACCGGTTCACCCCTCGGTGCTGTGATGTCCAATGAAGTTTGGTCAGAAATATATGACCGCCTGAACGTACTGATAGAAAATCATCACACCACGCTGGTGTTTGTAAATACCCGGCGCTTAGCTGAGCGTGCGGCACGGTTTCTCGCCGAACGTATCGGTGAAGAACACATCATGTCGCACCACGGCAGTATGGCTAAAGAACATCGCCTGGCAGCGGAACAACGTTTAAAAAAAGGCGAACTGAAATGTCTGGTTGCCACTGCCTCATTGGAACTCGGCATTGATATCGGTGACATCGATTTGGTCTGCCAGTTAGGATCGCCGCGTTCCATTGCGGCTTTTCTACAGCGTGTCGGCCGTTCCGGTCACGCGGTCGATGCGTTACCCAAAGGCCGCCTGTTTCCCCTGTCGCGCGATGAATTGGTGGAATCGACGGCCTTGTTGCACGCGGCTAACCACAATGAAATGGATCGCATCATCATGCCGCCGCAGCCATTGGATGTGCTGGCGCAGCAGATCGTGGCTGAAGTCAGCGGCCGTGAATGGGGCGTTCAGGCCTTGTTCGACGCGTTTCGTTGCGCCTGGCCATACCGAGCGTTGGAAAAGACAAGCTTTGACGAAGTCGTGCGTATGCTGGCCGATGGTTACTCAACGCGCCGGGGCCGACGTGCGGCTTACATCCATTTTGACACCGTGAATCAAAGACTGCGGCCGCGCCGTGCGGCCCGGTTAACGGCCTTATCTAATGGTGGCGTGATTCCGGATCAGTTTGATTACGAGGTCATCCTGACACCGGAAGGTTTCCGTGTCGGCACACTCAACGAAGACTTTGCTTTTGAAAGCTTGCCGGGAGACATTTTTCAACTGGGTAATACTTCGTACCGGATTCTCAAAGTAGAAACTGGAAAAGTCTATGTCGAGGACGCCAAAGGCGAACCGCCGAATATCCCGTTCTGGTTTGGCGAAGCGCCGGGGCGTAGTGATGAATTGTCACAAGCAGTTTCCCGGTTACGTGAACGCATCGATGCACAATTAAAGGCGGGCATAGACGCCACGGTTCACTGGCTTGAAACGGAATATCAAATACCCAAAGTAGCAGCACAACAACTGACTCAGTACCTGGCTACCGCCAAAGCCGCCTTCGGTCATCTGCCCACCCGGCAGCGCATTATCTTCGAACGCTTCTTTGATGAAGCCGGTGATATGCATTTGGTGATCCATTCACCTTACGGTTCACGACTGAACCGTGCCTGGGGACTGGCGTTGCGCAAACGGTTTTGCCGTAAATTTAATTTCGAATTACAGGCCGCAGCGCTCGAAGACAGTATCGTTTTGTCACTCTCGGCAACGCATAGTTTTCCGCTAGAAGAAGTGACCGGTTACCTGAAGGCCAAAACTGTGCGTGAAGTTTTAATCCAGGCCCTGCTGGCCGTGCCCATGTTCCCCACCCGCTGGCGCTGGAATGCGACGATCTCATTAGCCGTGGTGCGGTTTCGAAACGGCAAGCGCACACCGCCTTATTTCCAGCGCTCTGACGCTGAAGATCTGGTGGCGGTCGTGTTCCCAGATCAAATCGCCTGCGGTGAAAACATCGCCGGAGACCGTGAAGTCCCCGGCCACCCCTTAGTCAAACAAACGATCGATGATTGTCTGCACGAAACCATGGACATTAACGGACTGGAACAGTTACTGGAACAGATAGAAACCGGCGAGGTAACCGTCACCTGTTGTGACCTCACCGCACCCTCACCCCTGGCGCAGGAAATTCTTAACGCACGACCCTATGCGTTTCTCGACGATGCACCGGCAGAAGAACGCCGCACCATGGCAGTACGATCGCGCAGCTTTATGGATCCTGCCGAAGCGGCTGACCTGGGAAAACTCGATGCGGCGGCCATCGATAAAGTGCGCGAAGAAGCCTGGCCTGATGTCAGGACCGCGGACGAATTACACGATGCGTTAATTGTATTCGGGTTTATTACTCACCTTGAAGCAACAACCCGTGCTGTTAAGGAGCAACGGTTAGCATTTGATTGGCAGCACTTGTTTGAGGTGCTGGTAAGCGAACACCGTGCAACCCGAATCGAAATCCCCGGTGGTGAGAAAATATGGGTAGCTGCAGAACGGTTAGCCGAAGTTCTTATTACCTTACCCGATTGCAGGTCTGAACCCTCGCTTGAACCGCAAGTCCAACCCGGCCTGATTGAGCACGCTGACGCTGCACTCAAGGAAATCATCCGCAGCCGCCTTGAAGGTTCTGGGCCGGTAACAGCAGATGAGCTGGCAAAACCGTTAGCCGTATCTGCACAGGCTATCGGCATAGCGTTAATTGCGCTCGAACAGGAAGGTTTTGTTGTGCGCGGACAATTTACCGGATCAGGCCATGAAGAATGGTGTGAGCGGCGCTTGTTAGCCCGGATTCACCGCTACACTGTCAAACGCTTGCGCAGTGAAATTGAACCGGTCAGTGCGGCAGACTACATGCGCTTTCTGTTCCATTGGCAAGGTCTCACTGATAAACGCCGCGGCCCGGACGCCATAAACGTCGTACTCGATCAACTGGAAGGTTTTTCAATAGCGGCTGCGGGCTGGGAGCAGGACATACTGACCGCCCGGCTCGATCAGTACTCATTAGACTTGCTCGATGCGGTCTGTGCATCGGGCCGCACCAGCTGGATGCGCTTATCTGTGCCAGCCGGTACGCCGGGGAAAAAATCCTCACCGGTACGGCACACACCGATTGCACTGATCGACCGGCAAAATATCTCGCACTGGCGCAAACTCGTCCCTTTACCGGAACAAACTGGCGCAAGCCTGGGTGCGAATGCTGAAAAAGTATCTCAGTCCATTCAAAGTAGTGGCGCCGCTTTCTTTGTCGATATCGTCCAGCATACCGGTTTGCTAAGAACCCAGGCCGAAGATGCACTGGGAGAACTGGTCAACTGCGGCCTTGTGACCTCCGATAATTTCAGCGGACTGCGCGCCTTGATAACCCCATCAAGTCGCCGTCCCGGATTTTCACCGCGTCGTGGACGCCGTGCGGTCACCTCACCATTTGACAGGGCAGGCCGCTGGAGTCTGGTAAATCAGCTAGCCGGAGAAGCACCAGATACGACCGACATCGAATTTTTAGCGCAGGTTTTGTTGCGCCGCTACGGCGTGGTCTTCCGCAAAGTCCTGGAACGTGAATCGATGTCTGTACCCTGGCGTGATTTGTTACGCGTCTACTGGCGCATGGAAGCGCGTGGTGAAATCAGGGGTGGCCGGTTTGTCCAAGGTGTATCCGGTGAACAATTTGCATTACCCGATGCAGTGGGTTCGCTGCGCAATATCCGGCGCCGGGAAAAATCGAATGAGTTAGTAGCGCTCTCTGCAGCTGACCCTTTAAACCTGGTTGGCATTATTTTACCCGGTGAGAAGGTTACCGCAATATTAAACAACCGGATTCTATTTCGCGATGGTGTACCGGTTGCGCTGCAGGCAGGAAATACCATTAAATATCTTGCGGATCTCGACAGCTCGCTTGAATGGCAAGCCAAAGTACTGCTGATCAGAAAGCAACGGCCTGCGGATTTTGTACAACATAGAACCTAATAGGAAGAGGTTTCTCAATAGGTTCAACTGATTTTATAGGATCATCATCACACTAACGGATGATGTTCACCAGACACTGGCACAAGGACAAAGCATCGATCAGGATGAAGAATTACCGACACGTTATGCAC
>CAYPEL010000192.1:0-4714 GCA_964409635.1 uncultured Gammaproteobacteria bacterium | reverse complement strand
CCCTTTTTCCTATTGTTACTGACTGCGATACTATTGCTCACCGCCTTTCCCGGGATAGCGACCTGGCTACCCGCGCAAATGACAAATTAACCAGCTGCCCAGGCTAAAATATCGGTCGCGGTAGGAATACCGGTCACCCGATATCCCCGCACAGATCCGTACGTGCGCTACAAACGATATGGCTTCTACTTCGAGTGATTGGCGATAAAACGTTCCTTCGGATAGGCGTGAACAGTATGTACTTTTGGAATAAAGCGATTTACCCACGGACTGAACCAGTTCCAGTTCACCGACGTTCGCTGGCTGCGACGACGAAGCAGCTTGAACCACCGCTTCAGTACCTCTGTTCGAAATAGCGAGAGCCGAACAACATTTCCGGGAACGGCGTAGTAATTCATGTGACCTCGTACAACACGAACCAGCCAGGCGAGAGTCTGGCGCGGCGGATTGAGAAGCCTCCGCCTGAGTTCGACCTGTATTGCTTTGATCTGTTTTACTAATCGTTTCCTCGATGTCTTACGCCCAATCTGGAATTCATCATTCCTCCTTTCGTGCAGAAATGGGTGAAGCCCGGAAAATCAAATGCCTCTGGTTTGCCCTCACCGCGTTCTGCCCGCTGTTTGGCAGCGAACCGACCAAATCGAATCAAACGAGTCTTGTCAGCATGTAAGGCCAATCCGAACTTTGCAAGCCGTTGAACCAGCAAAGCCCGATACTCCTTTCATTGCACGCAGTTAGGAGGCAGTTTGCTGAGACCGATGACAATCGCAAATAGGCAACAGAATAGGGATGATGTCTTTCATGGAATATCTTCACTGGGTGACAAAAAACTAGGAGCAGTCCTAGCCCGAACATTTAATAAACCTGCTCGCGCCCTTGCTTGATCTTTGCTTCCTCAGGAACCTTCCTCAGTCGGCCGGATCCATTGGTCCGACACTTCTTCGGAAAATCTCCCGAGAAAATAAAGTCCTGCGCAATCATCGCGGCAGTTCATGAAATGTCCGGGCTAGATAACTGAAATTATCTAGGGTAGTTAGTTGCGTAAAAGCACGCGGGTAAATATAACTAAAAGCGGCTAATCGAGTTATTTGTCGCAGGGAAAACGGCACTTAACAGCCGCCATTAGTTGAGATAAAGAAAACAACATCTAAAAAGTGTAAACTGGTTCTTAGAATTTATTACTAACACTCAATCGATCTAAACAATGCAAATACCAGAAAAAGAAAAAACGAAACCCAAAAAACGTTTTTGGCCAACGCTAATCACACTTACCGTTATAACGCTATTGATTACCCTCGCCATTTCATCCCTCCCTCGCAGTTTCCCAACAGATTTTTCTGTTGTCGGAAAAGGCAGTAATGCTGTGGTTCAGATATACGATCCCAACATACTTCAGAGCACACAAACAACGTCAGCTATGAATGCAGTAAGAGATGACTACATAGGGCGGCTGGAATTTGTTATTGTACAGCTAGGCACACCTACAGGTAGAATGCTTGGCCGTCTATATGGCGTAAAAACAGCCGCACTTTTATTTTTTGATGGCAACGGTAAAATACTACAAATACTGCATTCATCACAAGATGCGGCATCACTACAGCATAACTTAAATGTGATTTTCAAACTGGAAAACTAAGGCTTCTCGGGGGGTTCAGATCTGTCTCGCAGCGGGAACGCCGGTTACCCGGCGCCCCTTGCACAGACCCGGACGTGCGGTATTCCCGCATCCGGTTCCTCGGTCGTACTCGCATTCGCGCAAGACAATACCATCATAACGTCGACACCCTCCGGGCTAACCTCTTGCCACAATCCGGGGTTTCTTGAATAGACCACAATCCACCGCTCTCCGGAAGGTCTCTTCGATGAATCGCCAGCCTTTCCTCAGGCAGCGGCGGCTAAACGGGAGCTTGTCGGTCTTCTCTTCAGCTATCTCAAGACCAAATTTCCATAGCCTATTGGGTAGCATCTGATAGGACCGCGTTGTTCCAGCATCTCAAGAAGCCAGTCATGGCCCATATGATCGAAGAAACCTCGAATATCCGCTTCCACTGCCGTGTGATATGGGGCGGTGGTGTAACATCATAATAAGGTGGGAATGGAAGAGATACGGGCCTTATTTGTAGGAATGTCAGACTGGACATTTGGTAAGGGGCTTTTATGGTTAAATTTGACTGGAGGGCGAACATGAATAAGTTAACAAGATCCAGGTATCTTGCAAGTCTTTTGTTTGTCTTTTCGATGTGCGTAGCAGGATCTGTATTTGGAAGTGACGTCAGATTCACGGCGACGTCGTCCGGTGTTCAAGAGGGACCTAAAGTGGCTACACCTGCGACAGGCAAGATCAAAGCAAAATTTGACAACGGCTTCACAAAAGTTAAGGTAGGTCTCAATGTCGAAGACTTGGTGGGGAGTCTCACCGGGGTGCACTTTCACTGCGCCAGGCCAGGAGCGAACGGTCCAGTTGTTTTCGGATTAACAAGTCCTGGTCCCCTGTCATTTCGATGGTAGGAGGACTCGCGGTACGTTGCCGGACGCCGACTACACCGGAGCTGACTGTTCGGGGACAATTGGGAGACCCTTCAACAACATTAGTCTCGCTGGCATTTGCCATGCAGGATGGTCTGATTTACGTGGATGTTCACAGCGATGTCACTCCTTCCGGCAAACCCGCACAATATGCTATTACAAGGCTAATGCCGTCATGCATAACTCCTTCACGATCCATACGTTCGCAGGCACCGGCCCCGCGCAGCAGTTTTACTGTGCCGGACTCCAGTACGTAGCGCGGCTCCTAGGTTCAAGCACCACGGTATCGATACTCTTGCGATGCTGCATTTGCGACCTAGGTCGCAGGTAAGCGAGTCTATTCGCGGAAAATGCAAATCAGAAAAGAACAGTTCGTCGAGTCGCCGACGATTGACTAAAAAAGGGACTTCTAAGTAAAATCCAGGGTTAGCACTATTAACCCTTCAACTGCGAAGCTACCGGGTTTTCAAACCAGATAGCTTCGACATTATCAGGTCTTGCGCTTAAAACTGAGCCAGAAATTGTGCATACCCCTGCTGTTCCAGTGCTTCCTTTGGAACAAACCGCAACGACGCCGAATTGATACAGTAGCGCAACCCGGTCGGTGCCGGGCCATCTTCAAACACGTGGCCCAAATGTGAGTCAGCCACTTTACTGCGCAATTCGGTACGGCTGAAAAATAAACTCCGGTCAGACACTTCATTCAGACTGGCGCCTTCAATCGGCCGCGTGAAGCTAGGCCAGCCGGTACCTGACTTAAACTTGTCTTTAGAACTGAAAAGGGGCTCGCCCGAGACTATGTCGACGTAAATACCCTGCTTCCTGTTATCCCAATACTCGTTGTTGAAAGGCGACTCGGTGCCTTCATGCTGGGTAACTTTGTATTGTATAGGCGTCAATCTTGAGCGTAATTCAGATTCGGAAGGTTTATTGAATTGGCGATAATCGCTTATTGGCGCCGTCAACGTGCTTGCGACGTTGGTTTCACCCGCACTACTTAAACCGAGCGAAAAATAACCTATCATGCTTGCAACGGCAATAGCCGAAATAATCGTTTTCATAGTAACAGTCGCTTTAAAAAAGAGTTTCGTGTATGACACGGGTTGATAAAATGAGTTCAAAATTAAAAATTCGATTGTTTCCTTTAATTTGTTTATGGATCACGATCGGGCAGCGGCCAATAAAAAATGCAACGTAGCTATTCAGCACCTTCACTGAATAGGCTGGGTAGTTTCCCGTCATAAAGCGCCTTTAGTGCTTCGCTTGCGCTGACCTGATGCTTGCGGCAGGTCGATAAATACCCTCGTATCAGACAGAATGCAACCTACATTAATCGGAAAGACCTAACCCCATTACTCTCCCTCATTATCTGGTAACGCCATTCGATTGTGCCACAATTCAGATCAGTAACCCCTGCCGAGACGACTATCCGGGAACCGATGCATAACTACCGCTGACCTCGAATTCCGTTATCTGTCTGCAACCGATGTATTGGCACAATTTCGGAACTTTGCTTTATCGCCGGTGGAGTAGCGCAAGGCATTGATCAATCGTGCACATGAGACAGAGACCGCCATCAATGCCCTTACGGTTCGATGAAGCCATGGATCAAGCCACAGAATGGCCTGGGAGAAATATGTCAGGACGGATCGTAAGCGTCCATTCCAGGCCGTTATTGCATTAACGTGATTTTTTCTTGCGCCGCTTTTTCTTTTTCTGTGTTGGGCTGTGGCGGGGTGCCTTCACCTGCGCAACATCTTTCACTTCCGATAGCAGATGTGGCGGGATTCTCCACCGACGCCCATCTTCGGTATCTATATTGACCGTCTTGCGATTGTATTTGACCAGTCTGCCAAACTGACGACCCTCCGCCGTCTCGAAGCTCACCCGGGCGCCCAGATTAAATACCATCATGCTCAGGTGTGCGCGGGCATGTTCCAGGAATTTAATGCGCTCAATCACCCGGTCGTTCAGCGTATACAAGGATTCAAGATCCAGGTGATCGATACCGACGCTCATGCCGGGATATGCGAGAGATCCGATTGCAGCGGGTTACTGGCAAACCGGCCCTTCCATTCACGCGGCGTGAATTCTATTGCCCGGCTCGCCGGATGGATGCTGATGCGCTGCAACACATCGACCAGATAAGTATACGGATCAACACCGTGCAACTTGCAAGTCACCAACA
>CAYPEL010000191.1:0-4734 GCA_964409635.1 uncultured Gammaproteobacteria bacterium | reverse complement strand
CCGGAATAGCTCAGTCGGTAGAGCAGCTCATTCGTAATGAGAAGGTCGGGGGTTCGACTCCTCTTTCCGGCACCATTATCCTATTTTTTCAACAGAAGTTAACATTTCAGATACACATGGATGAAATTCGTGTGTTTCTACCACCATCATGAGATTTACCGTCCCATCTTCCCAGCCTTCACCTTGAGGAGGGTGTTGTCGGTGGGTGAAACCTACCGGATGTCGCAGCCAATGGTGGGTTTCACCCACCCTACTATAATGTAGCGCGGTTCTAAGCCGAATCTGTAAAACGCATAGATAAATCTACCGCGCGCACATCTTTCGTTAATGCGCCGATAGAAATATAATCAACCCCGGTTTCTGCAATTTCGCGCAGGTTATTGAGCGTGATACCCCCCGATGCTTCCAGTTCGGCGCGGCCGTTATTTAACGCAACCGCTTCCAGCAGCTTTTCACTTGAAAAATTATCCAGCAACAGCCGTTTAACTCCCGCATCAAGCGCGTCCTGCATTTCCGCAAGATTTTCGACTTCAACTTCGATAAGTAAGTTGGTATTCAAGTTTTTTGCATGCTCCACCGCCAGTTTAATCGAGCCTGCCGCGGCGATATGATTTTCCTTAATCAGGAATGCGTCGTATAAACCACTGCGATGGTTATGACAGCCACCGCACAGTACGGCGTATTTCTGGGCGCGTCGCAAGCCCGGTATGGTTTTGCGCGTATCGAGAATGCGGGTATTTAAATCTTTGACAATCGCTGCATATTGACTGGCTAGTGTGGCTGTGCCTGATAGCGTTTGCAGGAAATTCAGCGCTGTACGTTCGCCGGTGAGTAGCGAACGGGCCGGGCCGTGGAGTTTGCAAATGGTTTGTCCACTGCTGGCTTTTGTACCGTCAGCAGCCAGCCAGTTTATTGATACCTTTTCGTCAAGCAATTGAAACACAGCGTCGAACCAGGCGCGGCCACAGAGAATAGCGGTTTCACGGCTGATAACTTCAGCTTGCCAGACACTGTCCTCAGCAATCAGCGTAGCTGTTACGTCACCGCTGCCAATGTCTTCTTCCAGCGCCAGCCGCACGGATGCCAGTGTTTGTTTGTCGAGTGTCTCTAGTAACATTTATTCGGAAATTTCCAGTGATTCTATTTCATTGTGTGTCTAGGCGGTTTGGACTTTTCGCGGATTAATCCGCTCCTACAGGTTGTTTGGCTAAGGTTGGAGTTGTGGGCTGTGGTAAATTATTACCATACCAGGCGTAATCCTGCAAAGATAAAGCGTTTATCCGGCTGAAAAAAATTCCTGAAGCTGGGGCGTTTTATCGCAGGTCTTGTGTACAGACTGCCACCGCGTAATGTGTAGTGATCTCCAAACCACGGTTTGGAATATTCGTCATAAGGAAAGGGGGTAAAGCCTTCGTAGGGGTGAAAGGTATTTTGGCACCATTCCCAAACCCGGCCGGTCAATTGTAGTGCCTGTAACCGGCAAGCCGTTTCCCACTGGTATTCATGCGGCAAACGCGCTCCCGCCCAGTTAGCGAAGGCAGTAGCTTCGTAGTAATTCAGGCCCATAACCGGATCATCAGGCGCCAGTTCGTATGGGCCGTGGACACCGATGGCATACCAGTTTTCATGTTCGTCCTGCCGCCAGTGATCCGGGCGGCGCTGGTTTTGTTGCTGCCAGAGTAAACCCTGTTCATCCCATAACCCGCTGCGTTGGTAACCGTCGTCCTCCATAAATCCCAGAAACTCAGCATTGGTGACAGGTGTACGGCTGATTTCAAACGGGTCTAATTCCGCGGGTTGTGGCGGCAGTTCGTTATCGTAGGCATTTGGTTTTTGTCCTCCGATACGGTAGTGTCCAGCGGCGAGTGCTGCACGGTTCGTCGAGATTTTATTGCTAACTAAGGGTGACGTTGAAAGATATTCACCCTTTGTTTTTGCTAGTGCATTGCGAGTGAGGATCATTAGCATGGTCTCATAGTGCTGTGAGTGATGCTGAATAAAAAAATGCAGCAAATAATCATTTTCGAGCAGTTCATGCTTGGCAATACCCGCAGGCAAATCTTGCAGGGTTTGATGGTTTAAGGCCTGCAGTCCCCTGGACCATTTTATAAGCGTATCACAGGGTGGCAGATGCGCTCCGCGTTCGGCCTTGGGCGTGCGGGGCGGAATATAGAGGTCGGCGAGTGGCTCGGTCACCTGGTTATTGTCATTGATAATTTCATGCAGCCAGTAGCATTCGAAGAAGACGCAATGGCCCAGGTGCCATCCGAGTGGGCTTAGATCAGGATCGGTTTGCTGGTTGTAGATGCCGGAATTCTGTTCGACCAGTGTCAGTACCAGCGACTGGGTAAGCGCCAACTCATTGAGCAGTTCAGGTTTACTCACAGGTCAATAAATTCAGGCGGTTCTTCAGGGTCGATGATCAGAATCTGGTGCTCCGGTACCGGGTGCCAGAAATCACTGGGTGTCAGTCGCTCCGATGCAATTAATTGTGCACCGGGGAACTGGTCGTCATCGGCTGTAAAATATAATGATGGACAATCATCTCCAACGGCGTGTCTCACGGCATAGATCCGGTCGCCATCGGTCACCAGAAAATTAAGTAGTGCCGGATTATTATTCAGCATGGTTTCAGTACGGTTGAGCATTTCCTGTAAAGCTTCGTCCAATGGACTGTCTTTTTCCTCGTCGAGAATTTGCCGTAGCAGGGCAAACAGGTATTCCGATTCTGTACAGCCTTTTACGTCTGCCAGGAAATCGGGCGCCAGTACATTACAGAATTCGGTTTTAACCTGCTCGTGGAAATTGGCTATAAAACCGTTATGATCGAACAGCAGATTTTCGTCGGCGAAGGGCTGCGTATTGACGTGATTAACGGGGTTGCCGGCTGTTGCGCTACGCACACTGGCGATCCATAAATCGCTGCTCAGGCCACGCGCCAGTGCCGGCAGGTTTGGGTCAGTCCAGATGGGTGCAGAATTGATGTAGTGCAGGGGTGAATTAGATTCATCATACCAGCCGAAACCGAAGCCATCGGCGTTGAGTTTTGCATATTTCAGTTCTTGGGGAGCCCAGGCCTGGTGGTACAGGCTATGTGGGGGGTCTATTAAAAAAGCCTGAAGGGATATAGGGTCACCAAGATAGGCAGCTAACCGGCACATAAATACCTACGATCATAAAGTTTTTAACGCTTAGAAAGGATGTTAGCCTATACAGGTGTTCCGGCCAACTACCAGTTGACACTAAGGAAGAAAAATCATGCAGCGGTCAGACATCGCCACGCAACCCAGCCCCGTCTTGCAAAGAGTTTTACCTACCCGCCCGCTTCCGGATATTGTAGGGGACGCCCGGCGGGAGTTGCTTTCCAAGCCGCGTTCTATGCCACCCAAGTATTTTTATGACCAGCGCGGCTCTGAGCTATTCGATGCGATTTGTAATACGCCTGAATATTATCCAACCCGCACTGAAGAGGCTTTGTTACGGGATCATGCGGATGAGCTGATCCAGCGTGCGGCGCCACAACACATCCTGGAATTTGGTAGCGGTACATCCCGGAAAACCCGGCACTTACTAGACGTCTGTACCCGCGAAGAGACAGCTTACTGGCCATTTGATGTCTGTGAAGCGATGTTAAAGCAGGCCGGCGAGCAATTGTCCGCTGAATACGACTGGCTGGAAGTAAATATACTGGTTGGGGATTATCTGGGTGGTTTACAAAGCCTGCCCGCGATGGATGGGCGTTGCCTGTATTTATTCTTGGGCGGTACCATCGGTAATTTTTCCGAAGCTGAAGCCAGCTGGTTTTTGAAAGAATTATCAGCCGTTATGAATCCGGATGATTGTTTGCTCCTGGGTGCGGATCGTATCAAGGATAATGATGTATTGCATGCAGCCTATAATGACGAGCAGGGTATCACGGCCAAGTTTAACCTTAATCTGTTACATGTATTAAACCGTGAATTACAGGCTGATTTTGAAACCGCCCAGTTTGAACATAAGGCCGGATTCAATGCTGCGGCTGGACGAATTGAAATGCACCTTGAGTCCAGCTGTAACCAGTCGGTGAATATCGGTAAGCTCGATACGATACTTCACTTTCAACGAGGTGAAAGAATATTGACCGAGATAAGCCGGAAATTTACCCCGGCCGGGTTAGAAACCCTGTTAACTGAGGCGGGCCTGATCATTGAAAGCCACAAACAGCCAGCGAATGGTTATTTTTCGCTGGTACTGGCCCGCAAGCAATAAAGGCCATAAAAGACAAAGCTGTGTTGCCTTGTCTTTATTGAGTGATCGTAGTTGTTATTTCACGTTCAGCATAAACCTTAATGCGTCGAACTCGCGATACCCAACATGCTGTAACATGACACCGATACCGTTTTTATCTTCATGAACGACATAGGCGGGTAAGCGGTGTTCGGTTGTTTTGCCACGTGAATCGGACGAGAAAGAAATTTCCAGGCGTGACTGTGAAGGAATATGGACGCCATCCAGTTCTACGTACATGCCTTCCAGGCTGATATTACGGGTCTTGCCATTTAACATGCCTAGCGGCGGATAGTAGAGATTGACATCCATAGCCAGGTTCTTGCGGTTACTCCAGCGGTGCTCAACGTTCATTAGGCTTTGCTCCAGTCGGTAAAGGATAAAAACTTGACGTTTTTCTACCTTGTAGCAAAGACAATGCCAGCTTATTTTCCGGTTAATATGTTTGGCTATGGAAATTTAAATAAT
>CAYPEL010000190.1:0-4738 GCA_964409635.1 uncultured Gammaproteobacteria bacterium | reverse complement strand
GCGCAACACCACAGGGTCGCTGAACCCGTCATTATCATGTTGAAGGACTACTAGCCCTTATTCCACCCGGCAAAGCCCAGCGAATCACATGCACCAGCGCAGACGAACTGGTTTTTTATGCGATCTGCTCACCGTGCTTTACGCCGGCGTGCTATTGCGATCTGGAATCATGAAAGCGGCACAAAGCGCTGCCGTAGCCTGTGCACCGTAACCGGGCTAATGCCCTTTATTTCCAGCAGCTCATTATCGTCCGTCAAAGCAAGGTCTTGGATACTGCTGATACCCACCGCCAGCAGCTTTCGCGCCACATTGACACCGATGCCCGCCTTGTGGGTTTCCATAAAAAATAACTGTAATTCAGCGGCTGATACTTGCCTGCGCGGTCTGCCAGTATCAACAGACGGCACGAGTGCCGCCTGACGGGCGAGCCCTTGAAAATGCACACCGCCTCCAAGCGCCATCGCTACCGCGATCGTATTCGCTGCAGACTGAGCAGCCGTCATCGTCATCATTGAACCGCCAGCCGCCATGGCAATGTCCATCGCAATGATTGCCAGACTGAAATAGCACAGCACGGCAAACACATAAAACACCCGGCTCCACAGGTCAGACCGCCACCGCTTGCTCCAGTTCCTATAGAACTGAATGAGGGTCGATTGCAAGCGGTCAAACCAAGTCAGGTAAACATAATATTCAGATTTGTGGATCATCGTTGCATTCCATTTTACCTAACCACACGCTCACACACCTGCCATCGTCTCACTCAATTTCGGAGTTCAGGTGATAGCAGTCAGCCTCAGAGACACACCGCCTGGCCGCACCCACTGAACTCCGAAACTTGAGGTCAAATCATACCACTCACACCACCCGCAGCAATCCTAATAAACACAGCATCGGCCGGTTGATGCGGCCAAGCCCTGAACGTATGCTTGCGCGCCTATGTCATTATTACAACTACGCGATGTCCGGCTGGGATTTGGTGGAGCGCCTATCCTTGCGGGTATCGATCTCAGCATTGAAAAGGGGGAACGGATTTGTCTGGTTGGACGAAACGGCGCCGGAAAATCGACACTGTTTAAAGTCCTGGCGGGTCAACTGGCCGCAGAAGAGGGCAACATACAACGCAAACAGGAATTGCGTGTCGCTCTGCTCGACCAACAAGTAAAGGAAACCGGCAACACCGCCACCGTGTTTGACATTATCGCCGGGGGATTGCCGGACAACGGTAAATTATTACAACGCTTTCACCAACTCAGCGAACAATTATCAGCATCATCTACCAGCCGGCAATTAGCTGAGCTGGAATCAGTCCAGCATCAACTGGAAACCAGTGGCAGCTGGGATCTTCAGCAACGCGTTAACAGCGTTATTTCGAGGTTTAGCCTGGATGCTGACAGCCATTTCGATGCCTTATCCGGCGGACAAAAAAGGCGCGCCTTGCTGGCGCAGGCACTGGTGACGGAACCTGACCTGTTATTACTCGACGAACCCACCAACCACCTGGATATCGAATCTATTGAATGGCTGGAACAGTTTTTACTCGGCTACCGGGGCACGCTGATGTTTGTTAGCCACGACCGGTCTTTTGTACAGCGCATGGCAACCCGTATTCTGGATCTCGATCGCGGCCAGTTGACGGACTGGCCTGGCGACTACCGTAAATATATTGCAGGCAAAGAAGTCTGGCTCGAAAACGAAGCAAAACAAGCGGCCGCCTTTGACAAGAAACTTGCCAAGGAAGAAACCTGGGTACGCCAAGGCATCAAAGCCAGGCGCACGCGCAATGAAGGCCGGGTCAGATCTCTGAAAAAAATGCGCGAAGCACAGCGCTTGCGTAAAAAAACCACCGGCTCAGCCAAATTTCACGCCCTGGAGCAAACCCGTTCGGGCAAGTTGGTGATCGAGGCCGATGAGGTCAGCCTGGCGTTCGGCGAGCAGACCATCATAGAGGCCTTCAGCACGACCATTTTACGTGGCGACAAGATCGGCATGATCGGCGCCAACGGTTGCGGAAAATCGACCTTGCTGAAAATGCTACTTGGCGAACTGCAACCTGATATGGGCAGCATCCGGCTTGGCAGTCATGTATCTGCCGCCTACTTCGACCAGATGCGCAGTCAACTCGACACTAGTAAAAGTGTCCTCGACAACCTCGCTGACGGCCGCGAAAGAATCACCATCAATGGCCATGAACGCCACGTCATCAGTTATCTACAGGACTTCCTGTTCTCGCCCGAGCGGGCGCGTACACCGGTTAACGCCCTGTCCGGGGGAGAATCCAACCGTCTTTTGCTGGCAAAATTATTCAGCAAGCCTGCCAATTTACTGGTACTGGACGAACCCACCAACGACCTGGACGTGGATACGCTGGAACTGCTTGAGTCGCTACTGGTGGACTACCAGGGCACCCTCCTCCTGGTCAGCCACGACCGCACCTTCCTGGACAATGTCGTCACCAGCACGTTGGTTTTTGAGCATAATGGGCAAATTAATGATTACATCGGTGGTTATCAGGACTGGTTGCTGCAACGCCGTCCTGCACCCCTTGAGCCAGGCAAAAAACAACCTGCAAAAACAGCCCCTACCCTGGAAATACAGCCTAAAAAACTTGGCTACAAAGATCAGCGTGAACTTGCCGGGTTACCGGCGCGGATCGAACAACTGGAACAACAACAGAGTGACCTGCACCAGAAACTGTCGGATCCCATTTTTTACCAGAATAATAGTGATCAGGTTGCCAGCCTTAAAAAACAACTGGCCGGGCTAGAGTCTGAGTTGGAAATAGCCTTCACCCGTTGGGAAATACTTGAAGGTAACCTCTCGTAATTACCCACACTACACACGGTAATCAACCACGGTCGAACCTACTATGGCACACTATCTAAACCGTAGCAGCGGTTTCAACTGCGATGGCCGCTGTAGGCTTCGCAGTAGAAACCGCTGCTACGGCTTAATTGTAGTCACGAAACATCCGTGATCGCTAAACAAGCCGGGCATCGCCATATGAATAACGAAACCATGAGTAAAGAAGAACGCCTCCTGCGGATGATGAAACGCGTGCTTACGGATGTCGCCAAAGACACCCACGTGACACCGGGGCTGAAACACCCCTTGTCTGAATCGACAATTCAAGGTATCAGAGAATGTCTTTCAGTCATTACATCGCGCGAACAGGAACTGGCAAAAACGGCTGGCCGCAGTATGAATATGCGGCCACATTTTATTGATGAGCCAAAAAAAGAGGTCGTCGTCAAACTTGATATAAACGCCATGAAGCGTGGCTTGAAAAAGAGCGATGACTAAACCTGCTACCCCCGCTCAAGCAGGCTGCGCAGGTCAATCACTGCCGCATTGGCACGCGCTACGTAGTTAGCCATGGTCAACGAATAATTCGAAAAAATGCCAAAGCCACCGCCATTGAGCACCACTGGACTGAAAATAGATAGCTGTGTTCCATCCAGTTCCCGGATGATTTGACGCAGCGATATCACCGCATTTTTTTTGCGCAGAATTGAATCAAAATCCACCTCGACCGCCTGCAGGATTGCGCGTAACGCCCAGGTTGCACCGCGCGCCTCATAAAAGATATCGTCCAGTTCAAACCAGGATGTTTTGACAAACTGGCTACCCGGGACGCGGGTCGACTGGCGCGCATCACTCTCGCCCGCCAGATCGGTATTAACCCGCTCCTGACCGACACTTGCGCTTAATCGCTGGGATAAACTACCCAGCCGTTTTTCGATAATTTCAAGATACTGGCGCAGATTATCCGCGCGCGCAAAAAACTGCGCCTGTTGTTGCTGGGGATCACTAAGCCGTTGCTGGTATTTTTTCAGTTCTCTCAGGCCATCCCGGTATTCACTTTCGGTGGCCGGTAACAGCCACGAATCGTTCTGGAAATTAAATTGCGGTTCGGCACGGGACAGGTTGATATCTTCTACAGACTGGGACTGCGAACGCGACAGATGATTACGCAAGGCGGCACTGGCATCGCGCAACATGACGAGCACACCGAATTCCCAGTTGGGCATATTATCCAGCCAGACACCGGGCGGCATAATGTCATTGGATAAATAACCACCGCGCTTGTCCAGCAACGTCTCTCCCAATGAAATCAACACGCTGGTGTAGGTTGCACCGACCACCTGCCGGCTATCCGCATCAGCCGCATACTGCGCAGCGGCGGCTTGCACATCCAGGGCATCCGGCTCCTGGCTCCAGAACCAGCCTATCAAACCCGTCACAACCAGTGCGGTTATCAGCAATAGTGCACCTGACCAGAGCATGCCTTTCTGTTTCATGGTCTCAGGGTGATACAGGTGACCGACCTGGCGAACGCCTTGTTTTACTTTTTCAACGGATTTTTTATCAGCTATAGACATTTATCAAATCACCTCTATGATCTCTGCGTTCTATTGTTTAAGAAAACTCTTTTTTTTAATAAACTGTAGGAACGGAATTTATTCCGCGAAAAGTTGCGGGGGGATAAAGCAAGGATTCACTAGTGTCCTTTCGCGGAATAAATTCTGCCCCTACAGGGTTTGATGTATAACTCACAGTTAAATAAGAGCACTGAATTTATATATGGTTCCGGACACAACAAATTTCAAGCCGACTCGGAATTTGGCTCCCGCTCACCTATGCGAAGTAACGCTGGCAGTAAGATCAGTGTAAAAATTGTACTAACGGCCAGCCCACCCACAATAGTTGCCGCCAGTCCACGGTATAATTCAGTGCC
>CAYPEL010000189.1:0-4861 GCA_964409635.1 uncultured Gammaproteobacteria bacterium | reverse complement strand
AACTCGCGACCCCAACCTTGGCAAGGTTGTGCTCTACCAGCTGAGCTATTCCCGCGATACCCAAGAGACGACATTCTATCGATCCGGAAAATCCTGTCAAGTTAGGAACGCACAAATCAGTCATCGACTTTATTCAGTAAAGGCCAGGCTGCCTTTAAGTAAATCACCATCGACCAGAGCGTTAGCGCCGCTGCCACATACAGCAGAACCATACCGGCTTCCTGGGTAGGAAAGGGTCCCAGCGGGGCCCGGAATAATAGCAGCAGTAAGGCAATCATTTGGATTGTCGTTTTGATTTTGCCGATCATGGAAACGGCAACCTGGGCACGCTCACCAATTTCTGCCATCCATTCGCGTAAGGCTGAGATAGCGATTTCACGGCCGATGATAATAATTGCCGGTATTACAAACCAGGGCGTGGGATTTGCCTGTACCAGCATAACCAGCGCAGCCGCTACGATTAACTTGTCCGCAACCGGATCTAGAAAGGCGCCGAAAGATGAGAGCTGCTGAAGGCGTCTGGCAAGGTAACCATCGAACCAGTCAGTAAGCGCCGCCAGGCCAAAAACAGCCGTAGTGGCAATATGTGACCAACTGACCGGCAGGTAAAACAGCAGCACAAAAACCGGAATCAATACGATGCGAAACAGAGTTATCAGATTGGGAATGGTCCATTGATTCATTATCAGGTTTCTTCGTGGAAAACATCATAAATTTGCTGCGCCAGCCCACTGCTGATGCCTTTAACACAGGTCAAGTCCTCAACACCCGCCCGTGAAATTTCTTTAAGACCACCAAAATGTTTCAATAAAAACTGCCGCCGTTTTGCCCCTATACCGGGCACCTGCTCCAAAGGTGATTGCTTACGTGCTCTGGCGCGCTGGGCACGATGCCCGGCGATGGCAAACCGGTGGGCCTCGTCGCGGATCTGCTGAATCAAATGCAGCGCCCTGGAATCAGCCGCTAGCTCTAATTCCCTGCCTTGCTCAGGAATATGTAACACCTCCATCCCTGCCTTGCGGTCAGGGCCTTTGGCAACACCTACAATCAACACGCCATCGACCTGTAATTCCTTGAGTACGCGGCGGGCAACGCCCACCTGGCCTTTTCCGCCATCAATAAACAATATGTCAGGTAACACAGCAGACTCTTTCTGCAGGCGAGTGTAACGCCTGGTTAAGGCTTGTTCCATGGCGGCGTAATCATCACCCGGGGTAATACCCGCAATGGAAAAACGCCGGTAATCCTGCTTGCAGGGGCCATTATCATCAAACACCACACACGATGCCATGGTTTTTTCACCTTGCGTATGGCTGATGTCAAAGCACTCCATTCGCGTCGGTATCTCTTCAAGTTCAAGGACTGATTGCAGGGCAAGCAAGCGTTGCTGCACGCCTGCCTGACTGTTTAAACGCGCTGTCAGCGCCTGACTCGCGTTCTGAACACACATGGATTGCCAACGCGCACGGTCGCCCTTACACCGGCTTTGCAGCGTTACCTTGTGCCCCGATCTGTCACCCAAAACTGATGCCAGTAAGCTGGCTTCGCTCAAATCTGGCTGTGTCAGGATTTGACCGGGGATATCGTGCGCGAGATAGTACTGGATAATAAAAGCATACAAAATTTCCTCACCGGCGCTGGTGCTGGGCATAGCTGGAAAAAATACCCGGTTACCCAGATGCCTGCCACCCCGGATAAAAAACACCTGTACACAAGCGACCTTGCCTTCACTGGCAACAGCAATAATATCAAGATCACCCACTTCCCCACTGATGTACTGGCGGGACTGGATACGTTGCAGACTGGCTATCTGATCGCGGTATACCGCCGCTTGCTCATAAGCCTGTTCCTCTGCTGACACGTCCATTTTTTCTATAAGCCGATCATTCAGCAGCGTACTTTTACCTTCCAAAAACAGCACAGTGTGCGCCACATCTTCAGCATAACGCTCAGCTGAGACATGGCCCACACAGGGCGCCGCGCAACGTTTAATCTGGTATTGCAGGCAAGGCCGTTGACGGTTGCTAAAGAAACTGTCTTCGCATTGTCTGACCCTGAACATCTTCTGTAATAATTGCAGACTTTCACGCACAGCACCCGCATTCGGGTAGGGGCCGAAGTAACGGCCTTTGTTACGTTTAGCCCCTCGGTGCAAAGCCAACCGCGGGAAATCATCCTCACTACTCAAGTATATATAGGGATAGCTTTTATCATCACGCA
Organism: uncultured Gammaproteobacteria bacterium; assembly: GCA_964409635.1. Lineage (GTDB taxonomy): Bacteria > Pseudomonadota > Gammaproteobacteria > DSM-19610 > DSM-19610 > CAYPEL01. The sequence goes on along the minus strand of CAYPEL010000189.1, from coordinate 2,641 downwards.
GCAGAATGTTGTAACGCGGCTTTTCCGACTTGATCAGATTACTCTCGAGCAACAGCGCCTCGGCTTCGGTATGAGTAACCGTGACGACTATTGATTCTACCTGGGACATCAGCGCGCGGGTTTTTGGTGCCAGGCCGCTAGCCCTGAAATAACTGGATACTCTTTTTTTCAGATTAGCGGCTTTCCCGACATAGAGTATCTGCTGACCCGCATCGCGCATTTGGTAGACGCCGGGCCTGGATGTCAGGGTACGGAGAAAGGATTGTGCATCAAACACAGCATTTGTTGGCTGGTCAACCATGCTGCAAGATTAGCATTTTCCTCGGGGTAGATCTGTTTAATTCGTTTATCTTGTTGTTGCGAATAATGCAAATACGGTAGCAGCGGTTTTAACCGCGACAGGTGTACCGCCTATCGCGGTTAAAACCGCTCCTACAAGCGCTCGCGAATAAATCAAGCAGTTCCCTTAGGTCAGTGAGGCCCGGATATCCTGAAACAGCTTTTCAAACATGGCTGTGGTTAAACGCCGGGTCTGCGTGTTATAGCGACTGCAATGATAAGAATCAATTAATTGAAATTGCTCAAAGCGGTGGCGTGCGCCATGAGAAAAGCGATAGGCAGATAGTTTCTCACCCATTGACCGGATCACGGCATCGTGGGCAATTTTACCCAGCGCGAGTACGGTACTGTTTCGTGGTTGCTGGCGCAGTTCGAATTCTAGAAAACTGTTGCAGTTTTTTATTTCCTCAGTCGTCGGTTTATTCTGAGGTGGCAGACACTTTACGGCATTGGTAATACGACAACCGATCATCTGCAAGCCATCGTCACGCGCCGTTGATTCCGGCTGGTTACTGAAACCATATTTATAGAGTGTTTCATAGAGAAGAATACCGGCATGATCACCGGTAAAGGGCCGGCCTGTTGCATTCGCACCGTGCATGCCAGGCGCCAGCCCCACAATCAGTAACTTCGGTTTATCGGTGCCGAAAGGCGCTACCGGTGCAGCATGGTAGCCAGGATATTTTTCAGCAACTTCGCAAAGAAAATTCGCGAGTCTTTCGCAGCGGCGGCAATGCGGGTCAAACGCTGTTATCTCATTCCCGGACATCCACTACCTCGGCGAGTCTGGAAGACAGGTCGAGGCAGACAATTTGATGTGCGTTGGTATTGGCAATATATAATTTATCACGAAAAAGACTCAATCCACCGGGTTCATCCAGCGGGAAATTAATTTTAAATTTGCTTACCTGTTTGGTCTTCAAATCCACGCGTTTGATTTTTGAATTAAAGGTGTCTGCAATCCACAATGCGTTACGCTGTGCATCGGTTTCCAGGCCTAGCGGATGTTGTAAGCGCGCTTCAGCACCCGAACCTTCACGATCACCAAAATCAAACAAACCCTTGCCTACCAGCGTTTCAACCCGTTTGCGGTTCAGGTCGATGACGCGGACTGAAGAACTTTCGGCATCAACAATATACAAGCTGTTATCTAAAATTCCAATACCTGCCGGTTTTGCAAAATTGGCCTGGTCGATCGTATCGTCGGCGAGATCCTGCCGGCCTGTTCCTGCAAAACGCTCGATTGCAAGGTGATTGAGGTTCATTATCCAGATCTGATGCTGGCCCGCCATGGCAATGTAGAGATTACTTTCGTGATAGGTAATATCCCAGGGTGCATTCAGGCTCGCACCCGCCGGATCCTGGAAACGGTCTGCCACATACAGCCCCTGCTCGCCTATTCCTGCCAGAGTCATGACTTCACCGGATTTGATATGCAGCCGCCTGATGGCATGATTACCGGTATCAGCGATATATAAAAATTCGCCGACTTCGACCATGCCTTGCGGGTTATTGAATGAGGCCGATTGCTCCTGGCCATCCAGCATATCGGCAGAACCACTACCAAAAATCCTGCGGATCCTGCCATCGTGCCAGGTTTCCAGAATACGGTTACGGCCACTGTCTGAAATATAAAGATGATTTCGGGAAGCGCAAATACTGCCGGGGAAACTCAATGTGGAAAAAGGTTCTGGCTTGAAGCTAACAGCTAGCTTTTTCTCAGCCAGAATGCCTTTTTCATCCGCTAAAGTTACATGTTTTTGAATAAGTGCTTCCAGCTGATCACGGCGGCCCTCGCCCCGTAAGGCACCGATAACATGACCTTCAGGGCCGATAAAAACGACCGTCGGCCAGGCTTTGATGCCGTAGCTTCGCCACATCTCAAATTTTGGATCATTCGCAACCGGGTGCCGTATATGCAGGCGGTTAATCGTCTTTTGCAGCTGGCTAGGGATATGTTCGTTCTGGAATTTCGGTGAATGAATGCCGATAACCGCCAGCTTGTTCTGAAACTTTTTTTCCAGATAGGACAGATCCTGCAGGACCTGCATGGAATTCATACAACATCCGGTCCAGAAATTAAGCAACACCACCCGTCCGCGCAACTGGTGCAAATTGATCGCTTGTTCTGTATTAAACCAGTCCAGTGATTGGCTGAGTTCGGGTGCAAGAATATGGGCTTCAGCGTTCATGGTAGCACTACCGGTTCAATCAATTTGTATTGAAGAATACTAGCAGCTGAAATTTTCGGTTCTGATACGTAGTTCATGGTTTTTATTATTTCCAGTTAGATATGCACCAA
>CAYPEL010000188.1:0-4932 GCA_964409635.1 uncultured Gammaproteobacteria bacterium | reverse complement strand
TTACGGGGATTAAATTCTTGCGGCGATGGCTAAGCGAGTTCATATAGCGGCCTTGTTTCTAAGTTGCACCGTAGTGGTGAACACGCGGCGGCGGCGTCGATCGTCTACTGGATCTACCGTCGTGCCATTGACATCATAGGTTGCAGTATTGGTGGCACCGTATTCGTTTACGGTTCTCATCAGCAGCCCCACCCGTACGCTGACAACCGTACTCCAGTCCACTATCGCCGATGCAGCAACATAACGGTCGGCCACACTATCACCACCCACATTGTCTTCTCCATAGAGAATCTGCATGCTTTCCACGCCTTCAAACATCTCTTCAACTGTACTGCCAGAGGCCATAAACAGGGCGGGGCCGCTGGCACCATTGCCGATGAAGTAGCGGCGCGCGACGTAACGCATAATCTTGGCGTCGGTACCATAAAGTTTACTCAATGTATCTGCAGAATTACCCGGCGCGTACTCAGGGGCGGTGCCTGAGGCGTGCGCAATCTGGCCGGTACCCGATGGATCGGCATTGGTGATAATCAGGTTATCGATGGACTTGCAATCGCCGATCGCTATGATCTGACCCTGGCGCAGTCCGTTAACCGTATTGACCAGAATATTATCTGTTAATGCCGTCATGTCGGCGGTTACGGTAATTTTTAGCGGTTGCAGATAACGTGCGGTGAAACCATCCGACCCCGCCACCATGTCGGCAACCTGCTCTGTACTGTTATCCGGCTTCCAGTTAGCCGCGTTTTCTGATCCTTCCAGGGGAATGAAGCGGAACAGACTGGTCGATGTGCCGCTGCCGTTAATATGATTGGTCACCAGGCTAAGGTCATTCGGACAGCCGGCATGACCCGCCATCCGCAGGTCTTCGACGATCATATTCATCGCAAAACGCGCCGTTTCCTGCAACCGGCCAAGCTGATCCTGCTCCGTATAGACGCGCTTGTTACTGGCGAACATGGTGATTACCCCGCCGGTCAGTAAAATCCCCAGCGTCATGGCAATCATCAATTCGATCATCGAGAAGCCCCGTTGCTTTGACGGGGCATGGGTGAATAACCTTATGATAAATAGTCTGTTCATGGCAGGAAGGTGTAATCAATCGTGCGCTCAGTGGTGCCGCGGTCAATCCAGGACAGGGTTACCGTATACAGCCCCGCATCACTGGATATATCTGCCGAACCGCCTGGCGGCAAGGCAGTGAAGGCGCTTAGCCGCCAGCACGCAAGGTCGTTGGTGGCATTTGTACCGGTTGCCGTTGTACAGCCGGTGGGTAGTGTGTCCAGCACATAGGTACTGACATAATCGGCTGCATTTTCCCGATTCAGCCGGATACGTTCGGAAATATCCGTCGCGAGATTAGTGATTTGGCTGCGTAAATACGCATCATGGTTATACTGCAGCGCGCGAATCTGCATCGCGGCCACGCCGAGTAAACCGATAGACAGTATCACTATCGCGATCAGCACTTCGATAAGCGTAAAGCCCTTATGTTGGTGCTGGCAGCTAAAGTCAGGGCCTGTCTGCCATTTTCTCCGATCAAACATCGTATTACCGTCACCCGCTATTTTGAAATCGTGTTAGTTATTAAATTTTATGGACAACACAGTGCTAGACGCCTTCCTGGCATTTACAGTAACTATTTTCGACATAATCAATAAAATCTTTAGATAGTCCGGCTTTAAAGTTTTTCTAAAATCGGCCCCTACAATGCGCTAAGACGATGTTTAATAGATAGGAATTATCCCGACGTGCCATTGATCCCGAAAACCGCCCCCTCTGTCGGATATATCACTCAATCCGGTAACGGTAATACAACTGCGAGCAGGATGAGAAAACCGAACGGCTTCACGCTGGTTGAGTTGATGGTCACCCTGGCGGTGGCGGCCATTTTGCTGACGGTGGGTGTGCCGAGTTTTCAGAGTGTGGTCATGAACAATCGCATCATTGGCCAGGTGAATCAGTTTGTGGCGGATATCAATCTGGCCAGAAGCACCGCCATCAAGTTTCAGAAAAACGCCAGCCTCTGTATTAGCACGAGCTACGCCTCAGGCACACCCGCATGCACCGGCGGTACTGACTGGACGGTTGGATGGATCGTCTGGGCCGATGAGAATTCCAATAACACCGTGGACGCCGGTGAGGTCAAAAAAATCGGTGAGCCTTTATCCTCAACCACAACCTTTACCAGCGCCACAGAAAGTTCCTTTGCTTATGACGCGCGTGGTTTCATCATTGCAAACGATACCTTGAGCATCTGTGACAACCGGACGGGTGAAACCGGACGCAGTATCGTCATCAGCAACACCGGCCGGACAAGTCTTGCAGATCTTGCCTGTCCATAAGTAGTGCTCGCCAATAACGCCAACAGAGTACGTCCATTCAATCCGGGCAAGCGCTGGTAAATTCACCCCGCATCACCGCGGTATAAATTCAGACTCACCACCAATAACGGCGGTGAAACGCGCCTATCAAGGAAACTGTGCCAGTCAGGCCGGTATTTCTCACAGAGTTAACCAAATCCTGCCTGTTTTTACGTCTATAATAGCCGGCTGATTTCAACTACCAAGGATTTAAACATGCGCCCCAGCAATCGCGCCGCCGATGAAATGCGCCAGGTCAGCCTGAGCCGAAACTACACCATGCACGCCGAAGGTTCCGTACTGGTCAGCTTTGGCAACACCAAAGTGTTATGCAACGCCAGTATCGAAGAACGCGTACCCGGCTTTTTGCGGGGTAAGGAACAGGGCTGGGTTACGGCGGAATATGGCATGCTGCCCCGCTCTACCGGCAGCCGCATGGGACGCGAAGCCGCACGTGGCAAGCAAGGCGGACGAACTATGGAAATACAGCGCCTGATCGGCCGTTCACTACGCGCCATCGTGGATATGAAAAAGCTGGGTGAACGTTCCATCACCATCGATTGTGATGTCCTGCAGGCTGACGGCGGCACCCGTACGGCCAGTATCACCGGCGGCTATGTCGCGTTGGCCGATGCCATTGCATCACTACTCAAGGACGGTACGCTCAATGAAACCCCCTTGACCGGATCCGTTGCCTCGGTTTCTGTCGGCATCTATAAAGGCACACCGATTCTGGATCTGGATTATCCTGAAGATTCCAATGCTGAAACGGACATGAATGTCGTCATGACCGACAGTGGTCAGTTTATTGAAGTCCAGGGAACGGCAGAGGGTCACCCGTTCAGCGAAACGGAAATGCAGGCCATGCTGGCACTGGCCAAAAAAGGTATCGCCGAACTCTGCGAACACCAGAAGGCCGCGCTCAGTGCCTGAGCGTATCGTGCTGGCCAGTAATAACGCGGGCAAGGTTCGGGAAATTAATCAGCTGCTGGCCGGACATGAACTCAGTGTATTGCCCCAGTCTGATTTCGATGTGCCAGAAGCGGAAGAAACCGGTTTAACCTTCGTCGAGAACGCGATCCTCAAAGCCCGAAATGCCGCCCGGCTAACCGGACTGCCGGCGATTGCCGATGACTCAGGGCTCGAAGTCGACGCCCTACAGGGCGCACCCGGAATTTATTCCGCCCGCTATGCCGGTATAAACGCCAGCGACCGGGAGAATCTGGAAAAACTGCTGCTAGACTTGAAAGATATACCGGAAGCCGGAAGATGCGCCCGCTTCCAGTGCCTGATGGTCTATATGCGGCACGCCCAGGATCCCACGCCTCTCATCTGCCAGGGTAGCTGGGAAGGAAATATTTTATTCGAACCCCGGGGTGAAAACGGTTTTGGCTATGACCCTGTGTTCTTTGTAGCGTCCGAACAATGTGCTTCAGCGGAATTAACCGCCGAGGTTAAAAACCGGCTGAGCCACCGGGGACAGGCACTGCGGCAGTTGGTGGATGCAATACTACAATAGCGCTTTCCAGGCCATCCTTATCTACGTCAATCAATGGGTGTTGGCCGCAGGGATGTATTCACAGCGGCCTATTGATTGACGTAGATAAGGATGGCTTGTAACACCACATAAAAGCCTACGAGTAAGAGAAATCTCCTTGTGACCAAACACCCGGAAAATCAATTTCAATTTACCTCGCTGCCGCCGCTGTCACTCTATATTCATATTCCCTGGTGTGTCCGCAAGTGCCCTTATTGCGATTTTAATTCACACGAGATTAAGGAAGAACTTCCGGAAACGGCTTATGTCGATGTATTACTCAGTGACCTCGAACAGGAACTGCCGCGTATCTGGGGGCGCACGGTGGAAACCATTTTCATCGGTGGCGGTACACCCAGCCTGTTTTCGCCGGAGGCCATTGATCGTTTGCTATGCGGTGTCAGGGCGCGGCTACCACTAAAACCGGGCCTTGAAATAACGCTGGAAGCCAATCCGGGTACTGTCGAACAAGATAAGTTTGCCGGCTTCCGCGCGGCCGGTATCAACCGCCTATCAATTGGCATCCAGAGTTTTGACGACCTGCAACTGCAAAATCTCGGTAGGATACATAGCAGTGATGAAGCGCACAGGGCTATCGATAACGCTTTGCTTGCCGGTTTTGATAACCTGAATCTCGACCTGATGTTTGGCTTGCCCGGCCAGCGGGTGGAAGCTGCGCTCGCTGACCTGCAAACCGCCATTAACAAACACCCCGCACATGTATCCTGGTATCAGCTGACTATCGAACCTAACACACTGTTCCACCACCAGCCGCCGGAGCTGCCTGATCACGACCTAAAAACTGACATCTTTCATCAGGGTCAATCGCTTCTGGCAAAACACGACTATACTCAATATGAAGTATCCGCCTACGCGCAACCAGGAAAGCAGTGTCGGCATAACCTGAATTACTGGCGTTTCGCGGATTATCTGGGAATCGGTGCGGGCGCTCATGGAAAGATTACTGATGCGGCCGAGCAAAATATTACCCGGACTCACAAACACAAACACCCGCGCATCTATTTGAACGCC
>CAYPEL010000187.1:0-4937 GCA_964409635.1 uncultured Gammaproteobacteria bacterium | reverse complement strand
TTTCAATGGGGTCAGACTCGATTGATTATTTAAATAATCAATCGAGTCTGACCCCATTGAAAACCCTCTACCAGATTATATTGAGCTTTATATGCTGTTCGGACGCAACCAGAAAAACCCTATCACCATCGCTGACAAAAAAGTCACCGAGTGGAAATATGCCACCTGTGGATACTGTTCCACCGGCTGCTCTATCGAAATCGGCCTGAATACTGACGGCAAACCCGTGGCATCACGCGGTGTCGGTGGCGCTGATGTCAACCGTGGCAAGCTGTGTTTAAAAGGTATTTTTGAACACGAACTGTTCGACTCAGCCGGGCGTGGCACCGAACCCTTAATACGCGATCAGTTTCACGATGAATGGAAAATCACTGACTGGAAAACCGCACTGGACAAAACCCACGCCGAGTTTGTTCGCATCCAGGAAAAATACGGCCGCGATTCTGTCGCCATTGTTTCCACCGGTCAACTGCTCACTGAAGAGTTCTATACCCTCGGTAAACTCACGCGTGGCTTAATCGGCACCAACAACTACGACGGTAACACCACGCTGTGTATGGCATCTGCTGTCTCCGGTTACAAACGTTCCTTCGGTTCCGACGGCCCGCCCGGTTGTTATGAAGATTTTGAAAACACCGACTGTCTGATCGCCTGGGGTTCCAACCTGCCGGAACAACACCCGATCATCTACTGGCGCATGAAAGAGGCGCAGGAAAAACGTGGCTTCCCTTTAATAGTTATCGACCCACGGGTAACTATGCTGGCCCAAAATGCGGATATGCACCTGACCATCACGCCCGGCACGGATGTGGTGCTGCAAAATGCCCTGATGCACGTCATCCTCAAGGAAGGCCTGGAGGATCGTGCCTATATCGACGCCAACACCAACGGCATCGAGGCACTGGAAGCGGAAGTCGCTAACTACGATCCTACAACCGCGGCTAAAATCTGCGGCATCGACGAAGACACCATACAAAACATCGCCCGCCTGTTCGCCAAGGCCGGTACAGCCATGCAAATCTGGACCATGGGCATCAACCAGAGTACACACGGCTCGGACGGCGTAGTCGGCATTAATAATCTCGCCCTGATCACCGGTAACATCGGCAAACCCGGCGGCACCAGTTTATCCATTACCGGCCAGTGTAACGCCATGGGTACCCGTGAATGGTCGTCCTGTTCCGGCCTGCCCAATCATCGTTATCTGGAAAACCCCGAAGACCGCGAAGAGATCGCAAAATTCTGGGGTATCGATCCTGAATTTTTCCCGAAAAAACGCGGCCTGTTTCAGACCGATATTTATCCTGCCATCGAAACCGGACAGATAAAGGGGCTGTGGTTGATCGCCACCAACCCGATGAGTTCATTGCCCAATACCGCGCGCATCCGCAAGTCGATGGAGAAACTGGAATTCTGTGTCGTACAGGATTGTTATCAGGACACCGAAAGCGCGCAATACGCACACGTCTTTTTACCCGCCGGCACCTGGGCGGAGAAAGAAGGTGTCATGACAAATACAGAGCGCCGCGTCAATATTGTTAAACCTGTTATCAAGCCACACGGTAATTCTAGATCTGACTTGTGGATTTTTAATGAGATGGCAAAACGCTTTAACAAGGAAGGAAAAATAAACTTCCCGGAAAAACCTGCCGACATCTTTCTGGAAATGGGCGAATTGTCCAAAGGCCGACTCGCCGATATTTCCGGCATGAACCATGAGCTGATTGAAAAAAACCGGGGCATCCAATGGCCTTACACACATGAACAAGTAACGCGTGGGGAGTCACCGCCCAAAGGTGGTAATCGTCTATACACCGAAGACGCTACCTTCCGCTACCCGGATGGCAAGGCAAAACTGATTCCGCTACCTTTCATCGATAACAACGAAGTACCAGACGATAAATACCCGTTCTGGTTGAACACGGGCCGCCTGATTGAACACTGGCACGGCCGCTCCAAGACCGGCAAGCTAGGTAACAACAATAAATACAGTCCGATTCCCTTTATTGAACTCAACCCGGACGCCGCCAGAGAACTCGGTGTAGCGGCCGGTGAGTATGTGCGGCTGATATCACGCCGATCCGACGCCATCGTCATGGCACAGCTGACACAACGTGTACCCAAGAACATGATCTTTTTACCTTTCCATTTTCACGACTGCGCTAACCGCCTGACGCTTGGACTGCTGGACCCCTATTCACGCCAGCCTGCGTACAAGCAATCTTCGGTACGGATTGAACGCGCTGCCGATCAAAAGGCTGCGGCTAAACTCAGTATGGAAATGCGCACATTCTAGGAAATTATTATGTTTGAAGTACGCAGCGACGAACCCAGATACGCCTTCCTTTGGGATAAGGAAACCCGGCCTAAAAATATCTACGGTGATCCCATTGATACCGTACCGGACGGCGATGGATTAAGGGATAAAAGCCTTAACATCAACGGCGACGATAACATCGGAGAAAACCCCAACCGTTACAAGCAGCACGGTTTCTTTTTCAATGCGGATAACTGCATCGCCTGTCACGCCTGTGAAGCCGCGTGCAGCGAAAAGAACGACAACCCCGGACACCTGGCGTTTCGCTCCGTCGGCTTTGTCGAGGGCGGCACCTATCCGGATTATCAGCGCCTGAACATCTCCATGGCCTGTAATCATTGTGACGATCCGGTGTGTTTAATAGGCTGTCCTACCCGTGCCTATACCAAGTTTGCCGAATACGGTGCCGTGTTACAGGATCCTGACATCTGTTTCGGCTGCGGTTACTGCACCTGGGTCTGTCCCTACAATGCACCGCAACTGGATCCGGTCAAAGGCCAGGTCACCAAGTGCAACATGTGTGTGGACCGGCTGGAAGTCGGTTTGAAACCGGCTTGCGTAACCGCCTGCCTGGGTAATGCGCTGGATTTTGGCGTTATTGAAAATATTCCCGAGGGCCACACCCAGGCCAAAACCGAGTTACCGGGCTTTCCACGTACTGATATTACACATCCCAATATCCGCTTCCAGCAAACCGTCACCACACCGCGGGAAATGACCCGCACCGACTCCATGTCCGTAAAGTATCACCGCAATGATGCACAGGGCCGGTTTGAAACTGTGGTCGATAAAAAGCACGGTGAAAAACGCCACTGGGGAATTCAGCACTTGCTGGCTTCCCATGAAAACGCGCACGCCATCTTCACCTTGAGCACGCAGGCCGTGATGGGTGCTTTTCTGTTACTGGTCACGGGTTCCTGGTTCGGCTTGCCTGTTGAAGCCTTCAAACAGTCGTCCGGATTTGTTCCCTTACTGACCGTCATGGTGGGTTTGATGGGTCTTGGATTATTTAAGCTCACCATGCACCTCGGCAAGCCACACCGCTTCTATCGCGGCTTTAATAATTTACGCCTGTCACCGGTCAGCCGCGAAATCGCCGGGGTTTCCGCTTTCTTTACCGGCTTGCTGGGCTACAGTTTCTTTTCCCTGTTTGATAACAGCCTGACCAACCTGGCGGCAGGGTTTTTTGCAGTCATCGGATTAATCGGCGTCGCTGCGGGTTCGTATTTTATGTACAAACTCTACCGCATCCCCGCCCGGCCCTTCTGGAATCACTGGCAAACCGCAACGGCTTTCTACGGTAATATGCTCAGCCTCGGCAGTTTGTTAGCCGGCCTATTTGCCGCCCTGTTCATGCAAAACCCCGGCGATCTAATTCAACTACTGGCAGGCATTCTGGCACTAGGCCTGGTTGTTGAAATGATCGGCCATTTTTTCCATGCAAGGGATTTACAAAAAGGTGAAGGTGAAGGCGCCTCCTCCTATTACGAACAAACCACGACATTCGGCAATACCTTCCTATTGCGTAATGGCTTACTCGGTATCAACCTGTTGCTGGCCATTACATTGGCCTCTGGCAGCATCTCAGGTTACATGGGCATCCTGCTCGGCATAACACTGGGACTGTCGCTGCTCGTTATGACTTATCTCGGCCGCATCCTATTCTATGCACTGGTGATACCCACCACCATGCCAGGCGCTTTCTTCTGGAAGAATAAAGGCTTTGTCGACCACGCCCGCGAAACCGGCCTGGCCGATATGCAACAACTCGGTGTCGTCTACGAAAGACACAATCCCTTTAATACGCAAGAATTGCTACAGACAATCCGTGAAACCAGTCTGAAAAGCATGCTGTTACAGGCACGCTTGGTTCTGACCGGCAAATAAACACGCGCCTATATTCACACTGTACTTAGCTGTCGCTGGCTCCGACAACTATTTTTACACCTGAACTAAAGGACAGGTTAATCCTTTCTGAACAATAAACATCCGTACAGAATAGCCCTATGTTTACATCCCTCAAACTGTTTACTCTAGTTCTTTGTTTACAACTACATAGATAAACAATAGCCCCTAGCCCACTTACACCCTGGTAGTAATACTGTCACAGTTTATAACGTCTTAGTACCTGGCTCAGCCTTGTTGCTGGTTCACCCAATACTAAGGAACATTAAAGTATCTACTGGAGGTTTGAATGAAGTTCTCGGGATTAATCACGGCAACGTGCCTGTCTTTACTGACAATTACCGCACAAGCCGCTACAAAAACTATTAGTTTTATCCATCTTAATGATCTGCACGGACAACTGGTGCCTCACAAGGAAAGGATTGCCGACGGTAAAGGTGGAACTGTTATCGAAGACCGTGGCGGCCTGGCACGCATTGCCACGCTGGTCAAACAAATCCGCGCCGATAATCCAAATAGCGTGTTAATGAATGTTGGCGACACCTATCATGGCAGCGTTGAGGCCTTCTATTCCATGGGTAACTCCATCGCCGGTCCTTTAAATGCACTCGGTGTCGATGTCGGTGTACCGGGTAACTGGGACTTTTATTACACACCAGGCATTACCCGCATGCGTTATGGCCGCTTGGGGCTGGACTTCTTTGAGCCGCAAATT
>CAYPEL010000186.1:0-4954 GCA_964409635.1 uncultured Gammaproteobacteria bacterium | reverse complement strand
CATCCTGCCGTCACCGAACACCTACACCCGGCAGATCGCTGAGCGGGCTTTTAATGCGCTGGATCTGGAGTTGGATATAACACTGTCGACTAACTATCTTGAGACCATCCGCATGCTGGTCACTGTAGGTATAGGCTGGAGCGTACTGCCGGAAACGATGCTTGATAACAACCTGAGGCCCGTGCGCTTAAAACAACTACGGCTACAACGCACGCTCGGTATCGTTTTTCACCGCGAACGAACCTTGTCGAATGCTGCAAAATCATTAATCGATTTACTCGAAACGTGACGATTTCATAGCATAATTACACTCACAAACCCACGACTTCGACACCGGTAATTCTTTCAGTCATCCATACTGACGCAATCAAAGCAGCCGCTACAGACCCCCCGCTGAAAATCCACTTACGATAGAGCAGCGTACTGCGGATCATGTAGGTTAAGGGTAACAAAAGAACAACAATGGCAAACTGCCCTGCCTCAACGCCCAGGTTAAACCCGGCCAGCGATAACAGCAACGAGCCTGCAGGAAGACCCAGATCGGTCAGCACATTGGCAAAGCCAAAGCCATGGATCAGGCCAAAGGCAAACGCCAGCGACCATCGCGGCCCCGGAATCACTGGACGCAAATTATTTAATGCCACCACTAAAACAGAAAAAGCTATCGCAGACTCGACCAGATTGGAGGGCAACCGGACAATTTCAAAGACTGCCAGCCCCAAGGTAATGGAATGCGCGAGCGTAAAGGCAGTGACAATTTTTAAGGTATCGATCAGGGCGGGTAACAGCTTATGCACCGAATGCCATTGCTGGCCCCTGAAAATCAGCACGGCGGGTAACAGCAGTGTTACCAGAAACAGGATATGATCGAAACCGATCCAGATATGCCAGACTCCCTCAATAAAATACTGCCGAAATATACCCCTGTGTTGTTCGTATTCCGAGCTAATCAATACGGGTTCTGAAGCGGCACTCAAAACTTTTTGAAATTGAGTACTACCTCCTCTATCTAAAACAGTCAGATGTTGGCGGTGTCCGTTTGCAAAGCGGGTAATAAGCGGCACCGCCAAATTTATTTTATCCTGACCCTGATACGGAAATACCAGTTTCACTTTGATGGTCTCACTCGATCCAGGGGCAACTGAGAGTTTTGCCGCTGCGCTGGGTGCGTTATTGAGGCGTAAATCGATTCCGCCTGCAATGATCCGTCCCAAATCGAGTTGAATCCGTTCAAATTCTGCAGGGCTAATTAAGTCATCGTGGTTCAGGTCTACTGCAATAAGGGATTCGATATCCTGTTCTGCAATTGAAATATGCATGTGAATCGCATCGTCCAGAACCTGTACTTTTGCAAAACTCAAACCTGGGTCGTGCGCATGACTCGTCTGCATCAGACCAGTAAACAGACTCGCCAGAAGGATGATTGTTGGGTGAGTAATTTTCATCTTAAAAGAAAAAGGGAGCGGCCCTGAACCGCTCCCGAATCTTCCTTCCTAATGGTGACCGTGGTTACGACCATTCAAAGGTGTTGCCGCATAGGGCATGACTTTGTTAAAGCTAATGTCATTTGCAGGAACACCATCGATATCCACATTCGCATCACAGGCGATAGACAGGTTATCAACATCCCGCAGATCGCTTAGCAATGCACAGACGGCAATATCCACGACGTCATCACCAAAACGCCGGCCATTTGGCCAGCCACCGGGCACTGCGCCATCGCCAAAACCGGTCTGGATACTGCTGGTCAACACATCACCACCAAAAATACCCAACCGGTGGAAGCCGGTATCATCGACATCACCTGTCAGGCGCGCCGGTCCAGTCGAGAGATCAACCTTGATCAAGTCAGGAATAAAGATACCTGCTATGTCGGTACGGTCAGTGGTGATAGCATTTGTGCCCTGGATGGCATTCAATAAAGCCGCAAGCTCCGGCGTTTCGGCGTACTGGCGAAACAGCGCCCGGTCTTTTGCAGGGGAGCTGCGGCTATAACGATCCTTGTCCACTATAGCGACCAGGGCTTCGTTAAACAGGGGATTACCCTGGCGGCCCACCTGTACCCAGCGGCCGACATTCTTGTCACGATTGCGTTTGAGGACGCGCACCTGGCGGCGGCTGGTAGTCGCATAAACACCGGCCACCTGCTCACTGCCACCTAGCTCATCCAGGGGTATTTGCAAAACGATGGTATGCACGTTGTAACCACCTTGACTGTCGAACGGCTTGTTCGGACTGTCGAGGCCCAAGGTTGGGCTTTCAATCTGAAGCAAGTCGAAAATACCCTGAATATCAGCATAAAAGCCGTCATCCCGCTGGCCCGCGAACACCCGGTGACCCCGTTTCAGATCATAGACGGTTTGCTGGGTGTAACTATCCAGTGCAAGCTCACTGTCCACACCGGGCCGGGCCGGGTTGTCGCCATCATTATCGACATTGTATTTAGGTGTGGCGATGCCCTGGTTATTCGGTGGGACATGCAACTTCTGGCCAGGAAAATTCAGCCGCGTTCTAAACCTTTTTTTGTGGTTGACCACCGTGACCTCGTAGTTTTGGGTCAGGTTTTGGTTGGCGTCGTTTACGTCTTCAACTACACCAAGATAGGATTGCAGAATCGTGCGGGTATTCTTGAATCTAGTTTTAAACTCGAACTGGTAGCTCAAGGTTGAACGCCCTTTTTCAAGATCCTTGCCGGTTGCGACATGAATCTCATATCGAACATTGTCATCAAAGTTGTGTATATTCGGGCCTATGCCGGGTTCTTCGAAGGGATAAACGGCCAGCGCCGTAGTCAAGTATTGCACCCCATCCCGCTCAGTTACAAAGGCATATACATCGGTGGTATTGGCAGCATCATCCAGCGTAATCAGCGGTGCATCCATATGACTGGATGCCAGCAAAGTCCCGCTGGATAGCACGAAAGCCACTGCCGTGGTTATGGCTGTCAGTGGTTTACGAAAGGTTTTCATGATTGATCTCCTATAAGGTTTGTTAACCTGGTAAGCCTGATCATTGGGTACCAGGGTGGGTGGTTGCGACTTTAAACGCCGCAAATTTATTGTTAAGTAAAGTGCGTTCCGATGGCTGTAACATGTGCTCAATTGCTTTGGCTTTTTGACGCCAATAGAGCGCTTGCTTGGCTTCACCTGCAGCCTGTGTGATTAAGGCCGCGTGGAAGAACAAGCGTGCGTCCTGTGTACCTTCGGAAACGGCATGCTTTATGTGCTGCAATGCTTCAGGAATCCGGTTTGCGGCATACAGCGACCATGCTAAAGCATCGTGGCTGAACACATCCTGACGAGTTTCTATGTCCTGTTTTGCCAACCGGACAGCCTCACCGGTATGCTGTTTTGTTGATGCCAGATAAAGGGCGTAAGTCCTGCGGTCTTCAATGGCACCTGTTTGTTTTAACTGTGCTTCAATTTTTTTAGCTTGGCCAGGCTTTTGATTTGCATATAAGGCTTCAATCAAAAGCCATTGATATTCAGGTAATGGAGCTATTCTTACCGCTCTTGTCAGTATCTGCGCAGCCTCATTAGGTTTGTTCTGAGCAAGATATAGTCGGCCTTGCGCCAACAAAGCTGGCGCATAGTCTTTGTGCAACATGAGCGCACGGCTAATAACGCGTTGCGCCTTTTCAAACTCACCCGCCTGTAATAAATACAGGCCTAGACGCACATCTGTCCAGGCTGAGGCTTCGCTCGCATGGACACCGATAGCGCGCACCGACATTGCCATCATTTCAATAGCGCCACTCAGATCACCCTTCAGCCAGCGCAAATGTGCGGCACGGCTGTAGGCCTGTGGGCCTGGCCGTTGATCCATCATGACCTGATAGGCTTCGGCTGCGCCAGTCAAGCTGCCCTGTTCAAGAAGCACATCGCCCAGCAAACCGTATTCAAACCACAGTCCCCGCTGTTCGATTAATTGCCTTGCTAGAACTTCCGCTGCCTTGAAATTATGGAGGTTATGCAGCACATGACCTTTTAACAAAAGCGCTGCCAGGCTGTTGTTTTGTCTTTGTTCAATACACTGGGCTGCCTGCTCTGCTAACTTGTAGTATCCCGTATCGGAACTGGCCCGTGCCTTTGAGATCAATGCCCAACCTAGTTTTTCAAGGTTTGGCAGAGACTGATTATTGCGTAGAACTGCCTGTTGATAGCCCGCGATTGAAGCAATTTGGTCTGTGGTATCAAGTGGTGCCAGGACAACATCACATGGATCTATGGTTACTTCGTCTATTGAGGAAATATTATTTTCTAAACTTTCTGCCAGCTGAACATTTCGTTCACCAGAACCACAGGCTGTAATTAATAATAAAACAACACAAACTTCTATTATTTTCATGGTATGCCCCCTCGGCCAGCGTTTGTGTAGTAGCAAACACGGATGTGCACATAGTCTATTTGTTTAATAGCTCTACGCAGGGAACAAGCAGATGGATTCAACTAATAGGAAATAATTTTGAGATGCTTCACCTGATTGAATAGGCGAAGCACACCTGTAGAGGCCAACTTATTCGGCCCCACAACGATGGCGTAATGCCTTTAAAAGAAATTGGAGAACTACGGGCTAGGCGGTCGGGAGTTCGAATCTCTCCGGGCGCGCCATTTACCCTTTTAACTTAGGCAGTTACCGTGCCCACGGTGGCTGCTTTTTGTTTCAGTACAACCAGTGCCGGAGTTTTGCCGGACTGACTTCTGCAAACTCCGTTTGCCGCCGCTAACAGTTCCTCTAATTCCGGGGCGGAGTAGTGGGTTGTAATGTCACCATTGCGGTGTCCCAACAATACCTTCCGGGTTTCCAGTGAGACACCGGCTGCCCGCAGTCTGCGTCCGAAGGTGTGTTTCAGGTCATGCACTCGCACGAGTGGTAACCCGACAGCCTTGCGAACACGTTTCCACGAACTGTTGTTGATATTTTTCACCGGATGGCCTTTGTAGGTAAAGACGTA
>CAYPEL010000185.1:2893-4961 GCA_964409635.1 uncultured Gammaproteobacteria bacterium | reverse complement strand
CTTCCATAAGTGTTCCACAACAAATGAGAGAAAGGTTTCATCGCTGAATGTATGTCCGCACAAATTGATTGTGCAAAATGAAGTGTTTTTCAGTATGTCAGGGTTGTTATGCAGCCATGTAAAAACAGTACGTACAACCCAACGGTCAATTTCCGGCATGAGGTTATAGCGTTCGGCGGCGGGAAGAAAAGTTCCTGGTTCAATGCAGTTGTCATTGATGTCACGCATGCGTAGCAGTATTTCAAAGTTACAAAGATCCTGACCATTACCGTGGATGGCTTCTATCGATTGTTGTAACAGGTAGAAGCGGCTATCTTCAAGCGCCTCATGTATTTGTGATACCCATTGCATTTCACCCTGGCGTTTGGCAAGTTGGGTATCGTCGGCGCGGTAAACATGAATACGATTCCGGCCGGTATCTTTAGCCATATAGCAGGCTGAATCCGGCTGGATTAGGGCGCTGACAGCGCTTTCCGTTGTTTCATTAATCTCGACAATACCAATGCTGACACCAGTGACAAAGATATTGTTTTCCCAACTGAAGCGGTAGCCGCTGATGGACTCTACAATCTTATCAACTGTGCGCATTGCCTGGTTCAATGTACAGCTGACTAATAAAAGCCCGAATTCATCGCCGCCAAGACGGGCCAGAAAATCGCTGTGCCGGACATTATCATTCATCATGTTCGCGAGCTGGCGTAGTAGCTCGTCACCGGCAATATGGCCGCAGGTATCGTTAATGATTTTGAACTGGTCAAGATCGATGTAACAGAGAACATGTTCGACGTGATCAATCTGGGCAGTACCCAGTAATTCCTGCATTTTTAGCTCAAAAGCCTGCCGGTTATGCAAGCCGGTTAGTGCATCGTGCGTTGCAAGGTAATCGAGTTGCTTGGCCATAACACGGGCTTCAGTAACATCCCGGAACATCACCACCGCCCCGGTAATGGTGCCTTCATCAATAACAGGTGATGCCGAGTATTCAACTGGAAAAGAACTACCATTCTTTCGCCACAGAATTTCTGAATCAACGCGGCTATTTCGACCATGCCGGTATGCCAGGTAAATAGGGCACTGTTGTTTCGAAAAAGGGGAACCGTCAGCGTGTGTGTGGTGTATCAGTTTGTGTATATCCGTATGGCAGATTTCTTCAGTTTGATAACCGAGCATTGAAAGTCCGGCGTGGTTGATAAAGGTGCATCTGCCATGATTGTCCACACCAAAAATGCCTTCGCCGGTCGATTCGAGTAACAAGCGGTTGTGTTCTATCAGGCGGCGCAGATTGATTTCTGATTGGGTGCGTTCCTCGAGCTCAGATTTAAGTCCGCGCACCAATTGATTGTTTTTGTTTGCCACTAGAAAGTTGCGTTTAAACGACCGCTGTACATTCCAGGCAATCGACGATAATGCCAAAACGGCAAGCCCCAATAATGCGCTAGCCGCATAGTGAATATTTGAATCACCGGCGTAGTAGAGAGCAATAGCGATAGGTACAAGGGTGGGAATAATAAAAGCGAGATATACCGGGAACACATACGCAGTCATGGTGGTAGCCATGGCAGCCATACCGAGTAATACAGCGGTTATAAATGCCTGATAAGCGAAAGAGGTTGTCAGAATGGTATAGACAGCCAGTGCACCCCAAAGCATGCCATTCACGGCGCTAAACAACAGCGCGTAACTTTTCCAGCGTGATTCGATAAAGCTTGAAGTGTTTTGTACGCGGTAGTTTATGGCCATAATGTAGCGCGTAATATTGGTTAGCAGCACTGCAGCCAACCATAAGGCCAGGCCAAGCAAAGGCAGGGCGCTGATCAGTACGGCAACGGTGACGAGTGCGGTCACGCTGGTGCTGAAGACAGTGCTCGGAATTTGCCGGTAGAGCAGATTCAGCTGATCCGTCTGGGTGTCATTTTGAATGGATGTTTTCTGTGGTTTTACAGTCATAGCAGTGTGGCACTGGTTGCAAATATAATTACAGTGGCAGCTTTCATGCCAGTTGCTTCTAAATGCTGGAACTGTAAGTTTTCTATAGCGTTACCGAAGTTGGCGGGGAGTGTTTCGGTGG
>CAYPEL010000185.1:0-2793 GCA_964409635.1 uncultured Gammaproteobacteria bacterium | reverse complement strand
GCTTCTTCAATCAAATGTTGCTCGGCTTCTTTCAGTGTGGGGATTCGGTTGGGGAACAAGCTGCTGATATTTGTCAGGCTCGGATTTTCTTCCACTGTATCGCCACTGGCAATGATTGTTCCAATGCTATCCTGAAATGTACTAAGCGACAGTACACCGCCCTGATGACAAGCGACGGCATTATGAATCATGCCTTCCAGTTCACGCACATTGCCTGGAAAGTTATAGGTTTTAAGCAATGTCATAAGTTCAGAGGGTATTGATGGAATGTTTTTATTCAGTGAGCTGGCGGCCTTGTCCAGGAAGTGCTCAACCAGCAGGGGTAGATCATCCAGGCGTTCGTGTAGTAAAGGAATATGGATGCGGTGAGCGTGTAACCGATAATACAGGTCTTTCCGGAAATCACCTGTTTCAACGAGCTTGTCAATATTGCAATGAGTGGCGACAATAATCCTGGCGTTGGTGCGGCTGGATTTGTCTGAGCCAATCGGGAAATAAGTGTGTTCCTGCAACACCCGTAACAGCTTGATCTGTGAAGATGTCGTTAAGTCTCCAATTTCATCAAGAAACAGTGTGCCGCCTTCGGCTTTAGCGATTAAGCCTTGCCGCGCACGGTCTGCACCGGTGAACGCGCCTTTGTTGTGTCCGAATAAGGTATCTGCAAATACGGTGTCATCCAGACCGGCGACATTATCTGCAACAAATTCGCCATCGCGGCCGGATAGAACGTGCATGGCTTTGGCGAAGAGTTCTTTACCCGTGCCAGTATCGCCGGTAATGAGCACGGGTTGTTGTGAAGCGGCAATGGCTTCCATGTACCGGAAGATCGCAAACATCGCTTGGTTTTGTGTGATGATGGCATTAAATGCATCCTGGTGTTCGATTTTATGGGTAAGCAGACGTTGTTTTAGTTGACTGACTTCGTTATGCAAAGCGTGTATTTCCAGTGCCCGGTGCAGAGAAGAAACCAGGCGTTCTTTATCCACGGGTTTTGTCAGGTAGTCATAGGCACCAAGCTGCATACAGCGAACGGCGGTATCGATTTCATTGAGCGCGGTCATGATGATGACGGGTATGTCTGGAAAGTCTGAACCGATTTTTTCCAGCAAATCCAGCCCGGATAATCCCGGCATGTTCAGATCCAGTACAATGGCGCCGACCGGTTGTTTCGCAAGTAACGGCATCACCTCCGGGCTGTTATCAAGGGTTAGTACTTTTTTAAAGCCGTCCGAGCGTAGTAATATACTGGCGCTTTTGAGCAATTGGGACTCGTCATCCACGAGCAGGATGGGGTGGTGCCGAAGGTTTTGATTTGCCATATTGCTGTTCATAGGCAAGTTTCAGGCCTCTTCAAGTCTGTGTAAAATTACATAATAATCAATAAGTTGAATCTAAAGCTGGGTTTCCGGTCCAGGCCCACCTGCGACAAGTGTCGCACCTTTATATGCATATGCACAAATTGTCATGAAAATCAGTTGCCTGCCAATGATTATTGTGTCGCTCCCGATCCTATTGTTGCAGCCATTAGATGCCAGCATGCTAAGCTTCTGGCAGGTGAATGATTGCTTGTGTACCTTTGCCTTTTTGCGAATCAAAGCTGAGATATCCCCCTTGTTCGTTAACCAGTGAATCGCTGATCGCCAACCCAAGTCCGCTGCCGCCTGATTCCAGTTTAGTTGAGAAAAAAGGCTCGCGGATTTTTTTTAGTTCGTCCTCGCCTATGCCAACGCCTTTGTCGGCCACTTCAATTTCAAGCATTTTTTCAACTGGGTTGTAACGGGTTGACAAGCTTACTGCGAGTTCGCGGTTGGTCAGTGACTCGAGCGCGTTGAGGACAAGATTAATGACGACCTGTTCAATTTTTTGTGCATCACCACTGACTGGCGGCAGCTGTTCAGCCAGGCGTAAATTAAAGTGGTTCGTATTGCGCTGGATCTGGTGTTTTAACAGCGCCAATGCTTGCTGAACCGCATCATTTATTTGATAGACCTTATGCTCATTGGACTGACCAGGCCGTGCAAAATCCCGTAGTGTGCTAACGATTTTCTGGATGCGTTGCGCGCTATCCTTGATATCAGAGACCAGGCCAGGCAGGGTGTCATGCATTTCTTCGTAGGGCAGGCCGGCCAGTTGCCAGTCAGGGTTGTCCTGATTGTAGTGCTGCATTGCCTGTGCGATATCTGGCCACGCATCCTGAAGAATCTGGCTGTTCATCATCACCAGATTATTAGGATTATTGATTTCATGGCCGACACCAGAGAGCAGAGTACCCAGTGCTGTCATCTTGTTAGCCTGGATCAGCTGTAACTCTTGTCGCCGGGTTTTCTTTTCCAGGCCAATTTTTTCAGTGAGGTCTCTGATTTCCAGGATCAGATACGGTTCATCTTCAATATAAAAAATGCCGCCTGATAGCTGAGTTAAACGCTTTTCACCGGATTTGGTAAAGAAGGTCATGTCCAATTCACGAATTTCGGCGCGGGCGTGCATCAAGCCACGTAATTTTTTCTCAGCACTGGAACTGCTCCACAAGTTCAGCTCGCGAGGTGTGTGGCCAAGTACTTCGTGTTTGCTGTAACCACTGATCTTCTCGAAACTTTTATTAACATACTGAAAACGTGCGTCACGTAATTTAGTGATGCACATGGGGTCAGGACTGATTTCAAATGCTTTTGAAAACTTTTCTTCGGAAGTCTGCAGCGCTCGCTCGGACTGAAGCCGCTGGGTTATATTAATGAGAGAAAGCCAGCTGTTTATCAGAAAGTTGCCTTCCACATGGCCCTGGGTATTATTTAA
>CAYPEL010000184.1:0-5018 GCA_964409635.1 uncultured Gammaproteobacteria bacterium | reverse complement strand
GCACAGGGATGTTTCACAGCGAGTCTGTAAATCGCGCGCCGCATAAGCAACGTACGTAGTACAGCAGCGGAACTTCGGCAATAGCTCCAGGCTCAATTCCTCAAGCTTAGATGGCTAAAGTCCGATAGGTTACTGACAAGTCAAAATAGTCAGGAAACCACCATGCAACACTACGATATGCTCATCATCGGCTCGGGGCCAGCTGGCCAGCGCGCTGCCATTCAAGCTGCCAAGCTGGGGAAAATAGTCGCCATTGTTGAACGCCGCGATGTAGTTGGGGGCGTTTCTGTCCATACCGGCACTATTCCAAGCAAAACCCTGCGCGAAGCCGTGCTCTATCTAAGCGGCTGGGATCAACGCGGACTCTACGGACGTGGTTACCGGCTAAAACACCAGCTCACCATCGATGACCTGACACACCGTTTAAATATCACGCTTGAACACGAAATTGAAGTTATGCAGCACCAGCTGGCGCGTAACGGCGTTCCCGTCATAAAGGGAATAGCACAATTTGTTGACACCAAAACCATCGAAGTCACCACCCACGAAAACCTGACCCGGCGCTATACCGCAGACAAATTTGTTATTGCCGTCGGCAGCCGCCCAGTCAAACCGGAAGGCATACCCTTTAATGATGACACCGTATTCGACAGCGATGGCATTCTAAAAATCAAAAAGTTGCCCCGCTCCATGCTGGTCGTTGGTGCAGGCGTCATCGGCATGGAATACGCGTCCATATTCAGCACCATTGATATCAAGGTCACACTCGCAGATGGCCGCCCGGATCTACTGGATTTTATGGATCGGGAAATCGTCGATGAACTGGTGCACCACCTGCGCGACCGCGGCGTCATGCTGCGCATGTCTGAAAAAGTCGCCACTATTAGCCACGACCCTCAGGGCTATGTGATTACAACGCTGGAAAGCGGCAAACGCATCCGCACTGATATGGTGCTATTTGCAGCTGGCCGGATTGGCTGTACCTACGAACTGGGGCTGGAAAATGCCGGTATCACTCCGGACAGCCGGCGGCGTATTTCGGTCAATGATAATTTTCAGACCGAGACGCCCCATATTTACGCCGTTGGTGATGTCATCGGCTTTCCAAGCCTGGCATCCACGTCAATGGAACAGGGACGTCTGGCCGCCTGCCACGCATTTGCACACGGTGCCATTAACTCACACGAAATTTTCCCGTTCGGAATTTATGCCGTCCCTGAAATGAGTATGGTGGGAAAAACCGAGCAGGAATTAACGGCACAACGCATACCTTACGAAGTCGGTATTGCACGCTTACGCGAAACTGCCCGTGGTCAGATTATGGGGCTGGACGAAGGTGTATTGAAAATATTATTTGGCCTCGAAGACCAGCGCGTACTCGGCGTGCACATCCTGGGTGAAGGCTCTACCGAACTGATCCATATCGGCCAGGCCGTCATGGCGCTGGACGGTACGCTTGAATATTTCCTGGAAACCGTCTTCAATTATCCCACCCTCGCAGAAGCCTACAAGATTGCCGCACTGGATGCCTGGAATCGCATGGCCAGTTATCCGGCGCTGGAGACGGTGAACACAGAACTGGTTTCGGTTTAAATCTAGGAGCCTGTCCGAGAATAGAAACCGCCACGAGGAAAGCCTCCTAGTAGTCCTTCAACATGAACAGTACAAATATTGTAGGCACAGTTTTAACCGCGATGAGGTGCAGCGTCCATCGCAGTTAAAACTGATCCTGCAAAAATTATAGCCAGCTAAACTATGCTAGGATGCCGCGGACATGCCGCAAAACAACTTCACTCAGGATTTACTCAGCTTCATTCAGGCTTCACCGACCCCATTTCACGCCACCCGCACGCTGGGTGAAAATTTTATTGCGCAGGGCTTTACAAAGCTGGATGAGTCCGATCGCTGGACTTTACAAGCCGGTGGAAAATACCTGGTTACACGCAACGATTCATCACTGATTGCCTTTACACTCGGCGATAAAGCCCCGGAAAATGCCGGTTTTCGGATGGCCGGTGCACACACAGACAGTCCCTGTTTACACCTAAAACCAGCGCCTGAATTATGCACCCAGGGCTATTTCCAGTTAGGCGTGGAAGTTTACGGCGGCGCTTTGCTCAACCCCTGGTTTGACCGCGACCTGTCGATTGCCGGCCGCGTCAGTTACCGCGACAAGAAAAATAATCTGCGCAATACGCTAATCGATTTTATACGGCCGGTAGCCAGCATTCCAAGCCTGGCTATTCATCTGGATCGGGAGGCCAATAAAAACCGCAGCATCAATGCCCAAAAAGATTTACCACCGGTGCTGATGCAATGCGATAAAAGCAGCACACCCGATTTCAGAGAACTTCTGTTGCAGGAATTAAAGCGGCAAACGCCCGGCTTCGATGTAACCACTGTCCTCGATTATGAGCTCTGCCTCTATGACTGCCAGCCACCGGCTTTGATAGGCCTGCAAGAGGATTTTATCGCCTCGGCCAGGCTGGATAATCTGCTCAGCTGTTTTATCGGTATGCGCAGCATGATCGACAGCAAATCACCACATAACACGCTACTGGTCTGCAATGACCACGAAGAAGTCGGCAGCACGTCCGCCTGTGGCGCAGACGGCCCCTTTCTCGCCTCTGTCCTCAACCGGATTTGCGGCGATGCAGAATCACTGAACCGGGCCATTGACCGTTCCTGGCTCATCTCAGTCGATAATGCCCACGGCGTTCACCCCAATTATGCGGACAAGCATGACCGCAATCATGGCCCGCAACTTAACCAGGGGCCGGTCATCAAGATAAACGCTAACCAACGCTACGCCACCAATAGCGAGACCAGCGCCCTGTTCCGGCATTTGTGTGAACAAGTCAACGTCCCGGTACAATCCTTTGTGATGCGCAGTGATTTAGCCTGTGGCAGCACCATTGGCCCGATTACTGCCAGCACCGTCGGCGTTAAAACACTGGACGTGGGCATTCCCACCTTTGCCATGCACTCAATCCGGGAACTGGCTGGCGCCAAGGATCCTGACTACCTGCACCGGGCATTGACCCGGTTTTTTTGCGACACACTCTAAATATTTCAGAATCTAGCCCCAATTACCGCTAATCTGATGTAATAATGGAAAAGCACCGTCCCCCTGGACGGGGTGAATGAGGGCACTGATGTCTGGCAAACTGGCTCTAGTAGTCGATGATTCAAAATCTGCACGCGTCGTCCTGCGGCGTATGCTGGAAAAACACGCTATTTCGGTCGATACCGCCGAGTCGGCCTCTGATGCGTTTGATTATCTTGACCGGCGCCGTCCTGACGTCATCTTTATGGATCACATGATGCCTGGCATGGATGGCTTTGAAGCTGTTAAGCGCATCAAGGCAGACCCACGCACAGTCACCATCCCGGTAATGATGTACACCTCTAAGGAAGGCGACCTGTACCTTGGACAGGCGCGCGCGCTGGGCGCAGTCGGCATTTTACCCAAGACCGTTGCACCTGCCGAACTCTATGATGCACTGCTGCGCCTCGGCCTGACTGAAGACCGGCGTGAACACGACGCCGCCAGCAATGATGAAGACGGCGCATCCGAACGCGCCAGTGATATTAAACGGCGTACTTCAGACAGCTGGGCGATGTTGGACGAACCAATACCAATCCGCAATCACACCGAGCGGCCCGAAGATGAGCATATACGCGCATTACTGGAAGAACAACGCGTTGAACTACGCAAGGATCTGCTGGTATCCATCGAGGCTGTTACCCGCAACACCACAAGCCGCCTGAATCAGGATCTGGATAATAAGCTCGAAGACCTCAAGCTAGCGTTCCCAAAACCACCCAGTTTCAGGTTACCGCTGGGCCTTTTGGCGCTTATGCTTATTCCATTATTGATTTGGAACCTCAATTTGCAAACCAAGCTGGCGCAGCTGACTGAAAATCTAGCCATGCAGAATAATCCGCCTGCAAACATCGCCTTTGAAACTATCGCGCCGCCAATAGCCGCAGACGATTCAAACACAGCCACGCAAAACGCTGCCAGTGATATCGAACAATGGGCAAAGCAGCAGACGCTGGAATATCCTTTTGATGAGCTCGCACTCGATAATGAACGCCTCAAAGCCATAGACGATATGATAGAACACCTGCAAAATTCCGATTATCAAGGTAATGTGACATTAGCGACCCACGTCGGTATTTTTTGTATGAATGGCAGCACTGAAAGCGGCTTTGAGCTGGCGCCGGATGATATGCCGGTTTCCAAGTGTGCTTATATCGGCAACCCGGTGCAGCCTACAGACCTACCCTCATCCCACCAGTCGTTACGCTTTGCGAATTATCTTTCAGAGCTGCAAGAAGAAATTAACATTGCTGTCAATGTTCTGGCGATATCACGTAACACGCCCTTGTTCCCATATCCTGAGAAAACTGATGCCACAACTGCCGGTGACTGGAATAAGGCAGCCAGCCAAAACAATCGTGTATTGGTGCGCTTGGAGCCGTTTGAATAATTTGGGGTTGTGAGGAGCGGTTATAACCGCGATCGGTGCAACGGCCCCGTAGGCTGGGTTAAACCCACCGGATGCCGCAGCAAATGGCGGGTTTAACCCAGCCTACAAGACACTTCTATTTCTTCTGATAAATCTCGCCACCCTGCTGTTTAAATTCCTGCGCCTTTTCCTGCAGGCCCGCTTCCACGGCAATTTGAATATCACCAATACCCTTTGAGGCAGCATAATCACGCACATCCTGGCTGATCTTCATGGAACAGAAATGCGGGCCGCACATGGAACAGAAGTGCGCCACCTTGGCAGAATCCTTAGGTAAAGTTTCATCGTGAAACTCGCGCGCTTTTTCCGGATCCAGCCCGAGATTAAACTGGTCTTCCCAGCGAAATTCAAAACGGGCTTTCGACACTGCATTATCACGCACTTGCGCACCAGGATGACCCTTGGCTAAATCGGCGGCGTGCGCCGCTATCTTATAGGTGATGATGCCATCACGCACGTCCTGCTTGTTAGGCAGTCCCAGAT
>CAYPEL010000183.1:0-5073 GCA_964409635.1 uncultured Gammaproteobacteria bacterium | reverse complement strand
CCGCAGGAGACACATTTACGGCATCAGTCTTTTTTTCTGGCTTGTTTCATTTTGCACTTTCTATTAAATCAATAGGGTCAGTTGAGATTCTCCACGGTACCCGTAACCTGGTGCGTCGCTACCATACCAAAGTAAAAAAAAGGGTCGGTGACAATACATAGTCGTTCGTATTTGTCACCGACCCCTTTATTACCTTTGTTAATATGCTTTCTTCGAACTAGTCGTCCATGCCGATTTGACCTCGAACCTCACCGGCCGGATTTGCTACGGTATGGACGTTTACATACAGCTCGCCGCTACGTAGCGCCGTTAGGAATCCGTCAAAATTACCCGCGAGCGGGCCGATCAGATCCCCTGCACTAATAGTCCCCCGGGCAAGTCGTCCCTGTACTACACCTGTTGCATCAACGGGTCCAAATAGAAAGGCTACCACGGGTCCATTTTCATTCGGCAGACCAATGTGAATGTGTGCCGATGTCACGCCGACAATGAAGTTAGTGTTAACCCTGAATTCCAGTTCATTATTACCCTTATTCAGCTCGAACCTGGCACGGCCAGTGGCGGCCGTCGGCACACTGGGTACTTCGCCCACACCGCTAAGCCTGGCAAGGAATTCATCCGCATCCTCCGAGATGCGCGTTATCGTCACCTTGGCAACGGGATCGCTAAAGGCATGCAGGCCAGTCATCAGGTCACCTGTTCCGGCAATGTTAGGATGATGCTGAATCCGCATTTGCGGATCGGTATCGACCGCTTCATCCTCGTTGCCGTTGGGGTCACCGGAAAGTGCTACTGGACCCAGCCCTGTACAGGGATCGACGATATCCTGACTGAGCTCAGTGTTGTTTTCGGTACCTGCGTCGTAGCCGTTGGGCCAGCGAATAATAGCGCCTTTACTCGGTGGCCGGATGCGATCCAGGCCGGTAAAGCCATCATTGGAACAGATCAGCATCGTTGCCAACGACAGGCGATCATGCCGGTCGGCTTTTATATCAAATGTCACAGCATCAGTGAAATCACCGACCACCTGTCCGTTGGGGGTCAGTGGCCGTCCGATGTTAACCACCTCGGTAACATGCTTTGCGGCACTGAACAAATCGAACATTGGGATTGGGTTGCCATCTTCTGCAATAGCTTCAAGTTCCGGCGATGCCGTTCGACCCACTTTAAACATCCGTACAGTTCTGCGGTGCGTCGCCGCCACGGGTGGGGAAAATGGTTGTCCTGATGTCAGATTTTCAATTGTGATTTTGTAGGTTACCTTGCCACCATCCGCGCTGGCGACCGTACTATTAAGAGCTAACGCTGCAAATCCCAGCGCAACAATCATTGTCCGTCTGAAATAATTTACTGAATTCATCGTTATCCTCCTGAACGCCAACACGTTCCATTACCTTTAGGGAACCTGATTAATTCGGGGCAATCAACTTTGTGCCCATACACAACTTCCATGAATTAATAAGGCAGGACTAGATACATTACCCAAAGAGCATCACGCGGCGATCACAAAAGAATCACAATTTGGTCACAGAATTTAGTTTTGGGCAGTATATCACCCGGACTGGCTCCCCAGGGAAATCAGGGTCAGAGAAAAAACTCATTTTGTTGGTAGTTTAGTTTTTACTCTAAACCCAATGCCATTATTCAGTATTTGATGCACAACCAATTACCGTATTTCTTCAATTGACAGTTTCTTTGTCATCACCTGGGGTGTAATCAGGGCATAGCCCTGCAGCTGCCAGTGCGCCAGTTCAGTAATGGCAGAAGGCGTCAGTTTGATGAATTCCTGGAAATCTTCCGGCCGGTAACCGTAATCATGTGCTGCCAATCCGCACACCCGAAATTCAACACCCAGGCTTTCGTAGTAGCGCATCCTGTCAACTGCATTTTTATATTTACCGTAGTTCTTTTTTGCAACGGTCACAATCTCAGTGCCATGAATAATCACTTTGATATCCATGAATTCCGGCGCCATATTATAGGGTTCATCCATGAGTGGATTCATTAATGACCGGATCCAGTACAGTGCGGAATTGATTTTTTCCGGTGTATCGAAATAAAAATCAAAAACCACTTTTTGTTCTGTGTAGGGTGTTTGAACTTGGGTTGCAGGGGTTGCAGGGGTTGCAGTAGGTTCAGAAAAAGCAGATGGCGCAACCACTAATAGTAATATGAGTAAGGCTTTCATGGCTTTCATAGTATTGACCCGTCCTGTCCAGCAAGAACTACATTAAAAGTATAGCTGATATTTCCGGCTCTCAGCCTATCAGCAGTGTGGGTTATTTCGATTTGCGATTTGCTGCCAGGGCCTTGCGCTTCAGGTAGGCATCGCGCGCTATTTTTACGTCTTCAAAAAAGTAATCAAGCTCTTCGAGTGTCAGTGCCTGGGGTCCATCGACCAGTGCTTTGGCAGGTTCCGGGTGGAAATCGACCAGGACCATATTGGCGCCTGCTATCACACCCTGCGCGGTAACATGCATAACATCGAGCAGGCCATCGGGGGCAATATCTTTTGAACCGACTGAATGGGATGGATCGATACACACGGGCATCCGGGTTAAGCGTTTTACGATGGGGACATGCGCAAAATCGACAAAGTTCCGGTGTGGGTCGCCCATGTTGGTTTTCATACCCCGTAACCCAAATACTACTTTACGATTGCCTTCACTGGCCAGATATTCCGCTGCGTTGAGTGATTCTTCCAGTGTTATGCCGAAGCCGCGTTTGAGTAATACAGGAAATTCCTGCTGACGGCCTACCTGTTTTAATAATTCAAAGTTCTGAGTATTACGCGTACCAATTTGCAACATAACACCGGTGGCATTGCCGGTTTGATCCAGCGCATGGCGGATTTCATCGATGTGAGTCTCATGGGTAATTTCCATGGCAACCACTTTGATGTCATATTTACCGGCCAGTTCAAACACATAGGCTAAACAGTCCTTGCCGTGCCCCTGGAACGAGTACGGATTGGTGCGCGGTTTGTAGGCGCCCATACGCGTACACTGTTGCCCATGCGCTTTTAGCGCCCGCATCATGGCTTCCACGTGTTCTGGTGTATTCACCGCACAAAGACCGGCAAATACGTTTAGCGTATCCTGCCCGAAGCGTATGCCGTTATAATCAAAATGAGTTGATCGCTGATCGTCTTTGTGTCGACCTAATACCCGGTATTCTTCTGAGATCCGCACGACCCGTTCGACACCGGGCAGGTTCTCCATTTCCTCCTTTTCCAGCGCGGCGGTATCGCCGATCAAATAGACTTCAGTCAGTAGCTGCTGTGCCCCAGTTTCTTGATGGATGCGATAGCTGATATTCGGTAATCGTTCCAGAAATTGTTTAAGCGAAACAAACGTGGGGCTGTCTGTACCGGTGTTAGGTGTGAGGATTAAAATCATTGCATGATTTCCTTAAAATCAGTTTCTAAATCGCAACAGCAGGTCATGGTAGGCATCGATACGCCGGTCACGTAAAAACGGCCAGATGCGCCGCACGGTTTCACAGCTTTGGCTGTCGAGTTGCGCCACTAACAATTCTGGTTTGTCTGTTCCAGCCTGTGCGAGTATCTCTCCCTGAGGACCAGCAATAAAACTCGATCCCCAAAATTGAATGCCGCCGGTAACACCGGACGGGTCAGCTTCGAATCCGGTGCGGTTGCATACGATGACCGGCAAACCATTGGCCACCGCATGGGAGCGTTGTATGGTTACCCAGGCATCTGTCTGGCGGTCTTTTTCTTGCTGGCTATCGCCTGGCGCCCAACCGATCGCGGTTGGATAAATCAACACATCCGCACCGGCCAGCGCCATCAAACGCGCTGCTTCAGGATACCATTGATCCCAGCAAAGCATAACGCCAAGCTTCCCCAGGCTGGTTTTAATTGGATTGAAGCCCAGATCACCCGGCGTAAAGTAAAACTTTTCATGGTACCCGGGATCATCCGGAATATGCATTTTCCGGTAGCTGCCTGCGATCTCGCCATTGCTATCGAAGACTACCGCCGTGTTGTGATACAGACCCGCCGCACGTTTCTCAAACAAAGAGGCAACGATCACCATGCTGTGATCACGCGCAAGACGGGCTAAGCGTTCACAGCTTGGGCCGGGGATCGGTTCGGCCAAGTCAAAGTGGGTCGTATCTTTGATTTGACAGAAATATAAGCTGTTATGCAGTTCCTGCAAAACAATCAGTTGGACATGCTGTGATTTTGCCTCGGCAAGCTGTGCTTCGATATGTTGCAGGTTGCTGTCTGCATCCGCCAGGCAGGGCATCTGGATCAGGGCTACCGTCAACTGCATCGATCAATCCTATACTGGGGTGTATTCATAGGCTGAGTTTACGATATATTTAGATCAGAATTAAGGGTGCTTGGCATCTTTGCGGGCACCTTGCCCTGCTGCGCAGTCACGCATCCTGGAAGACCTGTCGGGTCGAATTCATTCGACTAGCCGTGGCCGGGCACCTAAACATCTACCGTTTCGTGCAATTGCAGGGTGGCACAGTGCAAGCTGCCTGACTGTGATATCAACGGCAGGCAATTAATCGATACCACTTCACGCTCCGGAAAAGCCGATTGGATGATTTCGCAAGCGGCATCGTCAGCTGCATCTTCATAAGCTGGCACCAGCACAGCACCGTTAATGATTAGAAAATTTGCGTAGCTGGCAGGTAAACGATCACCTTTACTGCTCATTTGTGGTGCCGGCCAGGGCAGGGCAATCAAATGATAGGGCGCACCGTTTGGCCGGACAAAATGCGCTAATTCGGTTTTCATCCTGCTTAGCTCGCCGTAATAAGGGTATGCGGTGTCGGTACATTCCTGGTAGATAATCGTATCCGGGTTAGCAAATCGCGCCAGCATATCGATATGACCGTCGGTATCGTCACCCATAAGTGCACCGGACTCAAGCCAGAGAAAATGCTTGATTCCGAGTAACTCATTGAGCTTATTTTCCAGGGACTGCCGGTCAAGGTCAGGATTGCGCCACTTATGCAGCAAGCAGCGCGCGGTTGTCAGCAAGGTTCCGGCACCATCGGATTCGAGGCTGCCACCTTCTAATACCAGGTTAATAC
>CAYPEL010000182.1:0-5137 GCA_964409635.1 uncultured Gammaproteobacteria bacterium | reverse complement strand
GATACCTAGTTAAAGTATAATATCTATAAATAATATAGCATATATATTCATTTATTGTATAGTAATTTTATATTAAACTTAGCGAGACACTTTTAACCACTATAAATCAATATCTTATTGAATATATTAATACCAGAAACCAGGGGCAGATCCGTATGGCATTTACTTTGTGATATACAAGGATGCACAACTGACTCGGCGCAGGTGTGCGCAGGCGCGGTCAACTAAAGGCAACCAGAAAATCTCGGTGGCAAATTTCGCAATGGTGAAAATGGCAACAAGCTGGAATTTCATAACTACCCGTGAGTCAAGGTACTCAAAAATAGCTGAGTGCTAATCCCTGCATTGCACCCGTAGTCTTCCACTTGTACGATACATACCCTATTTGTTTAGAGCGGCCCACAGTAGAAGGCTGCTAAATTGTGCTGTCACGTTGGATGATTGGGACGTCCGACAGGGATGGTTTTAGTATAACTGGGCAGGGGAAAGAACAATGTTAGCAGAGCGGCTCAAACCGGTGGGTCGGGCGTTATACGCGCATTCGCCTGCCAGGGTTCAGGAAGCTCTTCTGAGCAGCTATTTTTACTTCAAGTCCAGACGTCTCCATGGCGCAACCTTTGATCAGCAATTTGATTGGCTGCAACACAGTCAGTGGTATGACCCTGAGCGGCTTGAAAATCTCCAGGTAGAAAAGCTGCAGCAAATTGTTGCAGCGGCTTCCTGTACTCCATACTACAAAAAGTTGTTCCAGCTTCATGGTATTAGTAGCCGTGATATTCGTTATCCACAGGATCTGGAAAAGCTTCCATTCCTGGATAAGGAAAGCCTGCGCAGCGATGCAAAACAATTCGTTGATCCAGGCGCAAATGACACATTGGTTACTTTGACCAGTGGTACGACCGGTACACCACTGCGTATCTATCAGAGATCCGATTATGATCCAGTAGAAGAAGCATTTCTGGAGCGGCAGTATAGCTGGGTTGGCTATAAATCAAACGATCGCCACGTCAAAATGCGAGGTGATCTCATCGTCCTTGCGGGTCAGCAAAGTCATGCGCCTTGGCGTTTTATACGATCAATGAATGAACTTCGCATGTCTTCTTTTCACCTTTCCATGGACACGCTGCGTGCCTATGTTGAACGTATCCGAGCTTTACAACCCAGGGCATTGGTTGCTTACCCGTCATCCGCTGCATTACTTGCGGCTTTCACTAAAGCACATGGGCTAGAATGTCATATTCCGCTAGTCTTCTTATCTTCCGAAAGTCTTTCCGCCTCACAACGACAGCTTATCGAGGAGACGTTCCAGGCGCAGGTGCTTGAGCACTATGGACAGACCGAAGCGGTGTCTGCGATTCAGCAATGCAATTTTGGGTCGTACCATATTATTCCAGAATATGGCATTACAGAGTTATTACCTGTTGAAGGGTCGTCTGATCCAGAGTTGCGTGAAATCGTGGCAACTGGTTTCTGGAATAAGGCCATGCCTTTGTTGCGCTACCGTACAGGTGACATTGTAAGAATTACTGATCATCAGAGCTGTCCTTGTGGACGCAACTTCCCGGTGGTGGATGGGATAATCGGGCGAGAGGATGATTTATTGCAGACAAAAACCGGTGGTTGGGTAGGTAGAATTCATCATGTGTTTTTTGACCTGGCGGGTGTTATTGAGGCGCAGGTTCTGCAACATAAAGATGCTTCCTTGACGGTGCGCATCGTGCCTGGAGAACTATTCAACTGCCAAGTTGAAGCACAAGTTATACAACGTCTGCAAGACCGCCTGGGGGCTTTGCCTGTCAGCATTGAATGCGTATCACAGATAGCCCGGAATGCGAGCGGTAAGTTTCGCGCGGTTGTGTCTGAGTTAAGTCTGGATACAATAGTATGATGCATGATCATCATGCTTGTAACGGTGTAAATGGATCATGAAGCCACCTCTGCAGCGTTGCCAGGTTCTGCTCGTTGGCCCTTTGCCAACACCACCGTTTTTAGGTGGTGTTGAGGTGGGCGTTGATCTGCTATTGAATTCTGAGCTTGCAGAACAAACCGGTATGCGCCTGTTCAATAACTGGCGAGGCAGGGATTCATCGCGTCCTATCTGGCAGCGTTTGTCTTACCAGTTGGCTGCCTACGCCCGATTTGTACTAATAGTGTTACAGAGCCGCTGCCGTATCGTGCATGTCAAGACATCCAGTGGTGTCAATTTCTATCAAAACGGTCTCTACGCATTCATTGCGCGCCTGTTAGGGCGCCGCGTTATTCTACAAATACACGGGGGTGGGTTTCCAGATTACTACCAGCAATCATCCCGTCTAAGGCAGGCTATTGTGCGCAGACTGCTGAATTTTCCACAGGTGTTGCTGGTGTTATCGCCGTGGTGGGCAGATTATTTCAATAAACTGACAGGCCGGGAGGCTATGGTTGCTCCCAATGCAACCTATACTCGTATCTACAGTCAGGCGCAGCCTGACCGTAAGCGCTTCGGAATACCGCCAGGGCGAATCGCAATCTTATTTATGGGGACGCGTGATCGAGCTACAGAGGCGGCGAAGGGGATTTTTGAGTTGCTCGACGCGATGGCTGACTTATGCCAGCGTTACCCGCAGCTTTTTTTAGTAGTGGCTGGTAACGGCAGCCATCGAAAAGAGATCGAGCAGGTGTTGGGTAAGGAGGGTAAGTGCTGGCTCAGTGCGGGTGTTATAACCCTCGATGTCAAACCAGAACTCTATCAATCAATCGATCTGTTCGTTTTACCTTCACATTATGAAAATATGCCCAACAGCTTGATTGAGGCGATGGCAGCGGGTGTGCCAGCAATAGCAACCGCCGTGGGAGCTATCCCTGAAATGATACAGGATGGAGTCAGTGGGTTTGTGATTCCGTCACAGGATGCACAGGCTTTAGCGGCACGAATTGAATGTTTGATAACGGATGCTACTCTGTATAAATCAATTGCTGCCGCCGCCGCGCAAGCCGCCGCTGAGAAATATGATATGGCGGTATTGCAACAAATTTTACTGGATGTGTACAAAAAGGTATCGCCAGGGATTGTAACGAATCTCACCAAGATAAATCGTTCAGGCAAGGACTAATGAAATGCAGGAAGCGCTGGGTACGCAACACAACGACTACTCTATACGCTGATAACGTGAATGCCTGTCACCAAATAATGCTGTCCCTACGCGAACCATCGTCGCACCCTCTTCTATGGCAATTTCAAAATCCTGGCTCATGCCCATGGAGAGCTCTTTGAAATGGCGCTGGCCGAATCGCATTGATAATTCATCACTCAAGGTTTTCAGTGCAACGAAAGCCAGGCGCGTTTTATCTTCCGATACATTTGCCTGACCTATGGTCATTAATCCATGCAAAACAACATGGCGGTATTGTTTGCTTAGAATAGAGTCAATAACGCTATCCAGATTTTCCGCTGCAAAACCAAACTTGTCCGGATCCTGTGCAATATTTACCTGTAACAAGAATTTGAGCTGTTGGTTTTCCTGACTCGCCGCCTGTTCCAGACGGTCAACCAGTTTTTCACTGTCGATCGAATGCACCCAGTCAAACAGGCCGGGTATATAACGGGTTTTATTGGACTGTATATGACCGATGCAGTGCCAGGATAACGCCGGATTATCCGGTATTTTTTCCTGCGCTTCCTGGAGTGTGCTTTCACCAAAATCAATTTGCCCCTGCTCGGCTAGCTGCTGAATGGCTTGCACAGGTTGTTTTTTGGAAACCGCAACCAGGCGAATCGCCTCCGGATTCCGGCCACTGCGTTTTGCAGCTGTGCTTATCCGCTGCCAGATGGTATTAAGCTGCTGGTTCACTCTGGAAAATCTCACGGAAAATACTGGTGGCATAGCTACCGGGTGACAAAGTGAATTGTACGCATAGTGACTCGTCTGGTTGCCATTGCCAGCTAAGTTCTCTGGCAACCAGCCGCAGGCTGCGGCGCTCCTGCTTCAAACCGGCTTTTTCCAGCCCGTCCCGAAACAGCGCGTAATCTACAAGTTTTATCGTTTCGTAGTCACGCGCTTCGGACAGGGGCATGAGTTCACCCCGCCCCCACATTGGGCCTGTCGGGTGCAGTTCCATGGAATCAATTCTATCCGCTAAGTCGATATCCTCTGTTGCGGCGACAAAACAGGCAGACTTGGCATCGAGCTGCAAGACATCACCGGATATCAATCGGAACCAGCTTTCATCGGTCACCCGTGCTGCCAATACCAGGTTGAAGAGCGCTGAGCGTGCAGCTGATAAATACAGCCCACGTTTGTGGCGCGGTGGTTTACGTAGCCTGCCTTCGAATAAGTGTGCTGCCTGGTTGAGGTTCATACCTTCCCGGCCAAAACGTTGGCCACCGAAGTAATTGGGTACACCACCGTGCTTGATTGCGTTTAAGCGTTTTTCAATTGCTGCCGTGCCGGCTGTCAGCGAGCTGATGCGAATATTAAATCGATTAGCCTTTAATGCACCGCGTTTGAGTTTGCGCGTATGGCGGGCAGTGTTCAGTATTTCGACGCCCTCTGCATCCATCGCTTGCCAATCGGGATCCGATTTTCCCGGCAGGTGAACCGAGAACCATTGTTGGGTGATTGCATTACGGTCTTTTAAGCCGGCAAAGCTCACTGCTGATACGCTAACGGCGGCGTGCTTTGCCAGTTGGCGCGCAACCCATTCTGTGTTTGCGCCCGTTTTTCTAATGTATAACCAACTGTGTTCGCCTTCGCCGTTAGGTTCTGTGATGGGGATTTCAATGACCTGGAAATCTGCTGGGGTGCTGCGTAGAACGCCTGATCCGCAGGGTCCACCCCAGGCGTGTGGGAGGTTGAGCCAGACTGAGTTAAGTGTGGGTTGCAAGGGGCTCTTTAAATAGTTAGTGTTCTTGCAGCAGGACGATGGCAAATGCAGCTATTCCTTCTTCTCTTCCGGTAAAGCCGAGCTGTTCACTGGTGGTTGCCTTGATATTTATTTGTGTAGGATCAACAGATAAATCAGCCGCTATATTATTTGTCATCGGCTGAATGTACGGCGCAAGTTTTGGCGCTTGGGCGACCACGGTTATATCTGCATTTTCTATTTTGTAACCTTTACCTGAAACACGTTTAAAAACATCCCGTAACAGGTCACGGCT
>CAYPEL010000181.1:0-5147 GCA_964409635.1 uncultured Gammaproteobacteria bacterium | reverse complement strand
AGAACAATAGCCTGTTCGGTAGTGATGTGGGTGCTTTGTCCGTTATACCTGTCAATGATGCGCCGGATGTAGTGGTTAACGCAATTTATACGCTTGAGAACGCAAACGATTTTGCGTTAAATATTACACCGCCAACAGATATAGATACAGATGACAACAGTCTGGTAATAACGGTTACTGGATTACCGGCAGGATTTGGTACGGTCATGCTGGCTGACGGAACAACGCCGGTAACTGTTGGCCAGGATCTGAGTCTTTCAGAACTCTCCTCGCTGGTTTTTGATGCCGGTACGGTACAGGGTTCAGGTGCTTTTACTTACACGGTTTCTGATGGTATTGAAACGGTTGCGGCTACAACGACAATTGACGTCGGCACAACTGAAGTTGATACCAATACGGTGTATGAAAGCGCACTAGCGAATGGTACAGAAAGCAGTAGTGGCGGGGATGTTGCTACCGGAAATCTGCTTACCAACGACGCGATGAGTACAAACGCGATTGACAGTATTGATTTTGGTGCGACGAATTATACAGCAACTGCTGGCATCATAACGGTTACTACTGCGTTGGGTGTATTGACTGTTTATGCAGACAATGCTACGCCGGGCCGTAGCGTGGGTGACTACGAGTACACACTGAATACTGCCGATACCAGCGGTAATGATGTAGATGAGGTGTTTACTTACAACTTCACCAACGGTTCCAGTTTTTCGGATAGCTTGACGATTTCTATTATCGATGACAAGCCGGTTGCTAATGATCTGGTAGAGGATATACCAGAATCCGAAGAAAATATTTTCAACGTAATGCTCACGCTGGACATCTCAACCAGCATGAATGCGCAGGTGGGTACTACCGGGCAAACGCGTCTTGAATTGGCCAAAGACGCATTGACGGCTTTGGGCCGGGAGTATTACAACCAGTCGACACAAGTCAGTATTACGGTGCTGTTATTCGCTGATGGTGGCCACACACTGGGTAGCTACGATAACTTTGCAGATCTGGAAGCGGCGGTTATCGGTATCAGGGATGCTGGTACTGCACCGGCCTACACCAATAATTCGCCAAACGATCCTGATGCCACCATCACCAACTCCACAAGCTATAACGATGCATTAAGTCTGATTGAGGCGGAATTTACTGCTGACTTGGCGTCACAAAATCTGGCGGATAATGTACAGAATATATCCTATTTCCTGTCTGATGGTGCGATCACTTCAAACGGGACACCGGTAGGCAATGGTTTTGATGCCTTTGTTAATAGTAACTCGATAGATTCCTATTCAGTGGGTATAGGTACCGGCTTACCCGTTGATCTGACAGATCTGAATTTTATTCACAATATCGATTCGCTGGGCCAGGGCAACGGTACAGTCGATGATGCGCTAATAATTACTGATGTTGCGCTGCTTGAGTCGGAGCTGCTGAGCACAGTACCAACGGCATTTGGTGGCAATATCACCGTAAATGGTTCGGTTACCAATGTATTGTTCGGTGCTGATGCGGGATATGTAGAATCGATAACCTTGGGCGCTGATACCTTTACCTTTGATGGAACAAATATTACCGTCCCGCCAGGCCTGGTAGCGACTGTCGATATCAATGGAACGAACATGACGCTGGATGCCGATGATGGATTTGCCTATGGTACGTTCACCTTTGATTTCTCGGACGGTTCGTATCTGTTTATTGCGCCGAATGGTACTGCGCCCAATAGTTTTACTATTAACTACACTGTTGTTGATGGTGACGGTGACACTGCCTCGGCGGTCGCGACGATAAATGTCGTCGATGATGCACCGGTTGCAAATGATGACCTGGACTCACTCGCCCATTATGAAATTGCAGAAGGTAATGTTATTAGCGGTCTAGGAACAGACGCAGGATCTGCGCTTGGTAGTGGCTTCACATCCTTTGCCTTACAGGGCAGTGGTGTAGATAAGGTGGTTGATAATGCGGATATTACTTCTATAACATACAAGGGTGAGAGTATAGATCTCGATTTTACAGCGCCGCCTTCAAATGGTGGTGCAGGTAACTTAACCTGGGTGTTTGGTGTTGAAACCAATATAGATGGTGATGTGATCTCGCAAGTTACCGTCACTGACAGCAGTGATACTTCAGTGTTGGTATTCCGCAGCAATGGATATTATGAATTTACACCTGACCAGACGAATGCACCTGTTGATGTATCGATTGATACAACATCGCAAGCAAACGTAACAGCAGGGGATTTGAATATTTCAATCCTTTCAGGTGGCGCCACATTGCAATACACGGGTAGTGGGGTAGGTGTACAAGGTGGTAATGGTCAGTTATTGAGTCAGGGAGAAGAAATACGCGTTGCATTCGATGCGTTGGTTCTTCCCGATGGCGTAAATAACTTGATACTGACAATCAGTGATTTCCAGATTGTTAATAATGACCAGGTCACTGTTAGTGTGACCCACGATACGGATGGAGACGGTAATAGTACTACCAATACAGTTGTGTTAACTGCTGCTGATAATGGTGGAACCGCCACTCTAGACTTATCTCAGTATTCTAATGTGACACAATTTGATATTGGTTATTCGGGCACAGGATTTGATTCGGGTTTGCGTAACGTAAGTTATCAGATCCCGACAACAGTGGCTGCCATAAAGGGTATTGCTCCAGTGTTGATCGATTATGTTCTGACAGACACGGATGGCCAATCAGATACTGCGCAGCTTTCACTCTATACGATTGATAATACGCTCACCGGAACAGCCGGTATAGACAGTATTGCAGGCGGAAGCGAAAACGATGCCATATCAGGTGATGCAGGTGATGATTCACTGACGGGTAACGCAGGTCACGATACGCTTGCTGGTGGTGCCGGTATGGATACGCTGGCAGGTGGCGTAGGTAACGACTATCTAAGTGGTGGCGATGATAGCGACACACTTGAGGGTGATGCCGGGGATGACCATCTGGCCGGTGATGCGGGTGATGACATACTCGATGGTGGTCTTGGGAGCGACATTCTCTTAGGTGGTAGCGGCGATGATCTGTTGTTTGGTGGTGCGGGAAGTGACCAACTTGAGGGTGGCGCCGGCAATGACCAATTAACTGCTGGAGCGGGTGATGATGTCCTCACGGGGGGTGCTGGTGATGACCTGCTGATCGGCGGCCAGGGCGATGATGTCATGACCGGTGGCGATGGTATCGATACCTTTGTCTGGCGTCCGGGGGATGAAGGCAGTACAGCAACGCCTGCCGTCGATATCATCAACGATTTTGACGATGCGTCAAATGGCGATGTACTCGATCTGTCAGACCTGCTGGTGGGTGAAGAAAGCAATCCACTGACGGAATACCTGAACTTCCAGTTCATTGATAACGACGGTGACGGAGACAACGAAACAGTAATCAATATCGATACCGATGGCGGTACGATTTTCGAAACCACCCAACAGGTCATTCTGGAAAGCGTGGATCTGACCGAAGGCGGCACTTTATCCACAGATCTGGACATTCTGAACAACCTGCTTATAAAAGGCGCGCTTGTAGTCGACTAGCCTATACCACTAAAAGTTAAGTAAGTGCATGTTTTATAGGTGATAAGTAGCATTATCAGCTTCAGAAAACGGATGCCTGGCCGATATGAGTAAAAACTTTCTTTGAGACCTAGTTCACAATGTTCAATAACCTGTTGAAGCCATTAAAAAATAAATGGATGCTCCTGTGCTTGCTGGCGATTTCAATGCCGGTAAACAGCGCTTCTCTAAAATCTGCAGTGGAGCAGACTCTGGCGACAAATCCTGATGTACTCGCGGATATCAACCAGCGTAAAGCGCGCCAGCAAGAGCTGCGTCAGGCGCGCAGCGGCTATGGCCCTACGCTTGAGGTAACCGGTGCCTTTGGTGTTGAGGAAAGCGATAACAGTACGACACGGGCGACCGGGAAAAATGACGAAACACTGGCGCGGCGTGAACGCGGTGTCCAGGTTCGGCAGATGGTGTTTGACGGTTTTGCTACCAAGAGTGAAGTCAAGCGCCAGCGCGCCCGGGTTGATTCATCGTCGAACACATTGGTGAGCACCGCTGAGCAGATAGCGCTGCGTACCACAGAAGTCTATCTGGAAGTACTCCGGCGCATGGAATTGCTGGCGCTGGCCAAAACTAATCTGGCAACACACGAGCACACTCGGAATCAGATTACTTTACGCAGTCGTTCTGGCGTAGGACGCAAGGCAGATGTCGATCAGGTTACCGGTCGTTATGCCCTCGCCATGGCTAATGTCATTTCTGAGCAGTCCAATCTAGCGGATGCACGCAGTAACTATTTGCGGGTGACCGGTGAGATGCCGGAAAATCTTGTCGAACCTGATGTCGAAAAGCTGCCAGTTCCCGCTGCAATTGAAGCGGCGGTCGAAGCAGCTGTAGCGGGGCATCCGACATTAAAATCAGCTGAGTCCGATGTGGCGGCTGCACAAGCCCAGCAGCAGGCGGCACGCAATACGCTCTATCCGCGTTTCGATCTGGAAGCTGGACAGAATTGGAACAATAACCTTGATGGCCAGCGCGGTGATAATGATGATCGCAGTGTCATGCTAAGAATGCGCTATCTGCTATTTGCCAGCGGCAAGGAGCAGGCGCGCCGGAAACAGACAGCGCATTTACTGGATGAGGCGAAGGATGTGCGTAACAACACCCGCCGTCAGGTCGTTGAAAGCATCCGGTTGTCATGGAACCAGTACCAGACACAAACCAGCCAGCTGGACTATTTGCAGCAGCACATGGATTCTACCCAGCGTACGCTGGCAGCTTACCGCAAACAATTTAATATAGGTAAACGCAGTCTGCTGGATTTACTGGATTCTGAAAATGAATTATTTGATGCCAGCCGCGCCTACGCAAATACCCGCTATGATCGCCTGTTTTCACGTTTCAGAATTCAGACCGGTATGGGCAGGTTGCTCGAATCACTCGAAATAGAACCTCATCTACAACCCAGTCTGGCGACTCTGTAATAAGCCTACACCATCGGGAATAACAGCGTTAAGTGATTAAGTGAGCAGTGTCCCCGATTACTGTTTCTAGCAAGATCTTATGGGTAGTTTGACTTCGGGGGGCATGGTGTTTATTTTCTATACACTGTTGGTGCATCGTTCCCTTCCTAAT
>CAYPEL010000180.1:0-5234 GCA_964409635.1 uncultured Gammaproteobacteria bacterium | reverse complement strand
GAATACATCCCTGTACGCTCAGCGGCAGCTTCCCTGCTGCCGATGGTCTGCAAATAATGTGTCGCATACCAACGTACGTATTAATACCTAACGTGCGCCTTATGAACCACGCCGTGCGTGGTTCCGGGGCTGATTCGGATTGTTTGAACGCCGTTTGGCGTTCGGGCGTTGATTATTCCAGGCGGATGCGGCTTTTTTTCTGGCCGGTTTCCTTGGCTGCTGTCTGCCGCGTCCATTGTTTATGGGTTCTGCTTTTATGGACGGATCGGGTGCGTATCCGTCTAAGACGACTTTAGGAATTTCGCGTTTGATCAGGCGTTCGATGTCTTTGAGTAATTTTAATTCGTCGACGCAAACCAGCGACACGGCTTCACCTTCATTGCCCGCACGGCCGGTACGGCCGATACGATGGATATAGTCTTCTGCGACATTTGGCAGTTCAAAATTGACGACGTGGGGTAACTGGCTAATGTCCAGCCCGCGCGCAGCGATATCCGTTGCCACCAGTACGCGCACCTTGTTGGTTTTGAAATCGGCCAGTGCCCGGGTGCGGGCGCCCTGGCTCTTATTGCCATGAATAGCTGCGGAGTTGATACCATCTTTTTCCAGTTGTCCGGCCAGGCGGTTGGCGCCATGCTTGGTACGTGTAAATACCAGTACTTGCTGCCAGTTGTTTGAACCGATCAGGTAAGAAAGCAATTCACGCTTACGGTTTTTATCTACCGGATGAACAACCTGCGTTACGCTTTCGGCGGCGGTATTTTGCCGTGCGACTTCAATCAAGGTCGGTGATTTGAGCAGTGTGTTTGCCAGCTGTTTTATTTCTTTCGAAAAAGTAGCCGAGAATAAT
The DNA here is from genome assembly GCA_964409635.1 of uncultured Gammaproteobacteria bacterium. Lineage (GTDB taxonomy): Bacteria > Pseudomonadota > Gammaproteobacteria > DSM-19610 > DSM-19610 > CAYPEL01. The sequence continues at coordinate 4,384 of CAYPEL010000180.1, read as the reverse complement.
AGGGTCTGTTTATGTTTGGGTAAAAGGGCGAGCACCTTGCGGATATCGTGAATAAAGCCCATGTCGAGCATGCGGTCGGCTTCGTCCAGCACCAGGATATCGACCTTTGAAAGGTCAACCGATCTTTGGCCGACGTGATCCAGCAAACGCCCCGGGGTCGCAACCAGAATATCGACACCTTTGATGAGTTTCTGTTTTTGTGGATTGATACTGACGCCACCGAACACCACGGTGGATTTCAACGGCAAATACTTGCCATAAGTTGCCACGCTTTCGGCTACCTGTGCGGCCAGTTCCCGGGTTGGAGTAAGCACCAGGGTGCGGATAGGGCGGCGGCCTTTTACCGGCTTGTTGGCCGCCATTAGCCGATGTAATAACGGTAACGTGAAACCGGCGGTTTTGCCCGTGCCTGTCTGGGCGCCACCCATGATATCGCGGCCTTCCAGGATAGGGGGAATGGCCTGCAGTTGTATCGGGGTAGGTTTGCTGTAGCCTTTTTCGGATACAGCACGGAGTAATTCGGCTCGCAAGCCGAGGGATTCAAATGACATACTGTGATGATCTCCAGGATCGGCCTACCCAATACACATGTTTGGGGCGGTCTAGGCGGAAACTTGCTTTATGTTTCGAGGTGAACCGGGAAAGGCTACCGCGTGTAAACAGGTGCAGACCGAAGTGCACCAAGAATTTGAGCGTATTATACCTGAAGTTTTGGTAAATGGGTACGGGTATTGTAGGGTTTCAATTTTTGAAGTGATGAGTTTATACAAACTTCTACCACTGACTATATCTTAATTTTGGATATAGGCAGAAACACGCGGAGAGAGGGTAAAGTAAGGCGGTGTATATTTTGATTCACGCTCTCCTCCGGCCGGCTTCCAGGGGGAGGGAGTTCTGGCTTTGATTTTGCCGCTGCATTTAATAGAGATATGTGGTGTTTTTAGTGAAAAACCGGTTACACTAAGGCCAAGCTACAGTCTATCCTGGTTTTTTACCGGACGTTCTCGCCACGTTTTCTCCTGTTAATTACCGCGTAAGATTTGTAACGCATTTTTTCTGTTTTTAGTTCTTAGTTTAGTGAGGCAATGATTATGGCTACAGGAACCGTTAAATGGTTTAACGAATCCAAGGGTTTTGGCTTTATTACACCTGATGATGGCAGCAAGGATGTTTTCGTGCATTTTTCTGCGATCACCAGCGAGGGTTTTCGCACATTGGCCGATGGCCAACAAGTAACCTACGATGTGGAAGATGGACCTAAAGGCCCACAGGCAGCGAATGTGCAGATTTGATCTATCCGCACACCCTGTCTATTGAGTACCGGGCAAACCCCGCAGGAAATCGCGGGTTTCTCTTTTTATCGCAAGATAAGGAAACTACAACGTGAAGAAACTTTTTGTTGGCAGTTTGCCGCCCACGACAACCGAAGATTCCCTGACGGAGCTGTTTGCTCCTTTTGGTAAAGTTCATTCCATCAAACTTGTGAAAGACCTGTTTTCAGGCAAGTGTAAAGGTTTCGGTTTTCTGGAAATGGAAGGCCACGAGGCGCGTGCCGCGATTGCCGGCCTGGATGGTAAAACCTACGAAGGGAATAGTTTGAAAGTTAAATTTGAAGAAGAGCGCAGCAGAGGTGGAAAGGGCAGGCGCCGTTGAAATCAGTCGTAAAGATTAATTTAACTACACAAGACGCTGAATAAAAAATCCCCGCTTTCGCGGGGATTTTAATTTCCAGAAATCCTGCTAACTGGCTTTGGCGCGTTCGTTAGCTTCCTTGATAACCACTTCAGCCACATTCTTCGGGCACGGCATGTAGTGCAGGAACTCCATGGAGAACTGACCGCGGCCGGAGGTCATGGTGCGCAGGTCGCCGATGTAGCCGAACATTTCGCTCAAAGGGCACTCGGCTTTTATACGCACACCGGTGGTACCCGCTTCCTGTGACCTGATCATGCCACGGCGGCGGTTAAGGTCACCAATGACGTCACCCACGTGGTCATCCGGTGTGAACACATCGACTTTCATTATCGGTTCCATGAGCTGCGGCCCGGCTTTGGGCATACTCTGACGATATGCGGCGCCGGCAGCCAGTTCATAAGCCACAGCAGAGGAGTCGACCGGGTGGTAGCCACCGTCGAGCAGGGTGACCTTGAAATCCAGGCACGGATATCCGGCCAATACACCCACGTCTAAACTCTTCTTGAAACCTTTTTCTACTGCCGGCCAGAATTCGCGCGGTACGCGTCCGCCGGTGACTTTGGATTCGAACACATAACCACTACCCGGCTCACCCGGCTCAACGGTGTAATCGATCTTGGCGAACTGGCCGGAACCACCGGTCTGTTTCTTGTGTGTATAACTATCTTCAGTATGCTGGGTGATGGTTTCACGATAGGCTACCTGGGGTTTGCCGACTGTGACTTCCACACCGTGGGTGCGTTTCAGAATATCGACCTTGATATCGAGGTGCAGCTCGCCCATCCCTTTAAGAATCGTTTCGCCGCTGTCTTCGTCGGTTTCGACACGGAATGACGGATCTTCCTGGATCATTTTACCGATCGCGACGCCGAGTTTTTCAGAGGCAGCCTTGTCGACAGGCGCCACAGCAATCGAGATAACCGGATCCGGGAATACCATCGGCTCAAGTGTCGCCGGATTCTTTTCATCGCACAGGGTGTGGCCTGTGCGCACATTCTTCATGCCGAGTACGGCGACGATATCACCGGCCTGGGCGCTGGACAGCTCTTCGCGCGCGTCGGCGTGCATTTCCACAATCCGCCCGATCCGCTCGGTTTTACCGGTAAAGGTATTGAGCACGGTGGTGCCTTTTTCAATTTTTCCTGAGTAAATGCGGATAAAGGTCAGTGCACCGAAACGGTCGTCCATAATTTTGAAGGCCAGTGCGCGCAGTGGCTTATCGACATCGACAATGGCGAAATTACCCGTTTCATTACCTTCCAGGTCGACTTCTGGCTGTGGTTTAACTTCAGTCGGGCTGGGCAGGTAATCGACCACTGCATTAAGCACCGGCTGGATACCCTTGTTCTTGAAGGCGGAGCCACAATAGGTCGGGAAGAAATCCAGAGCAATGGTGCCCTTGCGGATGCAGCCTTGAAGCGCTTCTACAGAAGGTTCTTCACCGTCCAGGTATTTCTCCATCAGGTCATCGTCCTGCTCAATGGCCGTTTCGACGAGCTTTTCACGCCATTCTTCGATCTTGTCAGCCATGTCAGCGGGTGGATCGACGATATCGTATTTGGTCGGATCACCCGACGCGTCCCAGACCCAGGCTTTGCGGGTCAATAGATCGACGACTCCGGTAAAATCATCCTCAATCCCGATGGGCAGAACCATCACTAGCGGGTGCGCGCCGAGTACGTCAATTATTTGTTGTACCACCCGGTAGAAATCGGCGCCGATGCGGTCCAGCTTGTTGACGAAAATGACACGCGCGACGCCGGAATCGTTGGCATAGCGCCAATTGGTTTCCGATTGGGGTTCCACACCGCCAGAGCCGCAGAAAACGCCGACGCCGCCGTCGAGTACTTTGAGTGAACGGTACACCTCAATGGTGAAATCAACGTGTCCGGGGGTGTCGATGATGTTCATGCGGTGGCCATCCCACTCACAGGAAGTGGCAGCGGACTGGATAGTGATACCGCGCTCCTGCTCCTGCTCCATGAAATCCGTGGTGGCTTCACCGTCGTGAACCTCACCGGTTTTGTGGATTTTGCCGGTTAATTTCAGGATTCGTTCTGTGGTAGTCGTTTTACCCGCGTCGACGTGGGCGAAAATCCCGATATTTCTGTATTTTGATAGATCAGTCATAACTCTACTCTGGGTTAATTGTGGTTGTTGAGACGGCGTAATGGCCACAGTTGTTAGGCTGGCGCGGCATTATATCGGAATGGTGGTGCTATGTATAAGGAATTCATGAACCAGCCACCAGCTGCCAGAGAACCGGCAATCCCACCTTCCCAGGCCCGGCCGGATGCGATTTTGTCCCCAAAAAAACAGAAAAAAACAGGGTCAGAGAGCAATTGTTGCTAATATACTACTGCTATTGAACAAAATATCCTGCATTTTCTTCTTCAATTCTTGGTCGTCCTGATTTTCCCAGCGTCGTTTGTCTTTTTGTCATCGCTTCAATCTTTTCCTTGTAGCGGGAGCACCCCAGTACCAGTTCATGATTCAAGGCATCGCGAATGTCGTGCAACGTATCCGAATCCAGGTATTGACGAAACAGTTCACGGTAAGCGGTTTGCCGCAGCTCGGGGGTTTGGCCTAACTCAAAATACAGAGGATGCTTCTCGATGAGCAAATCTTCCTTTCCCTGGGCATTGGCTTGGTAGCTTGACCATCGATACTCACCCGGGTGATTGATCAT
>CAYPEL010000179.1:0-5247 GCA_964409635.1 uncultured Gammaproteobacteria bacterium | reverse complement strand
AGTTCCATTACCAGGGTAATCAACGTACTATTTTGTAGAATAGCATTGCTTGTCAGATCACACGATCATTCCCACCGTCGATAGGAATCTGAGCGCCTGTCGTTTTTGAAAATACCGGCCCCGCCATCGTACAGACCAGATCGGCAACATCGACGGATGTAATTTCTGTTTGCAGCAAATTTTTGGTTTTATATTCTTGGACAGTCATTCCGTAATGCTCAGCGCGTGCTTGTAATATGTCATCATTCCAGATAGCCGTATCAAACACGGCGTCCGGGTGAGTAATATTTACACGCACACCGTCAGTGGCAAGTTCCATGGCAGCGATTCGGGCCAACTGATTAAGCCCGGCTTTGGCAGCTGAATAAGCTGAGGCACCTGGCCCCGGAGCAGGTACGTTTTTTGAACCAATAATAACCACGGCGGGGTTAATGCCCAGTTTTAAATAAGGTATACAGGCTTTCAATAAACGCTGGTGGCTTGTCAGGTTCATGCTGATGCTGGCATCCCAGGCGGCATCGTCCATTTCCGCAATAGACTGGCTGGATGGAAAAGTCCCCGCGTTGCTGACCAGTATATCAATACCACCAAATGCCTTAATCGCTTGTTCAATGCAGCGTCTGATGTCATTTGTTTTACGTAAATCACAAACCAGACCCAGCGCATTTGCTGCATTAAATAATGTTGTTATATTTGGATTGATATCCAGTGCAATAACGGCTGCGCCTTGTACCAGTAAACGGTCAACGCAGGCCTGTCCGATGCCACTGGCCGCTCCGCTGACAAGTGCTACTTGACCCTGAAACACAGGGCGATTGCTGCTTTTCTTTAGTTTTGCCTGCTCCAGCTCCCAGTATTCAATCTCAAAAATAGCTTTATTGGGGAGTGCATTCCAGCCACCAAGGTGTTCGGCCCACTGAATGCAACGCACTGTATGTTCAACGATGTCACTGATAATGCCGGTAGCCTTTGTAGAGGAATCAAATGCGATAGTGCCTATAGATGGCCAGACTGCCCAGCGTGGTGCTGGATCAAGGCAAGTTAGCTCACCCGTTGTTTCAGCGTTAAAATATGTTTGGTAGTTTTCAACATACTTTTGCGTTGCGGCCTTAATGTCACCGCTTACAACTAATGGCTTTTGTTTTGTACGGATGACATGATCCGGCGTCAACGGACCACGGGTGGAGATGGAGGTGACATTTTTTAGCTGCGAAAAGCCGCGTGCAGCCACACTGTCAGCCAACTTTGCCAGCATGGGTTTTCCGGCGGCGTGGCTAACCAGTTGCCTTAGTTCTGCAAGCTGCAACGGGTTAAAGCTAGCGTTGATTCCGCTGGCATTGGCAGCCTCCCAGGCGCCCTTGCTGTGCAAGTATTGCTCTGCTTCATTGACCAGTTTAATCATGCGTTCGTAACTGACTTTTGCGTCATCATGAAACGAAAAAATACCATGGCTCATTAGAACCATGCCTTCATACTGAGACCAGTCCAGATTTTTCGTCATTGCGGCGATTTTCTTCGCCAGGATGAATCCTGGCATAACATAGGGAATCACGAGTACGCGATCACCGTATATCTTTTGTATACGTGCTTCGCCACCGGGTGTATTGGTCAATGTCACCACCGCATCGGCGTGCGTATGATCGACAAACCTGAAGGGGATGATGGCGTGCAGTATGGCTTCTACAGATGGGTTAGGTGCAGACGGCTCCAGTGTGGCAGCGCGTTGTTGTTTTACCATTTCAGTGTCAGACAGGGTTTCCAGCGTTGCCAGACGCTTGAGTGTGTCGAGTTTTACGGGCGTAAATCCAGGTGCTTCAATGGTTGCCAGATCCCAGCCACTGCCCTTGACGAACAGCACCTCTTCTCTATCTCCGAACAGGTTAGTCAGCTGGGACTTCACCGACGTGTTGCCGCCGCCGTGTAACACCAGATCAGCATCCTGTCCTATCAATCGTGAACTGTAAACACGCAATTTCAGCGGATCATCAGCGCATTTTCCGGCCTCTGTTTCATTCCATCGACTTTTCATCGTGAGCAGGTCTCTGTGTTGTTATGAGTAGGCAATTTTAATCAATAGCGGCCTAATAAAGCGAATCAGGGCAAAGCTGAAGCTGGTAATTGAAAATTACCAAGCAGTACGTTGATTCTGCGGCATGCTGTTTACAGACCCGCTGTGAAACATTCCTGTGCGCTCAACGGCAGCATCCCTGCTGCTGATGGTCTGTAAACAGCATGCCGTATAATCAACGTACGTATTTGTAGATACAAGTGTTTATCTGCTAGCTAAATAAGCGCCTGTGGTAAACTGCCTGCATGAAAACCCGGTATCAACTCATCCAGCTATTGGCTGATGGTGCTTTTCATTCCGGAGAGTTTCTGGGGCAGCGGCTGGGTATCAGCCGGGCGGCCGTTTGGAAGCAGATACGTTCATTGGATGAACTTGGCCTGGATGTGCATGCCGTACGCGGCCGGGGTTACCGCTTGTCATCTGCATTGGAGTTGCTGGATCAGGCGGCCATAGCGTACTCAATTGCGCCCGAGTTTTCTGCTTGTCTGGATACGTTTGAAGTTGTGAAGGCGCTGGACTCCACCAGTGACCACCTTATACACCGTGCTCTCCCGGTGCAGCCAGGCCGGGCCCACGCATGTTTGGCCGAATGGCAGCGGGCTGGCCGGGGCAGGCGTGGCAGGCAATGGGTATCTCCATATGGCTCAAATCTTTATTTTTCACTGGCCTGGGGGTTTGACGATGTACCGGGTGGTTTATCCGGCCTTAGCCTTGCAGCCGGGGTGGCTGTCATCCGTGCGCTGAGAGCTACCGGTATACGCGGTGCGGGTTTGAAATGGCCGAATGATATATTACTCAACGGAGGCAAACTGGCAGGTATACTCGTGGATATGGTGGGAGAAAGCAGCGGCCCCTGCTCGGTCATTATTGGTGCAGGTGTCAATATGAAAATGCCCAGCCAGGTTGCCGGAAATATCAGTCAGCGCTGGAGTGATTTGTCGACTATAGAGAATAACATCAGCCGTAATTTACTCGCGGCTGTCCTGCTCAACGAAATGATTCGTATGCTGCAGGAATTTTCACAACAAGGGTTGGCACCGTTCCTGGAAGAATGGCGCCGCTTCGATGTCATCGCTGGACAGACGGTGAGTTTGCATACTGGACAAGGGACAATACTGGGGAAGGTTTGTGGTATCGATGAGCATGGAGGTTTACAAGTGAGTTCCCAGGGGAGCACTAAAAGTTACCATAGCGGTGAAATCAGCGTGCGTCTTGCGGGATGATGTTACTCATTGATATAGGTAACAGCCGGATAAAGTGGGCGCTGGCGGACGAGGGTGATTGGCGTACAGGTGAACCCATGTTACGCGGAACCCGTGCATTCAAGGATATTGCGCGTCCTGCGTGGAAAGATCTGGAAACGCCTGAACGGGTCATTATTTCCTGTGTGGCAGGTGAGGATTATACCAAATCCGTTAAAACCTGGGTCAAACGGCGTTGGAAGGTTGATCCTGAATTCCTGCAAACAGAGAGTCAAAGTTGTGGTGTTACAAACGCCTACCAGAATATCGAACGGCTGGGTGTGGATCGCTGGGCTTGCCTGATTGCGGCACACAATTTATACGCTGCGCCGGTTTGCATCGTCGACTGCGGAACCGCGATAACGATTGAAGCACTGGCGGCTGATGGCAAACACCTTGGCGGTCTGATCGTACCAGGCCTAGATATGATGGTGTCGGCGTTAAACCGTGAAGCATCGGGTATTGAACTAGATGAAGAGAGCCAACAGGATGTTTCGCTGCTAGGACGGGATACCGAATCCGCAGTGCAGGGTGGTACTTTGTTTGCAGCCGTTGCCCTGATAGACCGTGTGTATAACGATATTGCACCTGAACTTGGCCGTTCATCAGTGCATATTCTCACCGGGGGTGATACGGCGCGTATCTTACCTCTGCTGAGTACTCAACCGGTACATGAGCCTGACCTGGTGCTAAAAGGTCTGCAGATTTTTGCTAGTGAAATTGAATGCGTTACTTAATTGGATTTTTACTCCTCGCTAATGTGGCCTTCTTTTTCTTGTACCCAGCGGTTGACAGTGAAACCGTATACCTCAGCCGGTTGCCAGCATTACCGCAGGACATAAAACCAGTTGTGCTCCTGAGTGAGCGCAAGCTCGTAGCGCCGGCTCAACAGCCGGTGAAAGCTGCGCAACAAATATCCCAGTTGATTACCATAGACGCCAATACTACCTTAAGCGAAGCGTTGCTTAAAAAACGTTTCTGCCTGACGATGGGACCGCTTTCTGATAAAGGCCAAGCAAATACGCTGAGCGACTGGCTCGGTGAACAGCAGTATGAATTCCTGATGCGGACAGGAAACGTTACTACACCGGCAGGTTACTGGGTCTATCTACCTGCCATGCCCGCTGACCATGCCCACGCTATTGTCGCTGATCTCGAAGAGCAGGGAGTGAGCGACTATTATCTTGGTAAAAATTACATGATTTCACTGGGGGTATATTCAGACCAGTACAAGGCTGCTGTGCGCCAGGAACAGCTACTTGCTATGGGCTATGAGGCCAAGCTTGGACGCCACTACCGGCCACAGCAAGTCTATTGGCTGGATGTAGAAGGCGCCGGACAACCCTTACAGACTAGTCCTGCGTGGCAGAGTTTCGTTCAGGAAAGTCCTGGAATCACTGTACGCCAGGCTAGGTGCGAATAAATTGCCATAACCGGCAGGCTTTCATACAATACCCGCTTTAGGCACAGCCCTAAGCCGGAATAGCTCAGTTGGTAGAGCGCCTCACTTGTAATGAGGATGTCGCGGGTTCGACTCCTGTTTCCGGCTCCATTTAATCAAGCACTTAGTCCTCAGTATGCGCCGATCAAATATACAGACTGAAACCGGAGAGTTGGTCTTGCGCCCGGTCGGTGGCCTCACACAACTGAGTGCTTGCCACGATCAACGTTAGGCCGTTTTTTTCAGGCTATATATATTTTTATGATAATAGGATTGGTGTGTCATATGAAATTTGCATTCACTACGCCGCAAAAAAAACCGGCGCTTATGATAGCACCGGTTTTTTTATTGATTTAGAAAAATTGGGTTAACGTTTTCTCGCAAAAGTCACTAAGCCTAACAGGCCTGAAACAAACAGCCAGAGTGCTGCAGGAACAGGAACAGCTGCTGTGAAAATGAAGTCAGCCGTATTGCCTGCTTCCTGACCTTCCCAGGTT
>CAYPEL010000178.1:0-5269 GCA_964409635.1 uncultured Gammaproteobacteria bacterium | reverse complement strand
GAACCGGTGTGATGCATTCGGTGGCTGCGTTCATCTTGCGTGTCGGAGGCCGCACCGAGCGGCGTATTACCGCGACCGTGTCGGCAGCCGTGGGTCTGATTTCAGGCTTCATGCAGAACGTGGGGGCTGCAGCATTGTTTATTCCCGTCGTGTCGCGGGTCGCATCTACGGCGAATATTCCGGTTTCACGGATGATGATGCCGATGGGATTCTGCGCCATTCTGGGCGGTACGGTGACCTTGGTAGGGTCGAGCCCACTCATCCTGGTGAACGATCTGTTGCCCGCAGACCTCGAGCCGTTTCAACTCTTCGACGTGACCCCGATTGGACTGGCGCTGGTGGCGACCGGTATTGCCTTTTTTGCAGTGGCAGGCCGCTTCTTTCTGGCCGACCGAGTAACCCATGGCAAGGTGCCCGAGAGCGCTGCGAGTTATTTCTCACGCGTTTATCAGCTTGATTGTGTCATTCATGAGCTGGTCACCGGGCAGGCATCGCCGCTGATTGGCAAGGGCGTTGCCCACATTGAACGGGCTTGCCGTGTGCGGATTATAGCGACTCGCCAGGGCAATGAGTTGTGCGTATCTCCACCGCCTGATTGGGTGCTCGAACCGGATATGGAGCTGGCGGTGATGGGCGCAGACGAGAAGATCAGAGAGTTTGCAGATAAGGTTGGCCTGGCGGTGCGCAGTGATCTGCTTATCTTTAAGACGGCATTAGCGGAAGACAAGGCGGGTATTTCTGAGGTGGTCATACCCCCGGATTCTTCGCTGGTGGGCAAGGCACCGGGTGAAGTTTCAATGCGGCGTACCTACGGCTTGTCCGTGCTGGCGATACATCGCGGCGGAGAAACGTTGAATCAGGGTCTGCGGGAGACTCCGCTACAGGCAGGCGACACACTGGTGTGTTACGGCCGCTGGTCGGCGTTGCCGGTGCTTGCAAAGAACCCGGATCTGGTGGTTGTTACCACCGGTTACCCGCAGCAGGATTTGCGTAGCCACAAGGTGATGCCGGCATTGGTATTTTTCGCTATTGCTATGGGACTGGTGCTGTTTTCTGATCTGAAACTGTCGTTGTCGCTGCTGGTCGGGGCGATGGGTATGATCTTGTCAGGGGTGATCTCCATGGATGAAGCCTACCGGGCCATTAGTTGGAAAACCATTTTCCTGCTCGCCGGGTTGTTGCCGCTTGGCGCGGCCGTTCAGCATACCGGTACGGCGGCCTGGATTGCCAGCCAGTCGCTCTACCTGCTCGGCGACGTTCCGGGTTGGGTGCTACAAGCGGCAGTCGCCGTGCTGGCGACGGGCTTCTCGCTGGTCATGTCCAACGTGGGTGCGACCGTTCTTTTAGTGCCGCTGGCCATCAGTATTGCAGTCTCGACCGGTAATGACCCACGCATGTTTGCCCTGACGGTGGCCCTTGCGACATCGAATGCCTTTCTGATTCCCACCCACCAGGTCAACGCCCTGATCATGGGGCCCGGGGGTTACCGTGTGAAGGATTTCCTCGGCGCCGGTGGCGCCATGAGTATCCTGTTTCTGGTGGTGATGTTGACGATGCTCAACCTGCTGTACTGAGACTGCAGACGCAAGTAACCAGATTGCCGCACCCACAGATTACTCAACGTTGAGATCCCAGGTTATCCGCTTGGTTTTCCTTTGATCCATTGCCCGACTCGGAAAGCAGTGCTCAAAAATCCAGTATTATTAAGTTTAACCCTCTCGTGTCGATGACAAGATAAGGGATCAAAGCGCACCTTCCAGGAGGATATAGAGTGTTGGTATGATGGAAAATACTATTAGTGCAAATGGATTTATAGCTTTTCACGGGAAATCACCCTCGACGACGCGCATGCCGGGCAGCTTTGTCTGGGGCATTGTCGCGATTTGTGTGCTGCCTTTTTTGCTGACCCTGGCGGGAGTTGATTTCGCTAGCCATGACGAAAAATTCGACATGGCCGAGATGGCGCAGGCCAGTGGTGCCGCGCAAGTAGACGCGATGTTCTATCGCTTGTCCGGCGCTTTCACACATGCGTTACTCGAATGGGCCGCATTCTGCGCCGCAATTTTCACGGTGCTGCTGGCGTTTAGCCAGTTCCGCATGACGGGTGATGTCACTACACCGATTATCGGTATGGCATTATTTTGTGCGGGTTGCATGGATGCCTTTCATACCCTGGCTGCTGCCAGATTGATTACAGCTGAAGCGCCGAATCAGGATTTGATTCCATTTACTTGGGCAATTTGTCGCTTGTTCAATGCGATGATTCTGATCATAGGGGTTGGGTTATTTCTGCGGCGTGATTTTAATTTCCGTCATGCAGGAGTGCCGTTTCTTATCGGAACTTCTGTATTTTTTATGTTGCTGTCGTATGGCATCATCAGTTTTTTTGCCAACTCGGCTAATCTTCCCCAGACTCAGTTTCCAGACAGTTTTATCACCCGGCCTTACGATATAGTCCCGTTACTTCTTTTCGCCTACGCTGGTCTGTATCTTTACCCAAGATTTTATCGAAGAGTTCCAAGTTTGTTCGCCCATGCCTTGATAATCAGTGCAATCCCCGAGATTGTGGTACAAATGCATATGGCATTCGGTTCTTCTGCATTATTTGACAGTCATTTTAATGTTGCTCATTTCCTCAAGATTGTCGCATATGTCGTGCCGTTGCTTGGGTTGTTGCTCGATTATATTCGTACCTATCGAGAGCAACAGCAGGCGCGTGAAGAATTGGAGTTGGCGCAGGAAGCATTGGAATTACAGGCGAGCAAGTTGAAAATCATTAATGAAGAGCTGATGGAATCGAACGCCGAACTTGAGCAGTTTGCGTATATCGCTTCACATGATTTACAGGAGCCACTGCGTACGGTTACCAGTTTTCTGCAACTGCTGGAGCGTGATTGTAAAGACCATGTCAGTGAAGATGGGAAAAAGTACATTGATTTTGCCGTCGATGGCAGTGTCAGGATGAAACAATTAATTGAAGGCTTGTTAGGTGTCTCGCGGGTTGGCGCCACTGATAAGGAAATGGTTGCGACGGATACTGGAGAGGTTCTTCAGGCTGTTTTAAAAAGCATGAATGACTCCATCGATAAAAGCGGTGCGATTATCGAGTACGATGAATTTCCATCCGTATTTGCGGACGCAACTCAACTGCATCAACTGTTCCAAAATTTAATTGGCAATGCCATAAAATATTGTCAAGCAGGCGAACCCAGAATCTCCATAGAAAGCGAGTTTGTTGACGGCAACTGGCAGTTCTCCGTGGCGGACAATGGCATTGGCATAGATCCAAAACACCATCATCGCATCTTCCAGATTTTCCAGCGTTTGCATGGCAGGGAAGAGTATTCAGGGGTGGGTATAGGCCTGGCAATTTGTAAAAAGATTGTTGACCGTCACGGTGGAAGAATATGGCTGGAGTCAACTGTTGGTGTAGGGTCAACCTTCTTCTTTACGCTAAAGCAAACGGATCATTCTACGCTTCGCGCGGTAGGGTAGACCAGACAAGAAGACGTGATTACGATAAATGAAAAATTCAGAAAGAGGTGACACGATGGAAGTACTCCTGGTAGAAGACAATCCTGCGGATCAGATGTTGGCGCAGCAGGCGTTCAAGCAAGTGGACGCGCCGTGTAACCTAAATATCGTTGGTGATGGTGAGGCGGCAATGAATTATCTCCGTAAAACGGGAGAGTTTGAAAAAGCTATCCGGCCACAGCTTATTCTTTTGGATCTGAATATGCCGAAGATGGATGGGCGCGAAGTGCTGGAAGCGGTAAAAACCGATCCAGCGCTAGTCGATATCCCCATCGTAATTCTGACCACCTCAGCGAATCCGAGTGATGTGGAATCCTGTTATGCGTCGCATGCGAATTCGTATATTCGCAAGCCTACCGATATGGATAAATTTATCGACGCAATACGTGATCTAGAGCATTACTGGTTCGACGTCGTTAGTTTGCCTTGAGCTTTCCCCCATAGCGGATTGGCTGGTCTTGTAACTGGAAATAGCTTGTGCCTCGAGCGGTGCGCTGAACAAATATCCCTGCGCTTCATCACATCCGACAGCCTGTAAAAATTCAAGCTGTGGAATATCCTCTACGCCTTCTGCAATCACTTTTAAACCCAGACCATGCGCCATTTCAACGGTGGCTTTCACGATCACAGATTTTGAGGTATCTGAGGTTACTTCGCGCAGAAAGCTACGATCAATCTTGAGCGTGTCGAGTTTAAAGTTTATCAAATAGCTGAGCGAAGAATAGCCGGTGCCAAAATCATCCAGCGACAATGCTACGCCTTTTGCCCGGAGTTCTTCGAGTGCTGTATTCGCATCGCCGGTCTGATCGATCAACGTGCTTTCGGTAATTTCAAGATCCAGATAGCTTGCATCCAGACCGCTTTCATCGATGGCGTGGGTTAGTCTTTCCACACAACCCGGTTCACGCAGTTGCCGGGGAGAAACGTTGACCGCCACGCGTAGCTCGGACAATCCGGCTTGATGCCATGCTTTGCATTGCGCGCAGGCGGTGCTCAATACCCATTCGCCGACGGAAATGATGAGACTTGTGTCTTCGAGTAAAGAGATAAAATCCAGCGGAGGAACCAGGCCCTCGTGTCCTGGACGACGCCAGCGTAGCAGGGCTTCGACCGAGACCAGCTTACCGCTGGCGATATTAATTACGGGTTGGTAATGCAGAACGAATTCGTTACGTTCCAGCGCGTGATAAAGTTCATGTTCCATGCCGAGCAGATCCAGGCCTTTCGTGTTAATAAGGTCGCTGAACACTTGGTAACTATTTCGCCCCTGCTTCTTGGCACGGTACATCGCGGTGTCCGCATTCTTCAATAAAACATCGATAGTTTCGCCAGCAGCGGGGTAGGTGGCAATACCGATGCTGGCGCTAATGATGGCTTCGTGACCGCTGAGATTATAGGGCTTTGAAAGGGTCTTGAGGATTTTTCCAGCGACCGCCTCGGTGTTTGAAATCGATTTGATACCTTCGAGTATAATGGCAAACTCATCACCACCAAGCCGAGCGGGTGTATCTCCCTCGCGAACACTTTTTGTAATACGTGTGGCTACCTGGCGAAGCAGTTCGTCACCTGCGTCGTGCCCCATGCTGTCATTTATCGGTTTAAAACGGTCGAGATCGATGAATAACAGCCCCAGAAAACCGTGGTAACGTTTTGCGCGCGCCAGTGCGCAACTCAGCGCGTCAGAAAATAAAGTTCGGTTCGCGAGACCCGTTAGCGTATCGTAATGTGCAAGCAG
>CAYPEL010000177.1:0-5284 GCA_964409635.1 uncultured Gammaproteobacteria bacterium | reverse complement strand
AAAATCTGGGTAGATGCAGATGCCTGTCCTGTCGTTATCAAGGAAATATTATTCCGGGCGGCACAGCGTACCGGGGTGCAGATGACACTGGTCGCAAATCAAGCTGTGCGCATACCGCCGTCACGCAATATTAAAATGCTTCAAGTGGCGCAAGGTTTTGATGTTGCCGACAATGAAATAGTGAAAAGGCTTGATGCCGGTGATCTTGTGATCACTGGCGATATTCCTTTGGCGGCAGATGTAATTGAAAAAGGGGGTTTGGCGCTTAATCCCCGGGGTGAACTCTATACGGCTGATAATATAAAAGCGCGCCTGAATATACGGGACTTTATGGATACCTTGCGTGGCAGTGGTATTGATACCGGTGGCCCGCCAGCGCTTAGCCAGAGTGACCGTAAATTATTTGCAAACAACCTGGATAAAATCTTAACCAAGTATGTAGATCGCCCATAATCAATTCACCCGCGCAGCCAAACAGTGTATCGTCCCGGACACAAATAATACGCAGGAGTTACAATTTAAGTGTCAGCGATACAGCAAGATACGATAGAGCGGCCTGGGCAGGTTGCTTTTAGGGAGGCTTTCATCTATTGGATCAAATTAGGTTTTATCAGTTTCGGTGGGCCTGCGGGTCAAATCAGTATGATGCACCAGGAGCTGGTCGAGAAACGCAGATGGATTTCCGAGCACCGCTTTCTACACGCGCTTAATTACACTATGGTGTTGCCGGGGCCTGAAGCACAACAGCTTGCTACCTATATCGGTTGGCTGATGCACGGTGTTTGGGGTGGTATTGCAGCTGGTGTCCTCTTCGTTTTGCCGTCGCTGTTTATTCTTTCTGGCCTGACGTGGATTTACCTCGCCTTTGGCGATGTTCCGGCTGTTGAAGGTATCTTGTACGGTATCAAACCTGCAGTTACCGCCATTGTTGTTTTTGCCGCTTACCGCATTGGCTCACGGGCTTTGAAAAATAATGTTTTGCGCGCCTTGGCGGTGCTAGCGTTTATCGCCATTTTTGCGCTTAAAATCCCTTTTCCTTATATCGTATTGGCCGCCGGCATGATTGGATTGGTGGGTTCATATATTGCACCTGATAAGTTCAGAGCCGGTGGACATCACGGTGATTCGAACAGTTCTTACGGCCCTGCATTGATTGATGATGATACGCCAGTGCCCGCGCACGCGCTTTTCAAATGGAGCCGGTTTATCGGCTTTACACTTGTGGGGTTGTGTATCGGTGGGGTTGTCATGGCAATGTTAATGAAAGCTTATGGCTGGGAAGGCACGCTCACACAAATGGGTTGGTTCTTTACCAAAGCTGCGCTTGTTACTTTCGGCGGCGCTTACGCCGTATTACCTTATGTCTATCAGGGGGGTGTTGAGCAGTATGCCTGGTTAACAGGAACGCAGATGATTGATGGTTTGGCGCTTGGTGAAACCACGCCTGGCCCATTGATTATGGTGGTCGCCTTTGTTGGTTTTGTCGGTGGTTGGACTAAAGAGCTGTTTGGGCCAGAGATGCTGCCACTGGCGGGTGTGGCGGGCGCGAGTATCGCGACGTTGTTTACTTTTTTACCTTCTTTTCTGTTCATTTTATTGGGTGGGCCGGCGGTTGAAGCGACCCGGGGGGATGTTAAGTTTACAGCGCCACTAACGGGTATTACGGCCGCTGTGGTCGGGGTCGTGCTCAATTTGGCGGTGTTTTTTGCTTACCATGTGCTTTGGCCTGAAGGATTTGATGCTAAGTTTGAGTGGTTTGCGGCACTGATTGGTGCGGCTGCCTTTGTTGCGTTGTTTAAATTTAAGGTGGGGATTGTGACAGTGATTGCTGCCTGCGCTGCTGTTGGGTTGGGGTATTCTTTCTTGATGTAAAAAAATACAGGCTAGATTAAAAGTTTTTTAAGCCGTTACTGTTTCCTAAACGCCCTTTCATTGTGGTGGGTGTCGCAATGGTCTTGTAGGATAGGTTTCACCCACCCCACAGGAGGAGATTATTCGTCTTCATCCTCATCATCATCTGTCATCAGGTCGATGGCAGCACCGGTTACCTTAAAGGGAACTTTTACGACTTCAATGGCGACATCGGCGGCGGTGCCGACGATGGTGCCCAGGCAGCCCTGCAGGGTGAATAGGGTGAGTGCAAGTATCAGGTATTTCAACATCATCATTTCCTCATGTCCGTTTGCTGACTGTATCGGTATAACTACGCAAAACTCATGCCGTTTCAGGTGATGTAGTTAACAATTTTACAGCTTACTCAACCGGGGTGTCGTTCCGGTTGCCCCATTCAGACC
Organism: uncultured Gammaproteobacteria bacterium; assembly: GCA_964409635.1. Lineage (GTDB taxonomy): Bacteria > Pseudomonadota > Gammaproteobacteria > DSM-19610 > DSM-19610 > CAYPEL01. The sequence goes on along the minus strand of CAYPEL010000177.1, from coordinate 2,990 downwards.
AGGCGCCGGGGTAGCCGCTGATCCTGGTGTAGCCCAGCATTTTGAGCATTATATAGGCGTGTGAAGAGCGATGGTGGGACTGGCAGTAGCAGATAATTTCCTTGTCGGGTGTCAGCCCGCGTTGTTCGAGCATCGTGCGCAACTCGGCTTCCGGTTTAAAACGGACATTGTGGGCGGTGTCCATAGTCTCCAGCCAATTGAGGTTTGCAGCCCCGGGAATGTGTCCACCCAGTGTGGCCAGTTTCTTTTCACCGGAAAATTCCTGCGGTGTGCGGCTATCCAGCAGCCCTAGATCAGTGGCATTGAGACGTGACTTAATATACTCCAAATTGACCGTTGCCCCAGTCCGCTCAGTGACCCTGTAGTTACCAGGAGTTGGCGTGACCGGTGCGTCACTGAGTGGAAAGCCTTCGTTAGACCAGCTGATCATGCCGCCATTTAACAGTGAAAAATGTGCATGGCCAATGACGTCCAGTGTCCATAAAAAACGGCTGGCCCAACCACCACCTTCGTCATCATAAGCCACGACATGGGTGTCCGGCGTCATACCGATGGCTGTGAATAAGGCACTTAAATCAGCGTCATCGGGCACCAGCCCCATGATGGGTTTATTGATTTTTACAAACTGTTGACCCGCCAGGTAAACTGCGCCGGGAATATGCTGGGCATATTTTTCCGGCTTGCTGATATGCAGTATGAGCAGGCGTTCGTCTTGCAGATTATCGGCGAGTTCCTGGGGTTCAACTACAAAGGGGAGTAAAGCGTCGGTCACGGGTAATTCCAATAGGTATAAATATTGCAGACATTATACCTGGAATGCCGGGTTTCCCCAATATCCAGATAGCAGCCTGGAGACTCAATCCACTGTAAAAATGGTTCAGCAAGCAGCGTCCAGCAGTTCTATCCAGTGTTTTACAGGCTTTTCTGTTCCCTTTTGCAGGTGTAACAGGCAGCCTATATTGGCAGTCGCAATTAACTCCGGTTGCTCATTCAGTAAGTTTGTTAGCTTGTTTTGCCTTAGTTGGTTTGCCAAACCGGGTTGCAGAACAGAGTAGGTGCCTGCTGATCCGCAACATAAGTGTGGATCCCTGATGGTTGTTAAATCAAAGCCCAGCTTTTTGAGTAGTGCCTCAACCACCCCGTCCAGGCGCTGGGCGTGTTGCAAGGTGCAGGGTGAATGAAAAGCAATGCGCTGCTGGCTGGGAGACAATACAGACAGGTCTTGCCGGCTAAGAAACTCACTCAGGTCAGATGCTAGTGCGCTGACTTTTTCCGCTTTCTCTGCATAAGCTGCTGCATGTGAAAGCAGGCGTCCATAGTCTTTGACCATCGGCGCGCAACCACTGGCATTGATGACGATGGCTTCAGCGCCTTGTTCCATCAGTGGCCACCAGTTGTCGATGTTGGCTTTCGCTAGGGTTATTGCCTGTTCATGTTCATTCAGGTGGAAGGGCAGGGCGCCACAGCAGTGTGCCTGCGCTGCGGTGGCGGTACGAATACCCAAACGGTCTAGCACACGTTTTGTGGCCTGGTTGATTTGCGGTGCCAGGCCTGGCTGTACACAGCCTTCCAGTAAAATTACAAAACGTTTGTGTTGAGAATCCGGTATTTGCTGTTGCGGTCGGCGTGCAGGAATCTGTTGTTTCAGTTTACCGGGTAGCAACGGACGGAAAGCCTGACCTAATCGCAGCAACGGCATGAAACGGTTCTGGTAGGGCAGTACACTGCACAACAGTTTGCGTATCAGCCGTTCCCGCCAGGAGCGTTTGACTTGTTGCTCAACCAGATTGCGGCCGATATCCAGTAGTTTGTTGTATTCAACACCTGACGGGCAGGTGGTTTCGCAGGCGCGGCAGGTTAAGCAGCGGTCGAGGTGTTGCTGGATGCTGCGTGTTGCTTTGTGTCCTTCCAGTATTTGTTTTATCTGATAAATCCGGCCGCGTGGCCCGTCCAGTTCATCACCGAGTAACTGGTAGGTCGGGCAGGTCGCATTACAAAACCCGCAATGTACACAGCTGCGCAGCACTTCATCGGCTTCTAAACCGAGCGGCGTATTTTTATAGGTATCGATTAGCTGTGTTTGCATTTATAGATCCGGATACAAGGCACCAGGATTGAGAATATTTTCCGGGTCGAGTGCGAGTTTTAAGCGTTTGTGGAGTGAAAAGACGAAATCATCCAGCGGCTGTAAGGTTCTTTGGCCGCTGGTTTTGTCGAACAAGGTTGCCTGTCCACCGGCGGCGCGTGCGACCCGGTAAACTGTTTGTCTATCGGCATCGGTTTTTAACCAGCGTTGTCCGCCATTCCATTCCATTAACCATTCGCCTTCGATGGGTAGCGGCGCTGTAGCGGGCGCTACGCTTAGCCGCCATAAGGGGTCATTGGATGCAAAAAAAGGGTGCATCTGTTCGCGCAGTGAAATCCAAAATGTTTTGCTGTCGGACACTTCCCCACCGATTTTATTTTGTACTGCCTGCAAGGCTTCTGTGCTGCCTGATAAGCGTAAGTAAAGTTTGTCATTCCAGATGCACGAACCTGAAACGGGCAAGGCCTTGCCTACCCAGGCATTGCATTGCTTGATGGCTGTTTCTGAATCTAAGTCAAATTGCAGGGTGACATCCTGTTCTGGTTTGGGTAATACCTTGAGTGAGATTTCGGTGATCAGGCCGAGTGTCCCCATCGCTCCTGTCATCAGGCGGGATACATCGTAACCGGCGACATTTTTCATGACCCGGCCACCGAATGACAATGCCTGGCCTTTACCATTAATAATATTGGTGCCCAGGACAAAATCACGCGCGGCACCGGCATAGGGCCGACGTGGTCCGGACAGTCCGCAGGCGATGGTGCCCCCGATAGTTGCAGTATCACCTAAATAGGGCGGCTCAAACGCGAGTATTTGCTGTTGCAGGTCAAGCGTCTCCTCTATCTGTTGCAGGGGTGTGCCTGCACGCGCGGTAAGCACCAGCTCGGCGTGTTCGTAGTCGATA
>CAYPEL010000176.1:0-5297 GCA_964409635.1 uncultured Gammaproteobacteria bacterium | reverse complement strand
TACGCTTCTTTTAAAGTCCACAAACTGAAGAAATATTCAGCCTGCTGTTCATTCTCAAGCTGTTCCAAGCGTGCATTTTCCATTGCAGAAAACATTTTCCCGGCAATCCCTTTGTAATCACAACGGCGCGCGCAATCCTCCACATCAATACCACAGTCCACTGTATCCGAGATCAAACAAGCTACCAGCCCATCAGTATGCGACAAATTAAACCTTAGCCAAGGCATAGCGTGTACTGCAGCAAGCTCCGGCCTGCCGTGATCATTCATTTCAAACTGCCATTGCTGCGGAAGAATGCCCGCATAGTTAGACAAGGTCTTTCTTAGCAAAGCATGTGCAACAAGAAAATTGTGTTTGTCCTTTTCAAAACGAAACCGTTGATAGCGCGCCAGCTCTTCTTCTGAAAGCAAACTGCGATATTCCATTAACACATCAGAATCACGAATTTGTTCTGGAATGGCCAACCAGATATGCGCCTGATTGTTTAGTTGGGTTGGCATTTAATCCTGAGGAAAACACTGGCCGCAACGGCCGTTATTTTAGCGGGCCAACAGCCCGATGAGATTAACCAATAGCGTTAGCAAGATAGAACCGATAAGCATCGCTTTCCATGGGAAGAACACTTTTACGCGCGGCCGGGCGTTGTCTTCGTGCTGTTCAATCGCACGTCTTGCGTTTGCTTCGAGTTTTCTTTGCGCTTTTGCAGCCGCGTTGGGGAATATAATGGGCAAGACATTCAGCACCACAGTCAAGACGACAGAGGCTATGATTGAGTAAGTTATAAAATCGTTCATAACAGGCGTTGGTTAAGTTTCTGATTCTGGCAGAATGAGTATCTGTTCACTACGCAACCTTTTACAACATAAATAGAATTCTTGCTTCGGTTTACTAGGAGCCTGTCCGAGAATAGAAGTCGTTGCGAGGGGACGCTGGTTTGAGTCAGATTTTTTCATTATTTGAGGCGAATATTGGATATATTTAACGAAAATAATGGAGGAATCTGGCCAAATCCAGCTTTTCCTCGTGATGGCTTCTATTCTCGGACAGGCTCCTAGAGTAATTTAAGTACAACAGGATCTACTTAGAAAACCAAATAAAGAATCTATGTCGTATATTGACATATATAGCTGTCCCCCACCATTGGTGGAATAGGTAAAACGCGTCTGGATCTTTTCCGTATATCGCTTGGCTTGTGTAACGCCTTCGGTATCCGCAAGACCGCATCGCTTTGCCTCAATCACTGCGAGCTTTTGACCTTTATAAAACAGAATGTAATCGGCAATATCCTGCTTGGAACGTTGACCGACCCCCTCTAAACGACCGAGGGTAATCACCTCACGACGAACCCGGCTGCCATCTACTACACACCAGCCGGCCTCTTTCAGGATGGGATCGATTAGTTCTGCGCGGGTCTCGGCCTCGTTCAGGTCTGATGTCATACAACACCACCCTCGTTGGACCCGGGTGCCAGCATATTCATCACCAAACGAATCATCGTCTCCTTGTTGGCGGGATCAGACTCAGCCACCAGCAAGGTCAGGGCGGCAAGACCAATATCATTAATCACCGGCACCTCGCTCGAATTCAGCAATCGACCGTTCCGATTGAGGAAATCCACAAACAGAAAAGCGGCACTGCGTTTATTACCATCGGAGAAGGGATGATTCTTGATCACAAAATACAAGAGATGCGCCGCCTTCGCTTCAATATTCGGATAGGCAGGCTCACCGAAAACGCTCTGATCAAGATTCCCCAATAGCGAACTCAAGCCCTGCTCGCGCTCCAGCGCAAATAGTTCCGTGGCCTCACCGCGTGCTATTAATTCTGATTTCAAGCCCGCCAGTGAGGATCGCGCCTCGTCTGCCGTGGGCAGCACACCCCCGGCCTGTACTCGGGGATCACTCAGCAGGCCTTCATCATAACGCTGTAATAATAAGAAAGTCTGCGCATAGCGCGTGACGATATCGACCAGACCACGGCCTGTATCGCTTTGCAGTTCCGGACTTTGAGCTGCCTTCTGCACCAATGCCATAGCTGCTTCCAGCTCACGGGCGTTCGACTCAAAACGTTGCTGCGACAGCGTCCAGCCGCGGGTCAAGTGCTCACGCAGAGTGCGGGTGGCCCATTGACGGAAATGAGTGGCTCGTACAGAATTGACTCTGTAACCTACTGAAATAACAGCATCAAGATTGAAATGGTCAATAGAACGTCTAACCTGTCGTCCTCCTTCCAAACGAACCGTTTCCATTTTGGAAACGGTTACAGCGCGCTCTAGCTCACCACTGGTAAAGATATTTTTCAGATGCTTGGAAATACCCGCCTTTTTTACCCCAAACAAAGCACACATTTGTTCCTGGTTTAACCAAATAGATTCCGCCTCCAGACGCACCTCGACGGGTTCGCCAGCTTCCTGATAGATAATAATTTCTTCGTTCATGGCTGACACTCCTTTGTCATTTGATTTGCCTGTCGATTTTATCTGCTTCAGCACGAACAACCGAGAGATACTCGGTTGTTGTATGGGCAAGCAATGTCATACTGCCATCCATCATGCGATGGCCTCGGCTTTGAGATTGGTAACTTCTGCCGTCAACTCTCCAGCAAAGGCTTTTTGCAAAATGGATTGTTTTAGCTCAGCCTGGGAAGTGAGTTTTTGCTGGTAGATGGTTTCTATAATTATGTCTTCACGAGAAAGCTTATCAAGTTTCAAACAGATTTTACTTTGATCTCCGACGTCTTCCGGAATAGAAACTCTCAAATCTTGCAATTGTTTCTTTGTGATGGCTTGGCGGGTTAACCCGCCTTCATCACCAATACCAAGCAACCGATCTATATATAACCTTGACGTTATCAGGCAGCAAAGAAATTTGCTCGAAATATCACTATCATTAGGCCTCAATATAGCGACTTGCTGATTTACACGAGCGGGAAGATGTTCACTTGGAACAATACAGCACCGCGCAACCGATGCCCCTGAAATATTGAATAATACGTCACCATTCTCAACGATCACATTAGAGAGCTTATTTGCCTGCTCATCATCTTCGAGTTTTCTTTGCGCTTTTGCAGCCGCGTTGGGGAATATAATGGGCAAGACATTCAGCACCACAGTCAAGACGACAGAGGCTATGATTGAGTATAAAATAAAATTGTTCATGACAGGTATTTTGCCTTGGTGTTTAACTTGCAAATGAAAACTTACGGCATGCTCTTTGTCAAATTTTACAAACCATCAAACACAACATTATTCCAATTCCTCTTTTCGTCACGGTTTCTATTTTTCAAAGAGGGGGGGCTATTAAAATAGAGCCTCTCATTGGAGTACCTTGTAATGGTCGGGAAGTGTAACTCAAAATAAGGATAGAAAAAATAACCAACAAGCCCCTTGAATCTTCAAGGGGCTTTATTACATCCAGCCATGTCAGTTAACTGTGTTATTGGGTGTACTACTCAGTGACCGGGCAAGATTGACCAGTTTCAGGAATTCACCCTGATAACCAAAGAGGTCAGCACCACGCGCATGGCGCGCCAAATCAAGCGCTTCGCCGTAACCAAATGCTTGCATATAATCGCCTCCCCGCAGTAACTGACCGAAACCGGCAACAGCAGCGGAAAAACGGAATCGTTCCGATGTTGCTTTCAGTTTATTTTGAATACTGATTTTGTAAATCGGCTTTTCGATTAATTGGCTGGTATCACTATCCGGTGCTTTATAGCGCAATTTTAATAAAGCCAGTTCGTTGACATGGTTAGACGCCTGCTTTTTGGCTTTACCATAGCGCAAGGGATCAATACGCTCTGCCCCGCTACCGGCCAGGGTGATCTCGTATATCGCTGTCACTGTATGGCCGGCACCAATATCTCCGGCGTCTATTTTGTCGTTATTGAAATCTTCGCGGCGTAAGCTGCGATTCTCATAACCAACAAGCCGGTACTCTGAAACAGCAGCCGGATTAAATTCGAGCTGTATTTTTACGTCCTTGGCGATAGTTTGTAACGTTGAGCCCATTTCATCGACCAGTACTTTCTGCGCCTCGTTAAGGGTATCAATATAGGCATAATTACCATTACCGGTATCAGCCAGTTGTTCCATCAGCTGATCATTATAATTACCTGCACCGAAACCCAGGGTGGTGAGCGATACGCCGGTCTTGCGCTTGGTTTCTATCAAGTCTTTCAGGGCTTCAAAATTAACCGTGCCGACATTAAAGTCTCCGTCAGTCGCTAACAGCACCCGGTTAATACCGCCTTTGATAAAACCCTCTGCAGCAAGATCATAGGCCAGGCGAATACCGGCTGCACCGTTGGTTGAACCACCCGCTTTCAAAGCCTCCAGTGCGCGGATGATTTTTCCCTTTTCGCTGCCTGAGGTGGGTTCTAGTACGACACCCGAAGCACCCGCATAAACGGCGAGTGATATCCGGTCTTCTTTCCGCAGTTGTTTGGTTAATAACCGCAGTGAGGATTTAAGCAGTTCAAGTTTATTGGCTGACCGCATTGAGCCCGACACGTCTACCAGGAACACCAGATTGGCCGGTGGCAGTTTATCGCGGGCAATGTCGTAACCCTTGATCCCGATATGTAATAAATGCGTATTTTTGTTCCAGGGTGTTGGGCCGATTTCGGTGATCACTTTGAAGGGAACCCGTTGGTTCTCTGGTTGTGGATAATCATAGGAAAAATAGTTGATCATTTCTTCCACCCGGACGGCGTCCTGAACGGGCATGCGTCCGGCATTTAACATGCGGCGTACATTGCTGTAGGCGCCGGTATCGACATCGATACTAAAGGTTGAAAGCGGTGATTCTGTAACCCGTTTAACCGGGTTGTCATCAAAGTGCGCATAGTTTTCCCGGTCAACTGGTTCATAGTGATGCCGGACAGGCATGGCCCGTTGATAAGCTGCGACGTCCTGGGCGACGAATGCCCGTGATTTTGCAGCAAGACGCGGGACGCTATGCGCCGCTTCCTTATCCTTTTTATATTCAGATATTACTTGCTGGTGCTCTCCTATGGTATCCACACTGGATGTGGATGCTTTGCCTGCTGTTGGCGGCGGGGATATCTGCTGGTTGTTGGTGGGTTGTTCTGATGACTGATAGGGCGCGCAGGCCAGCATCAGCACGGTAGAAATGGCCACGGCGGTAATTTTTAAGGTTTTGTTTTGGGACATGGTTTTCTCCTGCTTGGGATTTGTTGTCCCTGGTATTAACGCAGGAGAGTTGATTTGGGGTTAATTGTTGAAAAAGTCTTGCAGGGTGGGTGAAACCCAACAGGGGCTGCAGCCTCAGGTGTAC
>CAYPEL010000175.1:0-5327 GCA_964409635.1 uncultured Gammaproteobacteria bacterium | reverse complement strand
AGGGCAGTTCTTTTTTCAGCAGCAGCAGGCCATAGAAGGTAAAGAATATAGAGGTGTCCCATCCCAAAGCGGCGGACGTAGAGGCCAAAATAAAGGGTGGATAGGCCCAGTCGAGAGTTCCCTTGGTCGCGATAATCGACATAGAAGGGGTTCTTTGCTCTTCTATGTTTTTCAGTTTGCCGGGTAACAAGTCATCGAGTTTGTCACTCAGCCATTGATCCATATTGCTATCAGGTACTGCGTTCATAATATTTCTCCTGCAATGAGGTGAGTAGATGTTCTGACAAAATCAGGCATGGGTTTTAAAACCATACTCGCCGATCCATTGGCCAGAACGGTGGTGAATTTTAATCCAGTCCGGTACAAACCGGGCCGGTTGTTTAATCGGCATGGCTTTCAATAGCGGGCCATCCGGGTTATCCACTATACGGCATTCTTTTGTGGTGACAGGGTTGAAACTGATAAACAGGCCGGGCAGGGCTTCGGCGGTATCATCAGCCTGTTGAGGATCTTCCGGGAGTTGCGTAAATAGGACACGTTTGCGGATCAGACAGCTGAAGTACAGCTCCATCTCTGCCCGCATTGGAGTGGATAATTTGGCTAGCTGGGCACAGGCTTTTGCGGTAACCGAAACCTTTACAGGCTTGTCGTGAATCTCGATTATACCTTCAAAACCAGATTTAACTAATTGTTTGCTAATACTGTTATTTGCTAATAGTCCCACATTAACAAAATTTGCAACATGATCTGTAAAATGCATCGTTTGCTCCTTGCCAGGACCTATCAGGAATCTTGCAAACCTATCAACTAGTCTGTAAGTTACATACCAACTAGTATGTTTGTCAAGTAGCATATTCAAAAGTTCCAATCTACTGGTACTACTCGGGCTAGCTTATAGAAGACATGACGACTGTAAATACCCAAAGAATAGACCGAAATCCCGATTCAACAAGGCACATTATCCTTCAAGCTGCCTTTATGGAAATTTATCGTAAGGGCTACCAGGGCATGCGGCTGGACAAGGTGCTTCGTGATACGGGCTTGACCAAGGGTGCTTTATATCACCATTTTGCCAATAAACGCTCACTGGGTTACGCCGTTGTGGAAGAGGTTATCCAGCCAATGATGGAGTCTATCTGGGTAGACCCTTTAGAAGTTGCGGACGAGCCATTAACCGGTTTAATTGAAGTCATCGAATCATTGCCGGATAAAAAACCGCATGAACTTATCATATACGGATGCCCGCTGAATAATCTTGTCCAGGAAATGTCACCCCAGGACGAAGGTTTTCGTAACCGTCTGGATGCGGTAATGAGCATATGGCACGGCGGAACTGAAAAAGCCCTGCAAAAGGCGCAGACAGAGGGGCTGATCCGTGCTGATATCAACTGCTATGAAGTAGCGACCTTTATTATGGCTGCCCTGGAAGGCTGTATTGGAATTGCAAAGAGTACGCAATCTGCTGACCGGTTGCGTTGTTGTTTACGCGGTTTGACACAGTATTTACAGTCACTGAAAAACTGATCTCAATAGCAGCAGGGAATAATTATGTATAAAACACTGGCTGAATCGGTTTTACGCTACCGGTGGTTTGGTTTTTTATTAATAGCCGCGACTGTAGTGTTTGCCTTCAAAGGCACCAGCTTTTTAAGCTTTTCCAATGACTACCGGATTTTTTTCAGTAAAGAAAATCCACAACTGGTGGCTTTTGAAACACTGCAAAACACCTATACAAAATCAGATAATGTCCTGATTGTTATCGCGCCAAAAGACGGTAACGTATTCACGCCTGAGACCCTGTCGACAGTCGAATGGGTTACCCGGCAAGCCTGGCAAATGCCGTATTCACTGCGTGTTGATTCGATCAGTAACTTCCAGCACAGCTATGCCCAGGGCGATGACCTGATCGTCGAAGACTTAATTCTGGAGGCTGTCGATTTCAGTCAATCCAAACTTGAGCAGGTTAAACAAGTAGCGACGCAGGAACCGCTGTTGGTCAAGCGACTGGTTTCTCCTTCTGGTCATGTTACCGCAGTCAATGTAACCATACAGTTACCTGCCATACACCCAGACAAAGAGGTGCCGGAGGTTGTGGTATTTGCCCGCCAGCTGGCAGATCAAATCCGTCAGCGTGATGCCAATCTCGATGTTTACCTGACCGGTGTCGTATTTCTGAATAATGCATTTTCTGAAAATGCCTTAAAGGATATGCAGACACTGGTTCCGGTCATGTTCTTGGTCATTATTGTTTTACTCATACTGATGCTACGCTCTTTCTGGGCCACGCTTGCGACCATGGTCGTCACACTGTTGTCTATTATTACAGCCTTGGGTGTGGCAGGTTGGTTAGGTATTACTATTACGCCGCCACTGGCGAGTGCGCCTACCATGATTATGACGCTCGCTGTTGCCGATTGTGTGCACCTACTGGTCACCTTTCTGCAAGGCTTGCAACAGGGCAAGAGCCGGTATGACGCCATGCGTGAAAGCCTGCGCATAAATATACAACCTATCTTTCTCACCAGCATAACCACCGCTATCGGTTTTCTAAGCATGAATTTCAGTGATGCGCCGCCCTTCAGAGATCTCGGCAACGTGGTCTCCATCGGTGTTATTGCTGCTTTCTTCTATTCAATTATTTTATTACCCCTGTTTATGCTGCTACTGCCGGTCAAGGCGGCGAGCAGCCCCCCAAGAACAGTCAAATTGATGGACAAATTTGCAGACCAGATTATCAGCCACCGGAAAGTTTTACTCTGGGGCATGAGCCTGTTTGCGATTGTGATGATTTCTTTCATCCCAAGAAATGAATTGAATGATCAATTTGTGAATTATTTCGACGAGCGTGTTGATTTTCGCACTGACACGGATTTTACCACTCAAAATCTGACTGGCCTGTACAGCATATCCTATTCGCTCAATGCCGAGAGTTCCGGTGGTATCAGTGAACCCGCCTATTTAGAGGCCATGGAAAAGTTTGCACACTGGTACGCCCAGCAAGAAGGCGTGATACAAATCACCACGCTGACAAATACCATGAAACGCCTGAACAAAAATATGCACGAGGATAGGCAGGACTGGTACCGGACACCCCAGAATCGGCAACTGGCCGCCCAGTATCTTTTACTCTATGAGATGTCACTGCCCTACGGTCTGGATTTAAATAACCAAATAAACATCGACAAGTCGGCAACGCGCTTCGATGTATTTGTCGACAACCTGACCAGTAACCAGTTAATGGCCCTGGAAGACAAGGCGAATACCTGGCTGGAAGAAAATGCGCCTGCTGGCATGCAGGTCAATGGCGCCAGTCCCGCGATTATGTTTTCTCATATAGGCCAACGCAATATCCGCAGTATGCTCATAGGAACGACTGTCGCCCTGGTGCTAATCTCCATGCTGCTAATATTTGCCCTGCGTTCAGTTAAAATTGGCTTGCTAAGCCTGATTCCTAATCTGGTGCCAGCGGGTTTAGCCTTCGGCTTATGGGGTATAACCGTGGGGCAGGTCGGGCTGGCCTTGTCTATCGTAACCGGCATGACATTGGGGATCGTAGTTGACGACACAGTACACTTTCTCAGTAAATATTTACGGGCGCGCCGGGAAGAGGGCATGGATGCAAAAAACGCTGTACGCTATGCCTTCCATACTGTTGGTACGGCGTTGTGGACAACATCGATGGTATTAATTGCGGGTTTTCTGGTGCTTAGTTATTCGCCGTTTGAACTAAATGCCGGCATGGGATTATTAACAGCCATCACAATCGCTTTTGCGCTTGCCGCTGATTTTCTCTTGCTGCCAACGTTACTCATGGCGGTGGACAAGGATCCACAGCCCGCAGGAACTGCTCATCCTGCGGCGGCCAAAACCTGAATTGATCCGTGCATTAATAAATCAGGGTCAGAATCAATGCCAGTAAATTAAGCGCCAGTGGAACCAGAGTCAGCGTAAAAACTTATTTCGTTGGTAGTGTAGTTTTTCTCTGACCCCAATGCCGCTTCTTTCCCTACCTCGCGTTGTCTTTTGTCTGGCCGCAACCGCCGAGCAGCACGTCCGGTCCGAGGCCTGTGTGGACCGTGCCGGGGCCGAAGGACAATACGTTACGGATGGCGTGCTTAAGCTCTGTAGCACCTACGAAGTAAAACTTGGCGACGATAATCGCGAGGCCTTCAGCGCCGTTAGGGAAGTCAGGGCCTGATTGGCTCAGTCCGTAAATAACGGAAAGTTCTAAATCGGCGTCCACCTCGAGCACTGAGCCTGACCGGTAGAAGATGATCCGCTCGTTCTTGATTTTGCCATTGTTGCGTGTCTCGGCAATGTTGTAGTTGCCAAAGAGTGCTTGTGTGCCAAAGCCCACGTGCCGACCAAGAAACTCGCCGCCGAGATCGATCCCGGCCGGGTTGATAACCGTGAACGTCCATCCACCGTCGCGCACCTCCCAGCCACCGGAGGGAATCTTCTTACCCATCGCCATGTAGTTTCGGTAGAGGATGCGGGGGTCGGTGCTAAACGTCCCGAAATCAATGTCACCAGAGGCGACCATGGCGTCCACGTCGACACCAAAGCGTGCGAGAAAGAAGTCTTTCGCCAACTGCTCAAGCACCGCCATTTCGGCTGCGCTGCGGCCCATGATCTCAAAATGGAACCAGTCACCATTGCACTGACCAGTGCTGATGCAACCGGTCGGTCCGTCTATCGGATCAGTGGTGAGATCGACGAGGCCTGAACCGAGGTAAACGAGCATGTCGTCGTAGCCGTCGATATGCCTGAGTTTGTTCTTCCGGCATAGACGGTGTCGGTGATGCCAGTCAATACTGGGCGTAACGAAATCAACTTGCTGTATTGGTGAGACTTTAGGCTGTGCTGCTGAAAACTGAGAAATTCCTGTAAACAATACAACTATGGCTATAAAGTACTTTGCTATTCGTCTCATGGGATCCTCCATGGCACTCGGTGAGTACAGTGAGTAAGTATTGTTGGCTATGAAATTCTAGAACATCTGCCTTATTAGTCAAACTATTCCAAGGTTTAATACCATAGTGCCGATTGCAGCAGATAAATGTGATTTCAAGATTTCTTCCTACGTTAAGTGAAATTGTTATTCATCGTCCTGCATCTTCCGGAACCGCTTGACTGCATTGCATAACACACAATAAACCATGCTACGCGGTAATTTAGACTAGACTGGTCATCAGGAGTCAGCCACTAGCCAAAAGTCGAGTCGCCAGAACAGTTACAATCGCGCATAGGGAAAAGCCGTGTCGGGAAAAACCGTGTCAGAGAGCAATTGTTTCTAATATTAGAAACAATTGCTCTCTGACACGGTT
>CAYPEL010000174.1:0-5343 GCA_964409635.1 uncultured Gammaproteobacteria bacterium | reverse complement strand
CTGGTGGAGGGGGGAGGATTCGAACCTCCGAAGGCTGAGCCGTCAGATTTACAGTCTGATCCCTTTGGCCACTCGGGAACCCCTCCGCAATGCAAGCCGGCTATTGTGATTTACCTGCCATGAGGTGTCAACCTTCGAGGCACAGATTTTGGGGAAAGAAATTACAAAGCAGCGCCCAGTGTAACCAGAGGGATTCAAACCATCTGCGCCAGTTTTATATGTTAGGTATTTGTAGGGGCGGTTTTAACCGCCCCTACAAAATGCATGATCGTTAATGGGGATATAAGAATGAATCAAAGATTCCTTAGATATGCCTGCTAAAATATGAATGCTGGGCATCCGCCATCAAAGCGTCAAAAACCTCAGCGCTGACGTGGATCAGCTGCTCGTGGTCACCCGCCTCGAAATAGATATCAGATTGCTCAGCCAAACTGTCGTCCACAATAGTTTCCAACTCATACGCCACACCCAGTGGAGGGACAGCGCCCGGCTCGCAGTCTTCAAACAGGGCTCCGAGTTCATACTCGGTTGCCAGGCCCAGGCTACGGCTGGTCAGGCGATGCAACTCGCCCAGATCGACCCGGCAACTCGCGGGCAGTACCGCCAGCAGATAACCGCGGTCATCCTCAAGTACCACGGATTTGGCCAGGTTGTCACCTGACACATGGGCGCTTTGCGCCGTTTCCATACTGCTCGCCGAATGCGGGTGGCTGACCACGTCAAAATCCACATGTTGATCGACTAGATAGTTAATAACTCCGCTAGCAATGCTCATAGCTACACCCTCTTGATAGTCAAACCCTATTGACTAGTATAGACCAGGAAAAACCAGACATTGTTTATTTCATCGCCGCACAATAAAAAAGCCCGGTATAACCGGGCTTTTTCAAAACGAGAGCGCTAAAATCTAGCTGGCTTTGCGGCGTGCAATACCCACGAGACCTAGCAAACCGGAACCGAACAACCACACAGCTGCCGGAACAGGGACAACCGCATTACCAGTCACTAACACATTGTCAAATTTACCATGGTCATGATCGCCATTATCTAGCCAGAAAGCAAGCCAAACTTCAGATTCGCCATCTGCCAAATCCAGACTAAAGGTTTCACTATCCCAACTATTGCTTGCATTACCACGCAATAGCTCAATCCAATCACCATCATTACCATCGTTTACCGGATCCCAATTCCATGAACCATCTTCTCCGCCACCTGTTTGCGGGCTAGCATTACCCGCTGGCGAAAGATTGATTTCACGATAGTCATTAAATCCATTAGTTTTACCCGCTAAAAGATCGCCCACAAAATAGCCGACCACAAACTTGTCAGAACTTCCGACTTTAAACGTACGCCAGTCAAAGCTCAAGGTAACATTTTCCATGCCCGACGCATCAAATTTAATGATCAAGCCACTGTCATCTTTGGCCAGACCAACGTGTGTTTGATTAGAACCTCCACCGGTTTCCTGAACACCTACATCTGTAGCAGTAAATCCGTTATCGTCTTGCTCAAATACAGCCGCGTACCAGTCATTATCTGCACCATCAGCGTAGTCATTAGAACCAAGGCTCACAGAACCTGGGTATACCGATGTCGATGTCACCGGTACGCCTACATCTACGTTATGGTCACAGCTACCACCACAGCTTTGGGATGGGAATGGGCCATCAACACCTTCAAAATTTTCAGATAGAAGTGTTACAGCACTGGAACTGGATGCGCCCAGCAAAAGTAGCGGCGCGATAGTCCACGTCAATATGGCGTGTTTATTCATTATTTCCTCTCCTCCGTCATCCAGAACCGGCTTCCTCAAACACAGCCCTGAAATTCCTATATTCACGAAATCATTATAGATTCCGCACTCTCTCGCCAAATATTAAAGCAATTCCGGTGCCAGAAACTTTCTTGTAATTGAAACAGCGACTTAAAGCAGACCGCAAACTTCACTCAATCTGCTTTGTTAAATTATTCGACAATAAAATTATTTAATATGGACGAATATACAACAGAAACAATAGGATAGGTGAAAATCATAAAATGTCAAGAAAACCGACGTATAAGTATTAACCCCTGCCTGAATCCGGATGCGCATTTCAACCTAATTTAGTTACAGGGTTAAACCGTCGATGAAGGGTTAAACAAATTTGTACTGGGCGCTGAGAATACGCAATCATGGTGTTAAAACCTTGCAATAAATACCTGTTTTTATTATTTCTGGCATTGCCTACTCACGCCAGAGACGTCGATGACCAATTCGCTGTTTTCGGGGTAGGCGCCGAGAATTGTGCTACCTATCTGGTGGCCCGTGATCGGGGCGGCGATACGCTGCGTTGGTACCACGACTGGCTCGCCGGGTATCTTTCTGCTGTAAATACGGCCGCCGCCAACACCTATGATAACTGCGGCGATAAAAGTATGGCTGATATCCTCAGCTGGCTGGAAGGCTACTGCGCGGTCAACCCGAACATGAATTTCACCAATGCCGTTGCGGACAGGCAATTTTGGCGCCCGGCAAGGATGGCAGCTGGAACAAGTATGTCAGCCAGAGCAGCGCAGTTGCACCAAATGCAGCTGTACCACCAGAGTCATAGTTAAGCAGCGAATTGATTGGTGTAACACCTAACAAATCACTGTTTGCGTGAGTCGACACAAGCGCAAGCGCTGCGGCCGAACTAAATACTTAAATTTCATATCTCCCCACTCCTAACAACTTTAACTTCGTATTGTTAATTAATTCTTACTGAGAGCTTTGCACGAAACGCCGAGCTACCAGCACTTCTTGTTAGCAATTGCCCTAGAATATAGCACAACGGATCCACAGAGAGTGACAACCCAGATAGCCTGAATAAACCTGAAACAAAGAAGCCTGGCAGACGCGATGCTGATTGATCACGCAGCGCTCAAAGCGCTTGATGACGTCCATGGATTAATCGCCTGGAACAGATGCTGGCCACGATTCACGCTCATACACGCGGCGAAAAAGCCTGCCCCCCTTTACTGATGTTTAAAGCCCTGCTGCTACAAAGCTGGCACGCGCTCAGCGAGCCGGGCCTGGAATAGCAGCTAGCCAGAGATCTGCTGTTCAGGCGTTTTGTGGGTCTGGATATTTCAGAGCCGGTGCCCGATCACAGCACCTTCTGGCGCTTTCGACAGACGCTTGAGACGCGGTCACTGATGGAGCCGTTATTAAATGAGGTCAATGAGCAGTTAGCCGAACAAGCCCTTTATGTAAAATCCGGCACGGTCAGTATCGTGGACGCCAGCGTGATCGAGGCAAAGCAGTGCCGCCCGAACAAGACCAAAACGGGCTTATAGGAATCGCCCCTTAACGGCTGAAGACAAGCAGTTTAACCGAATACATGCCGGTGTTCGCAGTACCGTTGAGCGCGTTTTCGGTGTATTGGAACAGCATTATGGGATGGCGAAAGCGCGGTATTTGGGGCTTGCCCGTAACCGCACACGGTTTGAGCTGATGTGTGTGGCACATAATATTAAGCGTGGCTTATCGATACGACAGGAAAGTTACGCCTGAAAAACAGGATAAGCAGGAAAACAGGTGATTATTGGCGTAATAAGGGACTTATTTTGGCGGTTTGGCCGAAATAAACTCAAAAAAACGGTCGGCCAACGTTAGCCGTGCTGTGCGCGTTGATCGTGCAAAGGTCTCTTCTTATTTCTTCGTTCTCGCCATCGAAAACAATGCCATAATGCCTGACATGAAAAGCCAAAATGCTGTAGGTACTGGGACGGCTGTACTCATGTTTGCCCTGGCTGTCCAATTCTCCTGCCATTGGATCAGACCGTCACTGGAAGAGATATCCAAAAGATTGATTGTGCCATTCACAAAGCCATTTGAAAGTCCCGACTGCACCAACAGGCTGGTTGGATCCAGGTTACCTACCCAAGACATACCTAAACCACTTCCGCCAAAGTCTGTGACTGTGGTGCCAGCAGCAGCCAACGCACCGTCTAGAGCAACTCCACCAGAACTAACTGTGTAAATACCAGGTATCTGGAAGTTTGGGTTTGTATTATTAACGTTACTCCAGAACTGTCCAACTCTACCATTCATAGTGAACGTACCAGCACCAATCAGATTTCCGGATCCATCCACTGTTACGTTCAGGTCATAATTATCGTTACCACTTGCACTAGCAGCCAGCACCAACGGCTGATTTGGATTAACCGCTGTTTCAGATGCACCTGGCCATGGAGAATCTATCTGACCGTCTTCAAACAGCGCATTACCCATGTTGGCTTGCACACTCAAGGTACCCTGTTGAGATCCACTGTCCCATGTATAGTTGATGATACGAGGAATTGCGGCTGTTTTCGTTGTGGTGAACGCAGAAAAGTCTGGAAGACAGGTCGGTGCGGTACATACAACCGGTGCTGCAGTTACCAAGCTATGGGCAACTATTAAAAGCGCACCCAGTATGTACGTTGATAAAATTTTACATGTTTGCATTACTACTCCTCCTAGAGCAATACATCATTAGTATTTTTGCTTACGTTTAGCTAAATTTTAGCTATTCTTTTTGCGCGCACTGGCGAACTAAAATGTAGCTCTTTAGCTGCTGCTACACCAAAAGGTACATCCCGCTCTCTCCACGGGCATGCTAACACGAGTAGTATCGTGCAATAAGCGTGCTCACTTTTAAATGCTTTTTAAATACATTGGGTTATAAATTAAGCCGAGATTTTGAATCCGAAGTAATGTCAAGAATACCGACAGTTCAGACCTGTGGATAAATCTTAGAAAAGCTTATATTACTTTTATGAATCAATAGATTAATTTGATTTTATAGTTCTTTAGTACTATACGATTTAGTTTGTCAAGATATCCGACAGACTGAACCAATCTTCGGTTGTAGACATCAAGCTTCCCTAACTTCTAGCCGATCAAGACGGATATATCGGTAACTTTGACAATATCTGCGATGAAATCATTAATAAATAGTCTCTTAGTATTGACAATACTAGCTAGTGCTTCATTAACAACCGCCAAGGATATTGATGAGCAATTTGCTGTATTTGGCATAGGTGCAGAAAACTGCGCGAGCTATCTAGTTGCCCTAGATCGGGGAGATCATACCGAGCGTTGGTACCACGACTGGCTCGCCGGGTACCTATCAGCAGTCAACACAGCCGCCGCCAACACCTATGATATCCGCGGCGATAAAAGTATGGCTGATATCCTCAGCTGGCTGGAAGGTTACTGCGCGGTCAACCCGAATATGAATTTCACCAATGCCGTTGCGGACATGGCCACCCTCCTTTACGCGGACCGGCAAAATATGGCACCCGGCAAGGAAGGCGGCTGGAACAAGTATGTCAGCCAGA
>CAYPEL010000173.1:0-5367 GCA_964409635.1 uncultured Gammaproteobacteria bacterium | reverse complement strand
TTAACTGGCCGTCATTCTCTGTTCTGTTTCAATAAACGGTTCCGGTTTGGCAATGCCGTAACCCTGCGCGAAGTCAACGCCAATTTCTTTTAGCTTGTTGAGGATGGCGTCATTTTCGACAAATTCGGCGATCGTGCGCATGCCCATGACATGGCCGATTTCATTGATAGAACGCACCATTTCGACATCGATCGGGTCGTCGACAATATTTTTGACAAACTGGCCATCAATTTTCAGAAAATCAACGGGTAAGTTTTTCAGGTAGCCGAACGATGATAGGCCACTGCCGAAATCGTCCAGCGCAAACAGGCAGCCCAGCCGCTTAAGTTCATGAATGAATTCCGTTGCAGTTGACAAGTTGGCTATTGCCGACGTTTCCGTGATTTCAAAACAAAAGTTTTCCGCTGGAACATTGTAGTGTGCGATCTGGTCGCGCACGAAGGTAAGGAAATCGGTGTCATTGATGGAGGTTCCTGACAGGTTAATGGTGTAGATTTGGTGATCCGATGCGGTGTGCTTGGCAGAAACCGGGTTGCAACTTTCCGAGTAGAGCTTAAACAGATTGCTGATGACCCAGCGGTCAATTGCCGGCATCAGGTTATAACGTTCTGCCGCGGGGATAAAGGCGCCAGGTGGAATGATTTTACCATCATCACCCAGCATGCGAACCAGAATTTCATGGTGGACTTCATCTATGCCATCACGAATACTGGTGATTAATTGTTTGTATAATACAAACTTATTTTCCTGTAAGGCTTCAGAGATCCGTGTAACCCAGTGGATTTCTCCGTGCCGCTTGCAGAGGTCGCTATCAGTGCCTTCGTAAAGCTGGACGCGGTTTCTTCCCAGGTCTTTAGCGGCATAACAGGCAACATCAGCTGCGCTCATCAGGTGTTCTTTTGAGGCGCAGGTTGAAGTGATGGGGACAACACCAATACAGGCGCCTATTTCGAAGGTTTTATTTTCCCAGCCAAAGCGGTATGCCCGAACTGAGTCTTTGAGTAATTGTGCAATGCTCACTGCGTCGTCTAAGGGGCAGCGATCCAGTAATATGCCGAACTCATCGCCACCCAGGCGGGCCAGTGTGTCGGCTGCACGCAGGTTATTTTTCAGTAGTGTGGCTAATTGCTTCAGCAGTTCATCGCCGGCGAGATGGCCGCAAGTATCATTGACTATTTTGAACTGATCCAGATCCATGTAGAGTAACGCATACTCTTCATGATATGCCCGCGCACTTTCTATCGCTTCAATTAGCCTGCTTTCAAACGTAGAGCGGTTAACGAGCCCGGTAAGGCTGTCGTGGGTGGCTTGCCAGTAGAGTTGCTGTTTCAGTGTGCGTTCGGTGCTTATATCCCGGAGCACAATAACAACACCCGCAGTATTATCTTTCCGGTCTTTGATCGGAGAGAATGTATGTTCCACACAACGCTCTTTGTTATCCCGGCTTATCAGTACAGCATGTGAAATCTTTGCGGGATCCCCATCTTTCGGCTGCAGGAGCGTGCTCGATAAAGCGATGGGTTCGCCGTCATTTTCATCGTGCATTTTTATGACTTCGTCGAACGGCTTGCCGCTCGCTTGAGTTGATGACCAGCCGCACAACTGTTCTGCAACTGTATTCAAATAATCGACTCTGCCGTCCTTATTGAGGGTGATCACCGCGTCACCGATAGATTGCAGTGTGACTTCGGCGTGTTCTTTAGCCTCAAACAGGGCTTGTTCAACATTTTTACGCGCGGTGATATCCGTATGCGAACCTGTCAATCTCACAGGCTTGTTATTTTCATCAAGCTGCGCGAGGCCTCTGCATTCGACCCAGATCCAGCTGCTATTTTTTGACCGCATACGGTATTCGATCTGAAAAGAATCGCTGACCCCATTCATGCAATCTGTCCATTTTAAAAGTATATTACCGAGATCTCGGGGATGAATATGTGCCTGCCACGCCGTAAAGCAATCCTCGAATTCTGCCTCGTCAAATCCAAGCATCTCTTTCCATCTGGGTGAGAAATATATCTCGCCTGTGTCGAGGCTATAATCCCATATTCCATCCTGTGTGCCTTTCAAAACCAGAGAGAGACGTTCCTGGCTGTTGTAGAGTTCATCCTCTATCAGTTTGCGTTCGGTAATATCGCGAAAGGCCAGTACAGATCCCTGAATTTTATTATTCTCGTCCCGCACCGGTGTCACCCTGTATTCGACATCTTTTCCAGAATGGCCTGATAGCTTAAGTCGGGTTTCACCAAACAGACTGTTGCCGGGAATGATGTGCTTCCCGGAATTTATTATATCCGGTATGAGGCATTGATTATGGTGATTGAGCGCATCGCTTAGTTTTTTCCCTATTACCTCACTGGACTTTGTTTTGAGTAAAGATAATGCTTTGCCATTGGTATAAATAATTCTTCCCGCAGCATCGGTTGTAATGACCGCATCACCGATTGATTCGAGCGTTGTCTGGGCGAAAAGCAGATTATCTGCCCGTTTAATCCGCCGTGTGACGGTGATAGCAATATAAATACAGGTGACGACCGCGAATCCGAGCATGAGGACTAATAGACCGAGCGTGTCACGGAAATCACCACGCGCGTGATTGATTTCACGTTCAGTTATATATTGCTCGTGTTTGAGGAAATCCCGCGTCTGTTTCAGTAGTGCGCTATGAACTGGGAAGGACTGTTCAACCAAAGCATCGTGTGCTTTGTCGAATTCCCCATTATTGACCAATTCAATCAACTGGCGATGAGTAAGAGAAGATTGGCCGGCGAGTTCGATAATTTTATCGAACATTTTCTTTTCGTTTTCTCCGGTGATTAATTTTGCTAGTTGCTTACGGGCATTTAAGTGTTGACTGGCGAGTTCGGTAAATTGCAGGAAAGCTGCATCGCGCACAAAGGGATCCTTGGCGTGCTGGAGCTGGATTAATTGTTCCTGCCGTTCTTGTGTAGTCGAATAAATTGCCGTGGCTAAATTTATTTTAAGGTGCTGTGTGTTGACGATTTTATCAATTCGAGCCAAGTTGCTGGAGATCTGGGCATAGGCGATGGAAATTGCAGCAACAATAATTAATACAAGCGCAATAAATCCGCCATCAATTACAAGCTTTGATTGTGTTGGAAAGAGGGTGTGCTGGCGACGGCTCATAGCGGGTAGCAAGTTCCAATAAAGTCCTTTTGTACTGAAAACACTTAGCAGCAGCCGATATTCAAAATGTCTCAGGTGCGCAGAGCTGCTGAATTGCTAGCGGCCGTCCAGGGGAAAGATAAAGTGCACCAACGGCACTCTGATCCCTGCGGGTACATCGCTCATATTGATAGTTAATCTATTGAAGAATATAAATATTTATTTATTTTCCAGGTTGACGTGAAGGCCGCTTTTCTGAAATTCTCGTTGCGAATCGTCCTGCCAGGCGGCAATGCACCATTCAGAATGACGCAACGGCCTGTTTAACGGTAAACTGCGCCCGGTTTCATGGTGAGAAAATTAGCGTTATGCAGTTTTTGTTGTTGGCTGGGGTTTTGTTACTGGTGCAGACCGGTGGTGTGTTCGCACAATCCGAAGAGGATGTTTATGATGAGCCAGGCTGGTACAAATTTCAGGAGAAAAAGCCGGTTGCGGAGTCTGCAGTCATCTTGCCCCCCTGGCCGGTGAAGGCAGACAGACTTGAGGTCAGCCTGGGGTTAAGTGATTTCCCATTCAGTTTATGGATCGATCCGGCTTCGATCAGCGTGGATCGGTCGCGTGTGGTACGGTATACCGCAATTTTGAAATCGGTCGATGCTGGGCTGAATGTTTCCTATGAGGCCATCGATTGCAGCGATAAAACGTACCGGCGATACGCCTATGGTTCTGCAGGTGTTTTTAAGCCGGTTCGCGATTCACAATGGCAGCGTATTGTGCCGCGGGCTATGGGGCGATTCCGGCATGTTTTAAGGCAACGCTATCTTTGCCCAGCAACCGGTAAGAAGCCAGTCGATAAGCTCATCAAACGCTTGAAAAGTGATCAGCCAGCCCTATTGCAAGATCAGCAGGAAGAGTAACCAATGTCCAGTAATTATGATGCCGCCTCTATCGAGATTCTTAGCGGGCTTGATCCAGTGCGTAAGCGGCCGGGTATGTATACCGATACCAGCCGCCCTAATCACCTCGCCCAGGAGGTCATAGATAATAGTGTTGATGAAGCGATTTCCGGTTATGCCAGTAAAATTGATGTCATTGTTTTTAAAGATGGCTCCCTGCAAGTCAGCGACAACGGTCGTGGTATGCCCGTGGATACTCATCCGGATGAAGGCGTTTCCGGCGCCGAGGTCATTCTGACCCGGCTACACGCTGGCGGCAAATTTTCAGATAAGAATTACCAGTTTTCGGGTGGCTTGCACGGCGTGGGTGTATCCGTGGTGAATGCCCTGTCGACACACCTGGAAGTCTGGGTCAGGCGGGGTGGCAAGGAATATAATCTTGCTTTCAAGCAGGGTGAAAAAACCGCGGGACTCGATGAAGTCGGTAAGGTGGGTAAGCAGAATACGGGGACAACTCTGCGTTTTTGGCCTAACAAGCAATATTTTGACTCGGTGAAGTTTTCCCTCACCCGGCTACGCCAGGTGTTGCGCGCCAAGGCCGTGTTGTGTCCTGGACTGCGGGTAAGTTTTAAGGACGAGAAAAGCGGTGATCAGGATGTTTGGGAATACCAGGATGGATTGATAGACTATCTAAAAGACGCCCTGGGTAATGTTGAATGCCTGCCGGATGAGCCCTTCACCGGCAACTTTTCGAGTGAACATGAATCAGCCGAATGGGCGCTGTTGTGGTTGCCGGAAGAAGGCGAACTGGTCAATGAAGGTTACGTTAATTTAATCCCGACGGCGCAAGGCGGTACCCACGTCAATGGCCTGCGTATGGGATTGACCGAAGCCATTCGCGAGTTTTGTGATTTCCGGAACCTGTTACCGCGCGGCGTGAAGATTGCGCCGGAAGATGTCTGGGAACGGTGCGCCTATATCCTTTCTGTGAAACTTGCCGATCCGCAATTTTCCGGCCAGACCAAGGAGCGCTTGTCGTCACGCGAATGTGCCATTTTTGTGTCCGGTGTGGTCAAGGACGCGCTGGGACTCTGGCTAAACAAGCATACCGAGACGGGGGAGAAAATTGCCCAGTTGGCCATTCAGCGCGCCCAAAGCCGACAGCGCGCCAGCAAGAAAGTGGTGCGTAAAAAGGTAACCAGCGGGCCTGCTTTGCCGGGTAAGCTGGCCGATTGTTCATCCAGCGATATAGCCCGCAGTGAATTGTTTTTGGTCGAGGGATTCTGCCGGTGGTTCAGCGAAGCAGGCGCGTGACCGTGAATTCCAGGCCATCGTGCCGTTACGGGGC
>CAYPEL010000172.1:0-5387 GCA_964409635.1 uncultured Gammaproteobacteria bacterium | reverse complement strand
AAAGCCTTGCAATAGCCTGCTATTACGGCGTCTTTGCGCCTTGCGCTTCACAACAATCTACGCACTCTAAACGGAGCATTCTTGAGTGCGAGAGGTATATTTAACATGATAAACTGTCGCGATGAAAATTCCCGCTGACTGGCAACCCGCTGCCAACTGCTTAAAGAATCGCGTCATCCTGGTCACGGGTGCCGCAAACGGTATTGGAGCCGGTTGTGCAAAAGCCTGTGCACAATTCGGTGCGACGGTTATTCTGCTCGACCTGAATATTCACGCCCTGGAAAAGATCTACGATGAGATAGAACAGGCGGGCTATCCGCAAGCCGCCATCTACCCATTGAATCTGGAAGGCGCCGCCGAAAAGGATTATCTGGATCTGGCCGACACCATTCAAAGAGAATTTGGCCGCCTGGATGGCCTGGTCAACAATGCCGCTATGCTCGGCGCGCTGATTCCAACGGCGCATTTCGAAACCGAGCTTTGGTTGCGTATTATTCAGGTCAATCTGAACGCACCCTTTGTGCTCACGCGCTCCTGCCTGAACTTATTGATGAACGGCGGCGATGCGTCAATTGTATTCAGCTCTGATAGCGCCGGACGCCATGGCCGCGCCTACTGGGGTGCTTACGGCGTCAGTAAAGCAGGCCTGGAATGTATGATGCAAACTCTGGCCGATGAGGTGGAAACCAATACCAAAATCCGGGTGAACAGTATTGATCCTGGGCCGGTAGCGACCAGCCTGCGCAGTCTGGCTTATCCGGGTGAAAATCCAGCGAAAATAGCGAAAGTGGAAGACGTTGTTTTACCCTATTTATACTTGCTTTGCGCTGATAGTCTGGGTATGTCCGGACAGCAATTCAGTATCCAGGATTAATGCGTTTCTTTTTTTTCACTATCGCAAAAAACTGTAGGAGCGATTGCTTTAGCCCACCTTCTGCAAATTTTCCAGTTGTTCATTAATTTCGAGCCAGTCTGTTTCCAGATCAGCATATTGCTTATCAATATCTGATTTCTCAGCCAGCAGTATTTTCAGCTTTGGTTTATTCTCATCGGTATATATTTCAGAATCCGCCAGGTGGCTTTCCAGCTCTTTTTTTCGATGCAGCAAGTTCTCCATAGCCTTCTCGGTTGCGGTTATTTTTTTTCGTAACGGCTGTTGCTGTTTTCTCAGCTCCGCCTCCTGACGTTTTTTCTGTTTTTTTGCTGCAGCAGTGTTTTCGGTACTTGTTACCGCTAGTTTAATGGCTTCCTGTTTTGCCTGCGCCACCAGCCATTGCGGATAATCGTCCAGGCTATCCGGGAATTCATCCGCCGACCCGTCGTGCACCAAGAGCAGCTGATCACAGGTAATCCGCAGTAGATGACGGTCATGCGAGACCAACACAATTGCGCCCGGGAAATCCTGCAGGGCAAGCGCCAGTGCTTGACGCATTTCCAGATCCAGGTGGTTGGTGGGCTCATCGAGCAGCAATAAATTTGGCTTTTGATAAACCAGCAAGGCCAGCACCAGGCGGGATTTTTCTCCTCCCGAAAAAGGCTCCACCGGCGATAGCGCCTGGTCGTTGGAAAATCCGAAATTGCCCAGGAAGTCACGCAGCTCCTGCTCCCGCGCAGCTGGATCGAGTTGTTTTAAATGATCCAACGGTGAGTGTTGCGGCTGTAACTGTTCGACTTGGTGCTGGGCAAAATAACCAATAGCCAGATCCTTTGCGGACAACCACTCGCCCTGCTGTACGGCCAACTCCCCTGCCAGCACTTTAATCAGCGTTGATTTACCTGCACCGTTACGCCCTAATAAACCGATCCGGTCACCGGGCGACAAAGTGAGATTCAACTGCGATAATATTGTTAACGCAGCATATCCTGCTGAAATAGCTTTTAGCTGCAATAAGGGCCTGGGCACTTTTTCCGGTTGCCGAAAGGAAAAATGAAACGGTGAGTCAACGTGAGCCGGTACGATTTGTTCCATACGCTGCAATGCCTTTAAACGGCTCTGTGCTTGCCGGGCTTTTGTCGCCTTGGCGCGGAACCGATCGACATAGGAACGAATATGGCTGATTTCGCGCTGCTGTTTTACATAGGACGCCTGTTGGTTCGCCAGACGCTCGGCGCGTACCCGTTCAAATGCCGTGTAATTACCTGTGTAGAGTGTAATGCGCTGCTGTTCCATATGCGCTATATGACTGGTTACACGGTCCAGAAAATCGCGGTCATGTGATATCAACAATAAGGTTCCGGGATAATTACATAGCCAGTTTTCCAGCCAGATCACCGCATCCAGATCCAGGTGATTGGTTGGCTCGTCCAGTAATAACAGATCAGACCGGCACATCAGCGCTTGCGCAAGATTCAGGCGCATCCGCCAACCGCCTGAAAACTCTTTGACAGCCCGGTCTTCATCACCAGGCTTGAAACCCAGTCCATTGAGTAATTGTCCGGCGCGGCTGCGGGCAACATAGCCGCCTGCGGTTTCATAATGGGCGTGTAAAACCGCAAGACGCTCACCCTGATTCCTGGATTCGGCGGCTTTAATGCCATGCTCGATTTTCCGTAATTCAGCGTCACCATCCAACACATACTCAATCGCCTGGCCCAGTCCAGCCGGCATTTCTTGTGCTACATGCGCGGTTAACCAATCTCTGGGCAGCAGAAAATCACCCTGATCGGGATGTAATTCGCCTAACACCAGTGACAGCAGGCTGGATTTACCGCAACCATTAGCGCCGGTCAGGCCTACTTTCTGGCCGGGGTGTATTTGAAAACTGGCTTTTTCAAAGAGTAAACGTACGCCGCGCCTGAGCGCCAGATCGTTAAATTGCAACATGAAGCAATTGTATCCTAACTTACTAATGCGTACGTTGATTACCCGACCGATCATTTACAGACCGTCGGCAGCAAGGATGCTGCCGCCGAGCGTACAGGGATGTATTCACAGCGTGTCTGTAAATGATCGGTCGGGTAATCAACGTAGTGTTTAGTACTACTGGTCTATACGCCTTCCCGCTGGGTGGGTAGGCACGCCGCTATTGCATCAAGTCTATGTGAATACCCTGTGCTTCCAGTGCAGCTGCCCGCGCTTGGATGAAACGCTGGAAATGTGGTTGTTCAAGATAGGCGCTGGATAGAACATAGTCTAGTGCGGCCTGAATATGGAAGGCTTTCAGGTAAGCCTCGGTTCTAAACACCTCAGCGCCGTTTTTATCGAACATCACCATGCTCGGCGTATAGTATATTTTCAGCTTGTTAGCCCATTTTGCGGCTGTTGTTTGGCTGCCATCAGGTGCTTCTATTGCAGTATCTGACCAGATATCCAGTAAGGCCACATCGAACTGATTCAGTAACTCACGGCTCTGTTTTCGCTCGAGTATATCCATATGCAGTTCGTCACAGGCCGCACAATCTTTTTGTTCGAACATCACCACCAAAGGTTTATCTGTGGTTCTTGTCGCAAGCTTATAAGGCGGCTGAATAAAACTATCCTGCTGGTGTAAAATACCCATTGTCGACGGCGGCGCATGGCTTGCCCAGTATTCGCGGAAGTCACTTTCCTTCTCTTTATGCTGTCCAACGAAGTCAATAACGGCTTCGAGTTTTTGCGGCGGGTAGTAACCATTTAAACGTATCACCACATCGCCCCCTTCATCTAAAAATAACAAGGCCGGGGTAAACATTACTTTGAGCGCTTCGGAAAACTGTTTCTCGGTAGTCGCCTTACCAGTGAGGTCATAAACTTCCTGATCACCCCAGATGTTTATTGCAATGACATCGAAGTATTTTTGGGTTTTATCCGTAATCTGCCGCTGGCTGAAGTTTACATCCAGAAGTTTCTTACAGTACGGGCAACCATCCTGGTAAAAATACAGTAACACCCGGCGCCCTGCTTGACTGGCTTCCTGAATATCTTCACGAATATCCAGAAACGAGGCTTTAAACCAATCCGGCTTTTCCTCATAGCCTGGATTGACTAATCCCTGATTCAGTTCCGCGACCGGCGTCTGTACTGTTTCCGTTTCAGGTGGCCTGTCACAGCCTAAAATTAAAACTGTCGTCACACAAATCAACACTCGAATCAGCAATCCCGTCATGCTCCAGACCTCTGTTATTTTCGTTACTAGTGTGCTCATAGTGAGCAGTGATAAGATAATATTCAAGTAGCAAAACAATGACATATAGATGGCAATCTATTGCCAAATTTGCCGTCATAATTCTGACAAGCATTTGTATTCCAACGCTGGCATTTATATATCATATTGATTTTTAATACTATTTATAAATATTGCACTCTACTGGCATGGTTTTCGCATTAACCAGGACAACCTAACAATTTTCTATGCCGCTATGATGAAATCAGTACAGTTTACGAAGCAAGACAAACCGAACCCGCTAAATCCCATAGCGGGTCTTAAGGTTGTATCGCAAGTAGATTTCAGTCAGGAAAGGTTACAGCTAACCCTGGCATTGCAGACAACGTTAGATTTAGAGCGGCTAATCCGACTATTCAGCAAACAACTCAAAGCGCTGGTGCCACATGCTGGCTTGCGATACCTAAACAGCGATATCGGTATCGATATAAAAACCGGTAAGCAGGCACGCCATAGCTGCACTTACAGCTTGCCGTTGGGTGACGAATCTCTGGGCAAAATTGCTTTACGCAGATCAACTGTGTTTACCGAAACAGAATTGGAAACAATCGAGCACATGTTGTGCAGCCTGCTCTATCCATTACGCAATGCTCTGCTCTACCGTGATGCCCTGCAAATGGCGCAAAAAGATCCGTTAACCGGCATCGGTAATCGCGCTGCGCTGGATGAAGTACTCAGGCGCGAACTGAGCCATGCGGGCAGGCACCAGTCCAGCTGCGCATTGATCATGCTAGATATTGACCATTTCAAAAGAGTAAATGATCAATATGGGCATATCATCGGTGATTGCGCGCTCAAGATCGTAGCCAATACCGCTGCCCGTTGTATTCGCGACGGTGATTTACTGTTCAGATACGGCGGCGAAGAATTTGTAGTACTGATGCGCGAGACTGGGCTGGAAGGCGCCAGCCTGCTGGCCGAAAGAATCCGTAAAAATATCGAAACAACACCCAGCCATTGTTCTGGTATCGATATCAAAATGACAATCAGTGCGGGCATCAGCGCCTATGAATCAGGAGACAGTCCGCTGACATTGTTTGTGCGTGCGGATGAGGCCTTGTACGTTGCTAAACAAAATGGCCGTAACCAGACGTTTGTTATGACCCGTGATGATCACCAGGATTAATACTAATACGTACGTTGATTACCCGACAGATCATTTACAGACACGCTGTGAATACATCCCTGTCCGCTCGGCGGCAGCCTCCTTGCTGCCGACGGTCTGTAAATGATCTGTCGGGTAAT